>NZ_JRHO01000014.1:668670-1003006 GCF_000765475.1 Methanococcoides methylutens
CAATAGAACTTGCAGGAATGTTAAAAGATATCATAAAACAGTTCCAATATCATTCCAAACAAAAGAACGTCGTCATCGAACTTCCGGTACACCAGGAATACAATGCGTTGGCCAATCCTATGATAGAAGAAGTATTTGCAAATCTGATATCAAATGCTATCAAGTATGGCCCTGATAACTCAAAGGTTATTGTAAATATCATCGATAAAGATACAGATTGGAAGGTCACAGTCACCGATTTCGGAGATGGAATTCCGGATAATGAAAAGTCACTGATATTCGATCGTTTCAAACGTGTTGACAAGAAAGGAGTGAAAGGTACCGGGTTAGGGCTTGCTATTGTTAAAAGAATAGTTGATCTCCATGGTGGAGACCTAAGTGTGGAAGACAATCCTGAAAGTAGTGGAACCGTTTTTGGAGTAACTTTTACGAAGGTATGAAATATCTTTAATGATCAAATTGATCAAAAATAGCTGTACGGTTACAGATCAGACACTAATAATTTTACAGTTTTGATCCTCAACTTTGCAGTTCACAGATTATACATTAGCAGAAACACTTTGCAAACATTATTGTGCCGATGAACATCGCTTTTTTAGACCAGACAAGTATATTTATATACTCCATCAGAACATAATAATATTCTGTTTTGTTTTTTCATTACTCGGGAGGGGGTAGAGTATAAAGACAGATACCATCGACTATGTTTCCATAAAGGATCTATTAAACAAAGGGGAGGTAAAATATCGATACCTGATCGAGAATACTAAGGATATAATCTACATCACAAATGAGAGAGGTATCATTCTTTACATAAGTCCCCAGATCAAAACATATGGATTTGATCCTGAAAGTATGGAAAACACCTCTTTTGAAGATTACATTCATCCGGAAGACTGTGAAAAACTAGTCGCAGGTTTCCGAAAAGCAATGATGGAAAAAAATGCACCCAAAAGTGAGTTCAGATTATTAGACAGTGAAGGAAATATTCACTGGATCGAGAACTACCCTCACTTCCAGAGCGATCAAGATGGTAACTCCCGAGGATTGATCGGTGTGCTTCGGGATGTAACCGAGCACAAGGATGTAGAAGATGAACTCAAAAAGTATCGTAACCATCTCGAAGAACTCGTAGAGATAAGAACATCTGAACTTAAAAGGGCCAATGAACAGCTCAAAGAGGAAATACTCGAGAGAAAGCGTGCTGAAGAGACACTAAGGCAAAAAGAACAGCAGATCAACGCCCTTTTTGATGTTGCCCCCATAGGGATAGGACTTACACGTGACAGGAAAATTATAGAGGCGAATGAAAAAGCTTACAAATTGCTCGGGTACTCAAAGGAAAAGATCGTGGGAAAGACCACCCGTCTGTTCTACCCATCTGATGAACATTACAGCCTCATCGGGGATGAGGTAGAGAAGGTCATAAATGAAAAATGTACGAGAACTACAGAAACTCAATTCGTGCACAAAGATGGAAGGATCATTGATATTTCCATGAAACTTGCACTTCTGGATCCTGAAGATCCTTCCAGAGGGATCATATACACATTGCAGGACATTACAGGGATAAAAGATTACGAGAGAGCTATCAGGGAAAAGGAAGCAAAGATCAGAAGTGTATTCCGTGCAACACCGATAGGAATCGGAGTGGTCTGGGAAAGGGAGTTTAGAGATGTTAATGATAATATGTGCGAGCTGGTAGGATATTCAAGAGCGGAAATTGTGGGAGCTAATACAAGATTCCTTTATCCGGATGAAGAAGAGTACTACAGGATCGGAAATATATTGAAAGGTTTTGAAGAGGAAAAAGGTCCGATCCAGGCACAGGCTAAATGGATACGCAAGGATGGAAAGGAAATTGACATTGCCTTCACTTTTGCCCTTATAGATCCAAATACCCCACCATCAGGAATTACTTTTACAGTAGAGGACATAACTGAAAAATTACTGGCTGATGAAAAGATATGCAACCTGACACAGTTCCAGCAGACGGTTATTGAAAATGCAGATATATGGCTTAACGTTCTCAACAAAGATGCAGAGGTTATTATATGGAACAATGCTGCAGAAAAAATAAGTGGATATGCCCGAGAGGAGATCATAGGCAGTACTAAGGTGTGGGATCTGCTATATCCGGATGAAAAATATCGTAATGAGGTATTTGCAGAAGCTAAAGCCATTTTAGAACAAGGGAAGCGAGTAGCCGGATTTGAGACCACCATCACAAGAAAAGATGGTGAAGAGCGTATAATATCATGGAACTCTAGAAACCTTGTCAATGAAAATAGAGAAGTCATCGGGTCGATAGCTATTGGAAATGATATTACGCAACTCAAAGAGGTAGAAAAGGTCCAGAGAACATATTTCCATTTCCTGCAAGAACTCATAGATGCTATCCCATTACCTGTGTTCTACAAAAATAAAGATGGAATATATCTTGGATGCAACAAGGCATTTGAGGATTTTATAGGAATAAAAAGAGAAGAACTGGTTGGAAGAACTGTTTTTGAGATCTCTCCTGAGGACCTTGCAATAAGTTATTATGAAAAAGATAACGAACTTTTCGAAAAAGGTGGAATACAGGCATATGAATCACAATGCGAATCATTAGATGGTTCAAGACGGAAAGTTGTATTCAATAAATCATTGTTCACAGACCTGAACGGAGATAAAGCCGGACTTGTCGGAGCAATTTTTGATGTGACCGAGATAAAGGAAACTGAGGAAATGCTCAGGAAATACGCAAAGCAACTTGAGAACTCAAATGAACTAAAAGGTATTTTTACAGATGTTCTTAGTCATGATCTCCTCAACCATGCAACTGTAATAGATGGATATACTCATCTTTTGCTTATCGAAGAAGATGATGAAAATAAGTTAAAGAAACTTGACAAAATTGATAACACAAATCAAAAGCTCATCGAAATTATCGAATCTGTGGCAGCTTTTGCCAAATTGGAATCGACGGAGGAGATCGATTTTGAACCTATGGACATTACAAAGATCCTGAATTACTGCATATCTCATTTTGAATACCAGGCAGCTCAGAAGGAGATAAAGATCATGCTTGAAACAAAAAGTAGGCACGATGCACTTGTAAACCCAATGATCGAGGAAGTATTTGCAAATCTGATCTCAAATGCTGTAAAATACGGTCCTGAAAATGAAAATGTCAAAATTGATGTTAAAGAACAGGATGAATACTGGAAGATCACAGTAACTGATTCAGGAAAAGGTATTGCAGATAAGGACAAAGAACTGATATTCGATCGTTTCAAACGAGCAACGGGAAATTGCAAAATAAAAGGAAGTGGGATCGGCCTTGCAATTGTCAAGAGGATCGTTGAACTCCATGGAGGAAAAGTTGGAGTAGAAAATAATCCGGATGGACCAGGCAGCGAATTCTGGGTAACTTTAAAGAAAGCGTAAATCATTATTAACACAAGGATAATGTATTGATACGGAGGTTATTAAAGTGGAAGAATTTACAAAAGAAGAACTTTCAAAGTACACTGGTAAGGACGGTTCTAAATGCTACATAGCATATAAGGGAAAGGTCTACGACGTAACTGACAGCATGCTATGGGATGATGGAGATCATCAGGGAATGCATGAAGGCGGCATGGACCTTACTGAAGAGATGGATGACTCCCCCCATGATGATGACGTCATGGAAGAGCTTCCTGTTATTGGAACATTGATAAATTGAAAGATCTTTTTGGGATAAATTATCCAATTTTGGGGCATTGCTGAAAATGCCCATAAATATTTATTTTACACTTTTTGCAGAGAGATTTCCCCAAAGTCCACACTACATACCATAAAAACCCAAATAGGCAATTTTTGCCTTTTTAATGGAAAAATATATAAGTAGATTCTCCGACTTGACCCCATGAACAAGTATGTCGTGAAATGTCCGGAGTGCGGACAAGTCAGTGATCCATATGCGTTACATTGCCCTAATGATGATGCATTGCTGCGTACAGAGTATTCTAAGAAACAGATAGAACCGACAGACATGTCGGGCATCTGGAGATATTACGACTGGCTCCCGGTAAACGGTATCATAGAGGAAGGTTCCGGCAGACCTGTGACATACAAAAGTGAGGAGTTTGCAAAAGAGCTCGGACTTAACGACCTGAATATCACTTTCAATGGCTATTGGCCTGAAAAAGAAGCTTTCATAAGAACATGCAGTTTCAAGGACCTTGAGTCATTCCCCACAATGCAGCGACTGATAGAGAATAATGAAGAGCGTATAATGGTGGTCGCATCTGCCGGCAATACTGCCAGGGCCTTTGCACACGTGGCATCCATAACAGGACAGAAATTGCTGCTTATCGTACCAAAGAACAGCGCCCATCGGCTCTGGACAGCAGATGAGAACTCCTCCTCCATCTGCACGGTGACCGTGGACGGGGACTACTACCAGGCCATTGCACTGGCAGAAAAGATAGCATCAAGGGATAATTTTGTAAGCGAGGGTGGTGCCCGCAACGTTGCCAGAAGGGATGGCATGGGAACCGTAATGCTGGATGCTGTACTTACCACCAAAAGCCTACCACAACATTATTTCCAGGCAGTTGGCAGTGGAACGGGTGGAATTTCAGCATGGGAAGCATCCATGAGGCTTCTTGAGGACGGTCGTTTCGGCAACAACATGCCACGACTTCATCTTGCACAGAACCTGCCATGCGCACCCCTCTACTCATTATGGACAGGCATTGAGCTCACAGGCCGCTGTCCTGAAGAAATGCACGATGATGTACTCTACAACAGGAAGCCGCCATACTCAGCGATAGGCGGTGTGAAAGATGCACTGGATGATACGAACGGGGCCATCTACGGGATCACTAACAAGGAAGCTGAATCTGCACAGAAGCTCTTCGAAGATAGCGAAGGCATCGACATATTGCCAGCCCCTGCTGTTGCCTGTGCTGCACTGATAAAGGCAGTGGATGCAGGCGAGGTCAAACCTGATGAGCAGATCGTCCTGAACATAACCGGCGGAGGACAAAAACGATTGGAAGAAGCATTTTCGACACAACTACTGGAGATCGGACTTGCCGTATCCCCAACAGACCCGGATGCGGAGAAAAAGATACTGGAAAAGGTATCCGAGCTTTTCGGGAAATGAGGTTGTTTAAAATGAGCAATGCTATCAAGCTGACGATCATCGGAGGCGTTAACAAGGATGGTACAAAGGAACTGGTGGATAGGGTTGAGATAAATCCGGGAGATATCCTCGGAATAGTCGGCCCCACAGGTTCCGGAAAAAGTACACTCATTGATGATATCGAGCAACTGGCGCAGGGAGACACGCCAACCGGACGCAGGATACTTATCAACGACGAGGAACCTGACACAAAAATGAGAGTTGATCCCCGCCTGAAACTTATAGCACAGCTTTCACAGAACATGCATTTCCTTGCTGACATGAGCGTTTCCGAATTCCTTCAGATGCATGCCAGAAGCCGTGGAAAGGATCCGCAGCTTATGCACAAGGTCATCGAGCTGGCAAACATCCTAACAGGAGAACCTATCCATGAAGATGACCACCTTACCGTGCTGAGTGGTGGACAATCACGCTCCCTTATGACCGCAGATATCGCAGTTATCAGTGATTCACCCATCGTACTTATCGATGAGATAGAGAATGCAGGTATCAAAAAACAGGAAGCTTTGAACCTTCTTGCAGGTGAAGGGAAGATCGTTGTGGTAGTCACACACGACCCTGTACTGGCACTTATGGCATCCCGCAGGATAGTCATAAAGAACGGTGGCATGAACGATATTATCACAACAAGCACTGAAGAAAAGAATGTCGGGGATCGTGTCTCAGAAGTTGATAACTGGATGATGGACCTTCGCGAGATCATTCGCAGAGGAGAGATCGTGGAAGGTGTCGTATGAAACTGGTAGTTGTTGCTGGAACCCCTGGGTCCGGAAAAACGTCCGTATTACTGCATACCATACAGGCTTTGAAAAGGCGTGACAACAAACCCGCAGTAGTCAAGGTCGACTGTCTCTGGACAGATGATGACAAGAGGTTTGGAAGGCTTGACGTCCCGATTCGTGTCGGTCTTGCAAGGGATATGTGCCCTGACCATTTTACAATCTATAATACAGAACCCATGCTGCAATGGGCAGAAGAGGAAGGCGCCAACGTCCTGCTCAATGAGACCGCAGGACTGTGCTTAAGATGTGCACCATACCCGGATTCATGTTTAGCGGTCTGTGTCATCGATGTTACCACCGGTCCGAACACACCTTTGAAAGTAGGCCCACTGCTCACAACGGCAGATATCGTGGTCATGACAAAAGGGGACATCGTCTCACAGGCAGAACGTGAGGTATTCAGGGAAAGAGTACTGGAAGTCAATCCTGACTGCATGGTGGTAGAGGCTAACGGCCTTAGCGGAAAAGGTGCCATCGAACTTGCAGAGTTGATAGAGGATTCAGTTGAAGCAGGAAAAGATATGGAGCTCAGGTACAATCCGCCACTTGCGATCTGCACCCTTTGCAGCGGTGAGAAGCGCGTTGAACGCAAGTACCACATGGGAGTTCTCCGCCACCTTGACGGATTCATGGAATATAAGGGGGAATAAACAGTGGAAGGTATACTCGAGCTGCTCCCCGGATATAATTGCGGCAAATGCGGATACAAGCAATGCCGTGACCTTGCAGAGAATATGAGAAAAGCAGAGGACATAGGTCTCTGCCCTTTCATGGGAAAACAACAGTTCTCTGAGAAAAGGAAGAAGCTGAAAGAGCTGTTAAAGGACAGATCTGACAACACGAATATCATCGGCATTATCGATGGGCTTGAAGCAGACTTCACTCTTGCACCACTGGCAGGGGAGCCATCATGCAGAGAGGACATCCATCCCATCGACGGCACCGAGCTTGAGACAGGCGACCTCGTAAGGTACAGACCACTTGGCTGCCCGATAACTCATTTCGCAAAGGTCATTGAAGCGTCCCGTGGAATGAACACCATCCACATGGTGGGTCCGCTTCAGCGCCTTGGAAACGAGGATGTTCAATTCATCGATGCGGGAATATGCCTGATATTCGCTTTTGACGGAAAAGTCGAAAAAGGACGGATCCCGCGAGTGGGAGAGACCGTGAAGTTCATACCCACGCATTGCATGATGCAGAAAGTGCATTCAGGTATCGTAGTGGGAGTAGAGGAAAGGAACGTCAGGATCGAAGCTATCGACCTGAAAGTGTGGTGAGAAAAATGGACCCAAGCACATCAGTGTTCAATGGCATGAGAATGACAGGCATCGACCTTGTTGTCAGTGTACCCTGTATCAACCTGAAGGACATACTTCCGATGATAGATGATGACCCTTCCATGATCCATGTGCCTGTAACCCGTGAAGAAGAAGGCGTGGGCATCTGTGCCGGTGCTTACATGGGAGGAAAGATACCTGCAATGCTCATGCAGAATTCAGGACTCGGAAATTCCATCAACGCACTTGCATCCCTTAACAAGCTGTTCCACATCCCCCTGCTACTGATCATGAGCCACAGGGGTGTGGAAGGTGAAACTATCTGTGCCCAGGTACCCATGGGTCAGCTTACAACATCTTTGCTTGATACACTTGACATACCATATGTCGTGCCTACCAGAGACAATGTAGAAGAAACGATACTTCATGCATGGGCGATCGCATCGGAGAAAGGGCGACCTGTTGCAGTCCTTCTTGAGATCGGTTTCTGGGAGGCAGAATGAAACGCATAGATGCGATCACAATGATAGCCAGAAAGGCAGAAGAGAAGAACTCCCTCATCGTGTGCAACATTGGATTGCCCTCAAAGGAACTGCATCACGTAAAGGACAGAAACGGGAACTTTTACATGCTTGGATCCATGGGACTTTCATCTTCCATTGGCCTGGGGCTTTCCCTCTCCGTTCCAAAACGGCATGTTATCGCAATTGACGGCGATGGTTCTGTTCTCATGAACATGGGCAGTCTGGCAACTATTGCACATCAGAGACCCGAGAACTACCTTCTTGTTGTGATAGACAACGGCACATACGGATCAACCGGGGACCAGCCTACAGCAACGTCCCTTGGAACTGACCTTGGTGCTGTTGCAAAAGGAGCAGGGATACAGGACGTTTACACGACAAATAATGAAAAGGAACTTGAGCAGACACTTAAAAATGTTGACAGGGGAGTTGTGATCGCACGCGTGGGTGCAGGAAATGCATCCGTACCTATCATTGGCCTGTCCCCTGAAGAGATAATCGAACGGTTCATGACTGAATGTGCTCGACCATCTGAGTAAGTTTGAAAGAACCTTCGAGGATCTTCTCTTTTAATTTTTCTGAAAGCTCCAGAGCTCTTTTCTTGTCAGACTGTCGCAGGACGATCGGAACGTTCGCCGAATGGTCACCGAGCTCGAAATTGATGGAACCCATGTTTCCGGTGAACACATCCCCCACACACAGAGTTGTGCACAGGCCACAGTTAAAGCATGCATACCTGTCAAGTTTCACTTTGTCCCCATCAAAGCTTATAGCAGCCATGGGACAGTTCTCCTGAGGCTCGCATAAGGCACAATTGATACAATCTTCCGGATCGAACGTTACTTCCAGGTCCACGTCTTCCCATACGTCACCATAAGTGGAATAGCCCACACAAGCCCTTTTATCCACAGCCATTACTGACATCTTGATCTGCCTGTCACGCTCTGCTATCGCATCCACTACCGAAGGGTCGGTCACAGCTATGGGCACTGCCCATGAAACGATACATTCCGGACCTGCTGATGTGAAAAAGCCACCCATGTATTCAGGGTCCATACCGTGCATATCTGCAAAGGCCGTAAGGTTTGGTTTTTCCTTGGCGCTACGGGTACCGGAACCAAGTATGAAACCTTCTGAGCCGTTCATGAGGATGCGTGTTCCAATACCGATGGACTTCAGCAAAGGGTCGTTCTTTACAGGATTGATCTGACCGCACCCGGAGATCGTGGCCTCTGTTAGCCTTGGTCCGAAGTCGATGGCATGGAATATGGAAGATACGGTGTCATCAGAGGTGTTAACAAAAGCTGAATAGTTCTTGAAAGCGTGACGTGTACCATACATCATGGCATACGGCATATCGTCAAGTGTAACTTGTGTCGTGAAGGTAACATCATTATCAGTTACCACCCTGACATCCACCGGGTTCCCTGCTGCAAGGTCACGGAAGAGATGACCGGCACCATAGTGGTGGTCATCAAGGCTGTGATCTGTGCCAAAAAGCATCAGATCAAGGATACCCAACCTTTCGTTGGGACAGGGACCCACATGAGCAGGAACCCCGTTCATGTAGACTTCCTTAGCACGCAGGAAACTGCAGGGTGCGTCCACAGGGAAAGAGAGGATCGCATAGGTCCCGCTCATGATAGCACGTGTTGCTGCTGTCACGACATCCACTTTTTCGACATCTTCACCACGGTCTGCAAGTTCACAGACCTCCTGTGCAGTAAGCACAACAGCTTCTCCTTTACCAATGCTTTCGTTTATACTTTCAATGCTACGTTCCATATAACCCCTCCATTTCCTTAATCGATATTCCCGCCTGCAAATAGCGGATCTACTTTTGAGATCATTTCCGGCGTGCCCATCAGTACGACCACGTCACCCGAGATCAGCGAGAGATCAGCATCCGGACTTGCAAGAATTTCAGAGTCCCTGCGAATCGCAAGTATTGTGACACCATATTTTTTCCTCAGGCCAAGCTGAGTAAGTGTTTTCCCAACTACATAGGAAGATGACCTAACCCTTACATTCGTAATGTTCATTTCCGGAATATCAACTTCCATGTCATAGATGTTCATTGTACCGGACAACGTTCTGAACATCTCATAACCATCCGAACGTATCTCTGAGACCAATTTATCGATCTCATCCTTTGGAATAAGATATCTCTTCATCAGCCTTACGAATATCTCGATGGATGTCTCGAACTCCTCAGGAATTACCTCATTTGCACCCAGTGCATACAGAGGTTCCATTTCCTGGAGATATTGTGTACGTGTAATAATGTGTAGATTCGGATTTAATTTACGTGAAAGTGAAACAGTTCTACGCGTTCCCGCCGGATCAGATATGCAGACCACCAGCACCCTTGCGTCCTTGATGTCCGCATGTTCGAGCACGCCTTTCTGGGAAGAATCGCCATAATAGACCAGTTCGCCTTTTAACTGTTCTTTCCTAACGGTTTCCGGGTTGGTATCGAGTATGAGATAGGGAATTCCTGCCACCGTTGCTGCCTTTGCAACGGTATGACCATTGAAACCGAAACCTGCGATGACAAGATGGTCCTTAAGATGTGTCTTTTTGTCAAGAATATCCTCCATAGCCCCTGGATGAAAACCACATTTGAACTTTGATGGCAGAGGCAGGTTCACGACCCGGTCCGCGACCCTGGGTGAAATTGACATTACAGATGAAGTTACTGCCATTGTAATGATGGAGACCACAAGGAACAGCTGGTACACGTTCTGATCAAGGATACCAAATTCCAGCCCGAACCTGGAAAGAACGAATGAGAACTCACCAACCTGTGCAAGTGCAAGTCCCCCCAGGATCACCGTACGCAGGGGGAAGCCAAGCAGGAATGAGGCCAAGCCGGCTAGTACTGATTTTAACAGAAGTACCCCGGCAGCCACAAGTATGAACAGCACAGGGTTCTCAAAGAAGTGTCCGATATCAAGCAGCATCCCTATGGAAATAAAGAAGAAACTCATGAAAATATCACGGAAAGGAATGAGGTTACTAAGTGCCTGATGGCTGTATTCGGATTCCGAGATGATCAGACCTGCGAGAAAAGCACCCAATGCAAGAGATAGTCCCATGCTGGATGTAAGCCAGGCGACCGAAAGGCAGACAACAATGATGCTCAGGAAGAAGAGCTCGGAATCCCGGGTCTTCGTTATCTGATAGAGAACGTTCGGGACGATCCACTTAGCACTGGCCATGACCAGAACGATAAGGCCGATGCCTTTTGCAATTATGGGAAGCAGTGCTGCATCTCCGGTGGAACCCACACCTGCCAAAAATGGTGTCACCAGTATCATGGGAACTACAATGACATCCTGGTAAAGTAGAATTGCAAGGGACAGACGTCCATGCGGAGCATGCAGTTCACCCCTCTTCTGCAAAAGCTTGAGCACGATAGCCGTACTACTCAGAGAGAATAAAAAACCAATAAAAACGGATTCTGCAAAACCGTATCCGACCCAGGAAGATATGAAATAGACAACTGCTATTGTAAACAGTACCTGTATGGAACCGCCAATAAGGACAGCCCGTTTCATGCTCCAGAGATCCTTTAAAGATAACTCAACACCGATCGTGAAAAGCAGCAGAACGATGCCTATCTCAGCAAGCACTTCTACTTCTTCAATGGCATCTATCAGACCATAACCATGAGGTCCCAATAACATACCCGTAAAAAGAAATCCGACAATTATGGGTATATGAAGACGGTGGCAGAAATAAAGAATGGCGATGGACAAACCGAAAATTATGGTAAGATTATTTATTATGAAAGATTCCATCAAGCCTTCCCCCGAATAAATACCAGAAATATACTAATGTTAATCTCTGTTTCAGGTAATATATAAGATAATAAGATAATGCGATCGATAAAAAGATAGGCCATATTAAAAATATGACCATCCGGGTATTAAAAGATCAGGAGTTCTCCACACCAAGAAGACTTGCGAGTTCCAGGCCTTCACTACCAAACTCAGAAAGCTGGTCGAACAATTCGGCCTTGCTGACATATTTCTCGGTACGTGTTCCATCAGTCTGCTCGATCTTTATAGTGATCTCGCCATCAGAATAACCTCTGTCAATGCATTCGTTGATAATATCCGTGAACTGCTCAGCGATCAGTTTCAGGCAATCGAATGTCTGGTTGTTACGAATAGCATCTTCACCATCGAGCATAAGCTTGACAAGGGTCTTCCTCTTAACATGGGAACGGATATAGTCCCTAAGGGCATCAAGCATTGATCTTACATTCTCTTCTTTGACAGAGTTCATGAGTGCAGGATCTGCTGTGGTCTCATTGCCATCATAATATATCACAAGGGAATCTCCACTCATATCGACCTTTAAGCGCTTGGTAGCTTTCTTGTTAACGAACATTGCACTAATTTGATGATCATCAAAATCCAGGGTTGAAAGACGGAAATCGGACACATCTTCCAGTTTAACTTTATCTTCCTTGTATATGATACCGGACCTTGTCCAGGTCGGTAAAAAGAGAGTGCCGAAGAATCCCCTTATTGTTGTAGAACTATCGGTAAAGGTAAGTTCGGATTCATATTCCATTCCGGAAACCGTTGAAGTAAGCTTACCCCGCAGAACATTCCGGTCCATGGAAGCAAAATACTTTTCTGTTGTGCCATAAACACCACCTTCAAAGAAGGGATCGAGTATTGAAAGGATCTGCCTTTCCACATCATCCAGGCTTTTGTCTATATTCTTGTTAATGCTCTCGATCTCAGAAAACATGGCATCTGAACTCTTGTTGAAAGAAGACTCGCATGCGTCAAGAATAGAATTTCTGTAATCAAGGAGATCTTTTAATTCAAACTCCCCAGTAATGTTGTCAATGAAATTCAGGATCTTACTATTACTGGACTCCAGTTCATCAGACCCATTTTCCAGAGATGTTCGCCTGCCTATCAGATCATCATTATTCTCAATGGAAGCATTCTCAATAGGAAGAACTTTGCTCGAAATGTAAACAAAATCCTGAAGATCCTGTATAACATCCCTCTGAATAGATAATTCATTAGAATCTTGAAATGTATATTTCATGCGGTTCCCCAATTCGACTAATTCTTATTGAGTTAATTCTTATAGTGCAAACGTTAAATAGATTACGTAGGCAGCAGGGATTCTGCTGCCTCTATCAGATTATCCAAGAACTGACCTTACAGGGTCAAGTATCTCATTGATGTACTTGCCGGCACCGTTCTTCAGGTCCATTGGATGAAGACTTCCGTCTGCAAATACTGTCTCAAGTTCTGCATAGCTCTTGCATACAAGGTCGCCGCCAAACTTCTCCGGCCTTTCGAAGACGATCTCATCGTAGCGAGGCATTATGTGATACTTGAATAGCTCAAGCATCGGATTATCTTCAATAACACCTGCAGGACAGAATGCTTTCTTAAGCTTTTTATTAATGGATGCTGCATCATCGTCCACTGAAATATAGTTCTCGTTGGATGATGACATCTTGGTACCGTCCAGTCCGAGAAGTATAGGAGTGTGGATGCAGAGCGGAGCTTTGAAGCCAAGGCCTGGAAGCCCTTCCCTTGCAAGCATGTGGATCTTCCTCTGGTCGATACCACCTACCGCGACATCCACTCCGAGAAGTGCGATATCGATAGCCTGCATGATAGGGTAGACCATCTGGGAAACCTTAGGATCTTCCATCTTTCTTCCAACCTCGTCCATGCTTCTCTTTGCCCGGTTCAGTGAAGTTGACTGGGTGAGCTTGAGCACATTAAGCATGTATTCAGGAGAGAGCTGGAAATCAGAGCCATATACAAAATTAGTCTTTTCCGGATCAAGTCCGAGTGCAAGGAAACATTCCTTGTTGTAGTCCGCGGTCTTGCGTACTTCTTCCATCGTACCTTTCTGGTTCAGGTATGCATGGACATCCGCAAGAAGGACAGTGATCTCAAATCCTGCTTTCTGAAGGTCCATTAACTTGTTCACAGTAAGAACGTGGCCCATGTGGATCTTCCCACTAGGTTCGTAGCCGGTATATGCTGAAGGGTTTTCCTTGGTCTCCAGCAATGTTGTAAGCTCCGCTTCTGTGACAATCTCCTGCACGTTTCTTTTTATAAGATCGATCTTTTCCATGAATTCACCTTCAATATCATAGTAGAATTAAACTGATCACTATGAATGATGGGACTTTAAAGTCAAGTCATCACCATATAGATTACGGTACATTAGTAACCAATATAGAGTACTGTACATCAGTTACCCATAATATATTTTTTCAAAAAATCGGTCCCATCATCGGATGAGAACATGGGAATATCCCAATCCTGGACCACTTTAGACCTTTTGCTCCGGGTCCTTTCATTTTTCACGGGGTCAAAGCCGGTCTTATGATACTCGGTCTTGTGTATTACAACACCCCTTTTTTGCCATGATGGAACCTTATCAAGGTTTATTCCACGCTGGAACAACATCTCATGTATATCCTGAGCCTTCTTACCCTTGATAGCAGCTGCAGCTTCCTTTTCGCTCAGGCCCTCCGAACGCAGCGTGTAATATCCATATGAACTTACACAGTTCCTCCAGGCCTCGTTCTGGCGCCAGACCAGATACTCAGGGACCTGACCTTTCTCGATGGGAACGATTCGGGAATCAAATGACACAGGCTCATCGAGACCCATCTTAATAGTAAAAGCACTGCTAAGGTAGCTGGCGACCACAGAATCAAGTTTCTCGACCCGGCCATCAAAGGGCAGGTCAAAGAAAAGAATGCTCGCCTCGTCAGAAAAAGTATATGCTAACGCTGCACTCATTCCGCTTTTTTTGAAGAAAAGTTCCAGAGAATCCGCCATGGCAGATGCAAACCTTTCATCATACGGCTTTTCGCAACCAAGCCGTGAAAGCGTATGTTTGAACGTCCTGCCATCAACGCGTATGATCACAGGAGCAATGCAGCGCAGATCTGAATAGATCTCCCGCTGTTTCATGAGAAGGATCAGTCTTCTTTTTCTTCCTCTTTTGCAGGTTTCTTGAACCTTTTAACGATATCGCGTATGAGGACAATGTCCCCGGTAGTTACAACCCACCTGTATGGAAGGATGACCCCCCTGGTCGCAACATCAAAGATATCACGGTTGATGTCTGAAAGAGCAAGGCCTGAAACAACCCTCTCATCCACATCAAAAACGAGATCGTTCACTTTTCCCACATACGTACCCTGATTCGTATACACATTTAATCCAAACAGTGATGTTATATCTGCGCGCATGATAGCCCCTGTTGTCTTGATCTATTAAAATTATAAATATGATTTACATGTTGATAATATATATAAAATGCGTATTGATGTGCCTTAAAGGCTTCTGAACATAATCAATAAATTGTCCCATAGCGCAGCGTACTAATGAATAACAAAATTGGAATGCTTTCAGTGAATCTAGTTTAATATAAATTAAATTGAATACTGAAAATATATAATAATTTCCGCTATTTATATATACAGTTGGAGTCTGTTCCAATATATGGTTAATGGGCTTGCAGATATTTGGATTTCCATAATCAAAAATAATTTCCAGATGCTTGGATTGAATGACTCAAAACCCAGAGGAATAATAATTCTTGGAATCTTTGTTGGTTTGAGCGCAGTACTCCAGTTATTTTGTGGCTTTGCCGGATATCCGTTATACATTCAGGGATATGCCTTGCAGTCGGGATTTGTATTCTATGTTTATTTCCTATATGCATTGATTTCTGTGAGTCTGGCATATGGTTTCCTTAAATTGAAAAAAGTCGTATTTTATCCTGCAATCTTTTGGTTTTTATGGGGTACAGCCAACGGAATATCCAATTACCTGGCCCTTGCAGATATTGAAATTATTGTAGATAGCGCCCTCAGCTTTGCATTTTTATCTTATGTTTATTCAAAAAAGAAGTATTTCGTGAATTAATTTTCAAAATTTATTTTCTATAACCATATAATTCAAAAAAGAAGAAATTACTATTCACAAGATATCGTCAATTGTTGCATTTACCCACAACTATTGATACCTTAACACCAAACACTTATGGGAAAACGAAAGTTCTACTCTTGGAAATGCACCATCATTAAATAGAAGTATAGCTGAAAAGTCCAGAGGGCAAAAGAACATGCTTACAAGCACCTACATACATATTCCCGGCATAGGGAAAACAATTGAAAAACGGATATGGGAGAGCGGGCACTGCCAGTGGGACGAATACCTGGAACACCAGGACTGCATTTCAATACCTGCAACGAGGAAAGAAAGGATCGAAAAAGGGATCATCGAATCCAAAGATCACCTTGCAATGAGAGATTTCGAATACTTCGCCAACTGCCTCCCGGGTGCAGAACACTGGAGAGCTTTTGAGCATTTCTCGGATTCTGTCGCTTATGTCGATATTGAGACCACAGGCCTCTCTGCTAATAGTTCCTGCATTACTGTTGTAGGGATCTACGACGGGAAAGATGCAAAAACGTATGTCAAAGGAATTGACCTTGATGACATCGTAGAAGAGCTGGAAAAATACGAGCTTCTGGTATCCTTCAACGGGGCACGCTTCGACCTGCCGTTCATCAAGCACGAATTCCCGGAAATTAATTTCAACCAGCTCCATGTGGACCTTATGTACCCTCTGCGTCGCATTGGGCTCACGGGAGGGCTTAAGGCCATCGAGAAAAAGCTGGGGATACAGCGAACTGATGATACGGTCGACATTACCGGGTTCGATGCAGTCCGGCTCTGGCACGAGTACGAGCGCGGAAATGAAGAATCGCTGGACCTTCTTCTTGAATACAACCGGGAAGATATCGTCAACCTGGAAACGATCATCAATAAAACATACACGCAGTTCAGCGAAAGGACATTCGAGAAGACCCTCGGAAAATGAGACAAAGCGTCGTTCTTTTCCTTCAATATACAGAGGATGACAGAATATAATGAAGCCGGATATATCCAATATCCCTGACCTGCCGGGCGTCTACCTGATGAAGGATAGCTCCGACAACATTATTTACATAGGAAAGGCAAAATCCCTGAAGAAGAGGGTCAGCCAATACTTCCAGTCCGGAAAGAACCATTCTTCAAAGACCAGGGCAATGGTCAGGAAGATCGAGGATATCGACTACATCGTAACGGATTCTGAGGTCGGGGCACTGATACTTGAGGCAAATCTTGTAAAGAAGAACAGGCCCCATTACAACATAGACCTGAAGGATGACAAACGATATCCTTACGTTAAGGTCACGGTCAACAAGAAGTTCCCGAGGATATTCATAACACGCAAGAGGCTCATGGACGGAGCCCTTTATTTCGGACCCTATACCAACGTCAAGCCTGTACGCCGTACACTTGACATGATATCGCAGGTATTCAGGATCAAAAGTTGCAACCGGAAGGTCGACGGGAAGAGAACACGGCCATGCCTTAACTATCACATTGATCGCTGCTATGCGCCATGCAACGGTTCCATTTCCGAAGAGGAATATCGTAAGAACGTCATGGAAGCTGTGAAGTTCTTCAAAGGTGACACCGCAGGAATCCTAAGTTCACTTAATGAAAAGATGCAGGAGCATGCAAAAGAACAGGAATTCGAAGCTGCTGCTGTGATACGTGACCAGATAGCAGCACTCAAAAGCCTGTCCGAACAGCAGACCGCCACAGCAGGGAACAATGACAGTGACCTCATAGCCACGGCAGCCGATGAGGAAACAATTTTCGTGCAGATCTTCTATATCCGTGACGGGAACATGGTAGGAAAGGCTGATTTTTCACTTTCATGGGGAGATGCAGCAGGAGATATCACCAAAATTGTCGCGGAGTTCATCAAGCAATATTACCAGGATGCACCGGTTCCTCCGGAGATCCTTGTGCAGCACCAGATACCTGAAAAAGAACTTATCACAAAATGGCTGTCTGAAAAAGCATCCAGAAGTGTCAGCATACAGGTGCCTGCAAGAGGAGATAAGAAAAAGTTGCTTGACATGGCTGCAAGGAATGCAATCATGACAATGGAACAATCGCATATAAAGAAAAGTGATAAGGAGACTGCACTACAGGCACTGGTACAGCTTCGTGATGAACTCTCACTCCCTACCCTGCCGGTACAAATAGAAGGCTTTGACATCTCCAACATATCAGGGACTGATGCCGTAGGATCACTCGTGGTTTTCAACAACGGAATGCCTGCAAAGGACAAGTACAGGCATTTCAATATCAAGACCGTAAAAGGCATCGATGACTTTGCCATGATGGCAGAAGTGGTCAAGCGCCGGTACAAAAAACAGAAAACTGAGGATAACAAAATGCCTGACCTGATACTCATCGACGGTGGCCCGGGACAGGTCGGCGCTGCAATGGGATCACTTAAGGAACTGGGACTTGACATTCCCCTGGTCGGTCTGGCAAAACGGTTCGAGCATATAATCGTCCCGAAGGAAGGACAGGACGAGGTTGTCATACTTCCACATACATCCGATGCGCTCAGGATGCTCATGCAGGTGAGGGATGAATCACATCGTTTTGCAGTCTCTTCACATCGAAGAAGACGTACTGCAAGGTTGTCCCATTCTGAACTGGATTCAATACCAGGAATTGGCTCATCCAGGAAGAAAGCCCTGCTGAACCATTTCGGGTCAATCGATAAGATAAGGCGCGCTTCTATAGAGGACCTTGCGGAAGTGGAAGGTATCAGCAAAGGGCTTGCTGGGAAGATCGCAGATCATTTCAAGAGCAATCAGGATTGAACATGGCCAGTCACCAAACCCGGGACCAATATAGCCTCAGACTGATTCCCGGATAGATAAAAAGAAGGACGGATGAAAAAGAGATAAACTGAAGTCAGGCTTTGAAGTTGAGATAGTATTTTATTGGCAAAGTATCTTAATATCGGGTATCTTAATGTTGAAACAGGATATCGCATAAAGAACGACAAAAGGTGATGGAAGTTAATTCTATAGACGAACAGATCGAGGATACAAAGAAGGAACTTGAGGAAATGCTTGCATATCCTGATGAGAAGCTGATCGACATCATCAAGGAAGTGGGATTTGAATGCGACATGTGTGCCAGGTGCTGTACCAAAGAGTTCAACGACCATGTGTTCCTGCTCGACAAGGATACAGAGTTCATTAAAAGCATTGATCCAAACCTTATCAAACCTGCACCTTATTATGAGTTCTGCGACCAGAACGGGCGATTCTATGTTTCAGGTTATGCACTAAGAACAAAGGAGGATGGAAGTTGTGTCATGCTTGAGAACAAAAGATGTACCATGTATGACAGAAGGCTCACCATCTGTCGGCTTTACCCTTACATGCTCCACAGGGAAACGGATGATGAAGGAAAGCTTGACTGGAGACAGATATCCGGACTTAACGAGCATGGGTGCTACCACTCAGAAATATCGGGCAGTGAAGCTGAAAAAATAGCTGCAGACACAAAGGCTTATGAGGAAGCATACCTTCGCCAGCAGATAAGGTTCCTCGGGAAGGTCAGGGATCACTTCAAAAAGAACGGGCTTCGCCACGTAAAATCGATCTATGACAGAAAGATGCGTTCTTTTGGCAAAGGCGAAGAGATCGAAGTTTACGTATATTACAAGGACGAACTCGAACTTTCACGAGTATCCGTTGATGACTGAATAATTTCATTTATCCCAGTTGCCATTGAGCTTGCCGTCCCTTGCCATTCTTCCCAGTACCTTATGAACCGGGTCACTGATAGGCGACGGAACTATGTTCTCATAAGGAGTGGATGGCAGCGGGGTCAGGTAATGTGCCCTTACTTTTCCACCTTTGCGGCATATCCATTTGATCTGTTCAAGTGTTCTTTGCTGGTCCTCTTCACACTCATCCGGAAAACCAAAGATGAAATCCACGATCGGGGTTATTTCATGCTCAAAGCACCGTTCAATTGCAATCGTAACATCATCGGAAGTATGACCGCGGAGCATTTCTTTCAATATCCTGTCACTACCGGATTGTGCACCCATGCTGATCGTTCTGTTGGTGCAGTACCGGTCAATAAGGTCCAGACCTTCGTGAGTTGTGAATTCCGGTCGGATCTCTGAGGGAAAGGTACCGAAATATATATTTTTGTCTTCCATTGAATGTAGCTGCGACAAAAGTTTCTCAACCTTATCAAAACGTGGATGTACCCCATCGCCCCCATAAGCAAAAGCATTCGATGAAGTAAAACGCAGGTCACTGTAGTGTTTAGCGAACTTCAATATGGAATCAATGCTCCTGTGCCTCATCCGGTTGCCAAATAAACGGGGCGTCTGGCAGTATTTACATTTCCAGGGGCATCCCCTGCTGATCTCGAGAGGAGCACGTATGCCTTCCGGATCAAAGCATGGGTAGGCATCAAGATCCACAGGTCCACGTTTTTCAGTATACACCACATTACCGTTCTTTCGATATGCAATCCCCTTTACATCAGAAGGATTGTTTCCGCTGAGAAGTGCATTTACAAGTTCCGGAAGAGCTTCCTCCCCTTCCCCGACAACGACATAGTCGAAATGTTCAAGAGTATCCTCCACAGAACCGGATGGATGAGGACCTCCTGCAATGTAAATGGAATCGGTGGAAGAATCGTCGACCTCTGTGAAGATATCTTCTTTCTGTTTTGTGGCAAAGCTGTATATCATGATGCCATCATGAGGTTGTTTCACAACCATGTTCCCGGGAACAAGAGGCATAAGTGAAGCAAGGCTGTAAGTGTTCTTCTGCATCCACCTAAAACAAATATCCATACATCTCACCTCAATTCATGACCAGAGTTAACGGTACCAATGTGAAACACAGGATCCCCAGTATAAAAGTGAGAATTCCAAGTGCCAACCTTTTGTTGTCAAGTATTATTTCATCATTTAAGGGTTTTGGATGACCGGCCAGAGCAAAGAGTAAAAGGAAGAATGACCAGAACAACCAGATACCTCCATTTTGCTCAAGAACAAAGATCACATACAATGCAAGAGCGCCCAATAACATCGGCATCATGAGGGATACTTTCCGGGCACGCTCACCCAACATGGCTCGCATGATATGACCACCATCAAGCTGGCCGGATGGCAGGAGGTTAAGAACGGTCACCAGCATGCCCACCCATCCCGCAAATGCAACCGGATGCATCATTTCGGAAGTACTGCCCATGATCCGGGTGATGCCATCGAACAGCAGCGGTGTCTGGATATCGATCATGATGGCCCCGGGATCAGCAGGAAGCTCCACCGGTGGCAGTGAAAGGCCTATGAAGGTCACGATCACAGATGCTACAATGCCTACAAGCGGACCTGCAACTGCTACATCGAACAATGCCCTGCGATTAGGGATGATACCTCTGTGCTTTATAACGGCACCCATGGTTCCGATAAAAGTGGGAAAAGGAATAAAATAAGGAAGTGAGGTCCGCATACCATGCATCTTTGCAGCCATGTAGTGCCCCATCTCATGGGATCCCAATACGAACATTATTGCGAGGGTAAAAGGCAGGCCTTTTATGAAACCTGAAGGCTCATTGAATATATCCACACCGAACATCGCTGCACCGGCAAACATGGTTGTGAATACAGTAGCTATTGCCAGCACCACATTGATCCAGATGCGTTCGGGAACTTCATGAATAGGAGATGCGATCAGCACATCCTCACCAAGCTCGGACACCAGAGCAAAGCGATATCCTTTTGCTCCAAACTTGCCCCATAAGCTATTGGTAATGGTTTGCTTATCCGTGGTTGGAACGCCATAGAAGTATATGTCCCCATCAACATATCCAACTTCATATACCTTAAAAAAAGGATGGACATCACCATAGAGGTTCATGACCAAAGCTTCTATTTGCTGATCGTCCAGATGTCCGGAATTAGAGTCGTTCTTTGCCATTATGTCACACTAATGATCTCATTTTTCAGGGATCTCGATATATCCGTTGCTGCTGTCGACCTTTACATGATCCCCATCAGAAAGAACCTCGTAAGGGTCCTCTTCAAGTCTGTCAACCAGAGGGATGTCCGAAATAATGGCACCAACTGCCACTATGGGCTCGGAATCGATGTTGATCATGCCTGCCGGAGCAACATTGTTCTTTTTCAGCTGGTAGATAACATAGGAACCGACAGTAGAACCTTTTCCATGAGGGAACACCAGGATCTTATCCTTGATGCACTGCCCGTAAATGGCATGAGAAGGGTCAACAACCACGCCGTTCTTTGGATCCACATTGCCTAAAAATGAGAGTGCATCGGTTGATAGGAGGACTTCACCTTCTGCAACACCCCTTGCGATAGTACGACATTTGATCTTAATTGTCACCACCTACCTTTTTGATACATTCTTCAAGACTGCCGATCTTTGCGGCAACCTTGCACATTCCAGGAACATATGCAAGCGCTTTTCCTGAGTTTACCATCATACAGTTATGACCTTCCGTAGCAGGAGACACGACCATACATGTGTCACAGAGCACTTTTGCCCCACTCTGCTCGATCTGCTTAACAAGTTCAGCGTTCTTCTCGGCAACTTCCCTTGAAGTACATACCCACAGTTCCTTTTCAATTCCTTTTCCTTCCAGAAGCCGGGCAATATTCTCCAGCTCATCTGCTGAACAATGCGGACAGCCAACTGCCGCAATATCGCACTCCAGATCATCAGTACCTCCGATGACTTCTTCGTAGACCTCATCTATCTGGCTGCGTTCGATAACGATCCTATCTTCGGGGTTTGCAAAACTTACCTTTTGTGCTTCAGGAGTTATGTCCTCAACGTGATACAATGCGACTGCTCCGGATGCTGCCATTGCTGCACCCAGTGCTTTGAGGTTGTCAGATGACGGAGTAGAGGCCATGTAGAAAATAGGGACCCTGTTACCTACATCCTTTCCTGCAAGATAGCCCAGTGCACCGTAATCAGATCCCAATAGTTCACATTCCACGGTCACGGAAACTGTAGGAACACGATTCTCATCAAGATGATAGCCATAGTTCGCAGTCTTGCCCACAAGTGCCGCTGAAAGTGCGGAAGGACCGCCTTCACGGTTTGTGCGTGCTCCTATCACTGAATTTGCATAGGAAACAGCAGATGATTCACTCCATGCCAGATGATCACCATAAGTAGCTGAAAAACCCTCAAGATAATATGGGGTGCATGTGCACATAGAACGGATACCAAGGCTCTCGTATGCCTTGATGACCTCTACCTGCTTCTCGGCAAAATCCGGTTCAATGCCCATATCCTTCCAGCGCTGCATGTCCATGCCCGCCGGATTCAGGATGGAAGGAACTTTCACTTTGCCATTTAGGTCAGAGATCCATTCAAGTCCTGCATCCCCTATGGTCTTATAGGAAACTCCTGCTATCTGTGCGCTCTTGACAGGGATCAAACTGTCCGCACCATAGATATCACCAAGTGCGACGAGGATCTCCATTGCTTTCTGCAGGGTTTCCCCATCCTCACCGTTAAGGGTTCTCTCTTCTTCTTTTGTAAGATGCATGTTATTTTCCGCTTAGTTTAAGATTTATTCCGGCATCTTGGCACGTTCAAAGTTCTCTTTTTCTGCAAGCACTTTAGTGGCATCGATACCGACCTTGGTGGTCGTACCGTCAGGTGCACCTCTCGGATCAAGTGAACTGCCGCGAACGTTCGGGATGATCATCATATCAGTATCCCCTTTCACGCGTGTCGCAATGGCAAATTCCACATCCTGCATATCGAAGATGTCAATGTCCTCGTCCACAATTACAACATGCTTGAGACTTGTGTGCGCTGCAAATGCCGCCATAATAGCATTTTTGGCATCACCTTCGGTCTGCTTCTCGATCTGCACAACAGCATGCAGGTAACAGCAGCCACCTTCGGTGAGCACGACGTTCTTTACAGTAGTTACTTCTGAAACAGCATTGTAGATCTTTGGCTCGTAAGGCACGCCCATCATGAGAAGGTGTTCCGGGCCTGCAGGCAGGATGCCGTGATAGATAGGGTCACGCCTGTGCATGATCTTTGTTATGTGGATCACCGGTTCCTTGCGCACAAGGTCGTATGTTCCTGTAATGTCCACGAAAGGACCTTCATCCACCCTTTCCACAGGGTCGACGTAGCCTTCGAGTATTATCTCTGCATGTGGCACTTTAACGCCGTTCTCACATTCGAACAGTTCCACAGGAGCACCGCGAAGAGCTGCTGCATATTCGAATTCCTTTCCGGCAGGCACACGGGTGGTGGATGCAAAAGTGATGACAGGATCTGCACCAAGTACTATTGCCACTGGCAGCGGTTCGTTGTTCTCGCATGCCTTCTTATGCAGGACAAAGCTATGACGCGGTGGAACAAGGCGTGCAGCCAGTTTGTCCTTTCCGACGACCATAAGCCTGTGGATAGATGCATTCATCATCCCGTCGTACTCAGAAACAACAACACCTGCAGTGATGTAAGGTCCGCCGTCCTTTTCAAAATGTGTCATAAGAGGCAGTTTTGTAAGGTCAACCTCATCAGTTATGACCTCCTGCGTCGGGGATGAGTCGACGATCTTAACTTCCCCATCCGGACGAACTTCAGAAAGCCTCTGGATGATACCATCCTTTGGCACACCGAACATGTCAGCAAGCTCGTCCCTTGAACCAAGAAGGTTCATGATCGATTTCTGCCCGTCAATGTCATGAAAAAGTATCGGCCCATTGCTCTTCTTTGCAAGTCTTGGTGCTTCGAAGACCTTCGAAACAGGATCTGTGACCTCAACAAGCCTGTCGCTTGCCCTTAGATGATCGATAAAATCTCTGAAACTCATTGTATCGATATAGTAAAAAGGGTCTCTCGATAAATACATTGTCGTCTTTTTACGCCCAGGTCTTTATAAGTGCATAAAAAAGGAAATTGCCTTCAAAAAAGGAGTTGCTCCCATCGGTGATGAAAATGGTTTTGGAAATCAGAACTAAAGGAAGTCTGATGGGAGCAGTTGGAAGACAACACATAGAACTACACATAGAAATGCATTATAGTATAAATAGTAATGTTTTTGACTAACTTATGTTAGTTAAATAGATAATTTATTATTCGTAGAGTTATAGACCTTCGAACAGAATCACCATTTTCAACCTATTAATTAGTGACAGATATTTTTTGATTTGAAAAATATGTAAAACTTATAATTTGAAAAGGAAGTGCTCCCATCGATGAGGAATTGATCAGAAATCAATGAAACTAAGTCTGATGGGAGCGGTTGTAACGAAGAACATAGAGAGATTCATAGCATAAATACTAATGGGTTTAAATAAGAGCTATTATTTAAAGGGATAAACCAATCTGCAAAGAATAAAGGACATTCCATCAATCCAGGTCAAGAGATTCATTGATCCTATGTAACGCTTCTGCCACCAGCATTTGCACATCGGTCATATGCTCGTCGGACACTTCCCCATTCTCGGTCTCGATCAGTTTTTGGAGATCTGCCACGATCTTATGGATGGTCAGGATCATTTCCTCTTTGCTGATAAGTCCGGCATAATAGGCATAGAAGAAAGTTGTTCCACTACGCTGGACCTTATGCTTGAAAGCAGCATGGGCATTAGAGACTTCCTGTCTAGTGTACGGTTCATCTACGAACGGAACCAGATCCGGCAGGTTCTGACCGATCCAGGTCATTTCGGAACGGTTTGAGAGATTCTTGAAGTCTGCGCATAAACGGGCAATAATCCATTCACGTGCAGTAAGATGAGTTGTCTGTTTCAGGAAGCGTGTCACGTCCGAGTAACTCTTGTTTTCCAGTTTTGTGAATTTCTCATATTTGTTCATTTCATTCCCTCAAGGACCAATGACATAAATGTATTGCAACCAGATAAATACTTTCTTATGGTGGTTTATCTTTACCACAAAATAGAGGATAAATGACTGCTTATAGAATCATTTGCAAATATTTGCAGTGATCTATTTGAATACAATTACTTAAGACCGAATACCAGTACTCTTAAAAAAGCAAGCCTGCTTTTTGCTAGAGGCCATATTTGCCCGATAAAATGCATTGATGTAGCTTTTGTTCACTTACGCCTTTATGCGCTTATATTCTGTAGTCCTGAAAGATATTTTCAGACGGAAGAACAAACTTGCAATAGCCATACTGGGTGTAATCGTTGCCACATCTGCTATTGTAGCTGTTGTTACGACATTTTCCGCCGCAACTGACAGCCTTTATGAGGAATCAGCCAACTTTGGTGCAAATATCATAGTAAGACCTCAAACCGAATCAATCCCCCTGATAGCCGGATCAACATCCATGGGATCGATATCAACTGGTGAGAACTATATTGAACAATCCGAGATTTCCAGAATATACGATATCGAGAACAATGCCAATCTTGCCGTGGTGGCACCGCGACTTTATGGCGTTGCGGAATCAGGAGAAGGAAACATCATTGTGATGGGAGTGGATCTGGAGCAAGAGAAGATACTCAAATCATGGTGGAACATAAACGGAGAATGGCTTTCTGACCCCGAAGGTATGCAAGTTCTACTGGGAAAGGATATCGCAACTCCGCTTGGACTTACTACCGGATCGACACTCGCGCTTGAAAAAAATGGCATTGTCATGGACCTTGAAGTAAAAGGCATTATTGAGAGCACAGGCGGGGAAGAAGATGGCTACATTGTGATGCCATTTTTGCTTTCGCAAAAACTTTTTGACAAGGAGGGCAAAGTCAGCAGTATCGAGATCCGTGCCCTATGCAATGATTGTCCTGTTTCGGAAATGAGCCGGCAGATAGAAGAAATAATGCCGGGAGTGGAGGCAAGGGCGATGAGCCAGATCGTACAAAGCGAGATGGCTATGATCGAACATACCCGGACTTCCGCAATGGCTGTTTCATTTATAACGCTGCTTGTAAGCACACTTACTGTCGCTTCGACCATGCTTGCATCCGTAAACGAGAAGATCAGGGAGATAGGGATCATGCGTGCCATTGGGGCAAGTGACCGCCAGGTCATAACAATGCTTTTCATTGAAGGAGCAGTGATCGGGATGATCGGGGGCGGTATTGGTTTTATTTCCGGAACTCTGCTATCCTACTCAATTGCCCCGTTATTGAGTTTTGCGGAACCATCCCCTATGTGGGAGCTGCTTCCCCTGGTTACAGGAATATCTGTAGCTGTAGGACTTGTTGCATCCATCCTACCTGCAAAACGTGCACTGAAAATAGATCCTGCAGAGGTGTTGAGAAGTGTCTGACGGAAGTATTCAGGTAAAGGGGCTCAAAAAGAGCTATAGGATCGGTTCCAGTGATGTCGAAGTATTGCACAATATTGACATGGAAATCAAGAGTGGAGAATTTGTGTCTGTAATGGGACAATCCGGATCAGGAAAAACCACACTTATGAACCTTATAGGCATGCTTGACAGGCCTACCGGTGGCAGCATACTGATCGATGGAGTGGATGTTACCGGCAAATCTCAGAAAGAACTGGTAGATCACAGACGAAAGACGGTTGGTTTTGTTTTTCAGCAATTCCACCTGATCCAGTCCCTTACAGCATACGAGAACGTTGCATTGCCCCTTGTTTTTGCAGGAGAGAAGGAACAAAGCAGGATCAAAGAAGCTCTTGAGAGAGTGAACCTTTCTCACAGGCATGACCATAAGCCATCCGAGCTTAGCGGCGGAGAACAACAAAGAGTTGCAATAGCCAGGGCACTGGTAATGGGACCGAAGATACTCCTTGCTGACGAACCTACGGGGGCACTGGATAAAGAAACAGGAGAGATGATCATTTCGCTTCTAAGATCCCTGAGAAGTGAAATGACAGTCGTTATGATAACACATAATCATGATCTTGCTGCAATGTCAGGCAGGATCATCAACTTACAGGACGGAAAAATAAAGGAGTGATGTGAATGAATTCTAAATTAGCAGGATTTATAATATTAGTTACAGTTGCATTTGTATTTGGCGCCGGGTGTCTTGATAATGATGCACAGACAACAGCATCGGCCATTCCCGTTACTGCGACATGGATAGAACCACAGGTGATCGATAATACGGTTACGATCCCTGTTCAGACCATCGACGAGAACATAAATACGCACTTCAAAGTGACAACAACAGCCGGAGAGATAGCGGTAATGACATACATGCTTGGAGACGACATCATTGTCCGATCTAATGTTTGCCCTCCCTGCGGATCAATTGGTTTTAGCCTTGACAGGGACATTCTTGTTTGTTATGCCTGCCGGACGACCTTTGATGCGGAAACAGGGCAAGGGATACAGGGAGCTTGTGTTGATTATCCAAAAGAGAGCATACCTTACACAGTTTCAGATGGAAATGTCGTTATGGAAATGGACGATATTGTAATCGCTCACACAAATACGGTACAGAGAGGATGAAACATTCATTCTCTTTACACTTTTTTGATTGATTATGATGCGGATCCCGATAGAATTGCCCTTTAACGGAACCCCGGGAACAAAATAGCATGGAACAAAATCCAATAACTTAAATACGTTTAATGCTAACCCAAAATTGTATGAAACTATTACTACCCACGGACGGTTCCACATACTCAAGGAACGCAGCAAAAGTTGCGGGCAGGATCGCAACGAAACATAATGCAGAGATAGTAATAGTCCATGTGGTAGAAGATAAAGGGCTTGGAAGGAAGACCTGGCGTGAAACCGGTGCAGAACAAGTGATCAGTTCCATAAAAGAGGAGCTGGTCTCGATGGGATGTGAAGCATCAAAGCTCCATGCAGAGATCGTGGATGGGAATGCACCGGAAAAGATAGTGAAAACTGCACGTCTGCATAGCGTTGACAGGATAATCATCGGGACACGGGGGCAGACCGGCATCAAGAAGATAATGGGATCTGTCACACAGAAAGTCCTTCAGATGTCCGATATCCTTGTTCTTGTAGTACCACCTGATTACAAGATGTAAAGTTCTAAAACAGGAGTAATTGTGAAATAACCCTAATTTAAAACAATTATTTAAAGCAGTTCTTTAAAGATCAGAACTTTAACTGATTTTCATGGCATCACGTACTTACCTATCACTTTTTTACCGGCAAGAACATCATCCAGAGAGAATACTTCCAGATTGAATATTCCATTATAATTTTTGAGCCCTTCGAGGACAGAATAATCAATATTTCCACATCCAGGTGCCATGTGCTCATCGCCATCGTAATTGGAAGTCCAGAAGCCGTAGTTGTCATGCAGGTGAACATGCACCACGTGTTCCGAGATGGTCCTCACAAAATCAGCCAGTTTTTCAGGATCACCGCCGCAGGTCAGATTTGCGTGCCCTACGTCAAATGTCACACCAAGGTTTGGAGAATCCACAGCATCTACCACCTTTAACAGTTCTTCTGCCTCACAGCAAAGATTTCCAGGATCGGTCGCTTCCTTGTTCTCAAGTCCGAGCATTACGTTGTTCTCTGATGCAAATGCGGCAAGCTGCCTGAGATTGGAGATCATCCTGCCCAGTGATCTATCCCTGTCATCACCGACCCTTCCGGGATGAAGTACCACAGCTTTTGTGCCAAGCCTTCCTGCAAGTCCTATACATTCCTCCATCAAAGAGAAGTGTGCTTTTTCCATTGAAGCAGTATCCACAACGAGTTCCTTAGGATAAGTGGGGACATCCGCAAAGTAGTGCGCATGCATGGATGTCTGCAGGTCGCATGTTGAAAGCTCATCCAGGACCTTGTCCAGTCTGTCCTTTTGGAGTGCAGAGCCTTCATAGACACCAAGTTTTGGCATATAAAGCTCAACTGACTGCACATGATCATCCAGTTCCCTTAGCTCACCTGCAAAAGAAGACGCACCTATCATCATATTAACTAGGACTAAAATAGATTTTAATAACCATTTTGGTCCGGGACGAACAAACCAAAATCCTTATCTAAAGTCACCCGATAAGAAAGTTCCAATGAAGCTGTATGTACCACACATCGGTCATTTTGAAGGACTTGAGGAGCTTTTAGCGGGTTCTGATAACATATACGCAGTATACATGGCGGGATCCCCCGAATATGTCGGGACCGGCAGGACGAACCTTAGTACCCCAAAACTCGACGAGATAGCACAGCAGACCGAGTACGCACATTCAAAAGGCGTCAAAATGGAGATAGTGCTGAACAGTTCCTGTATGGGCGGACAGCACCTTACCCCTGAAGGTTACCGCGCCATAGACTGGTATTTCGACAAACTGAACAGCATCGGGATAGATTCCATAACAGTTGCCGACCCATACCTTGTGGAAATGCTGGCAAAGGATTATGACATGGATGTAGTGGTCTCAGTACTTTCATTCGTGGACACGCCACAAAAGGCAGAGTTCTATGAGCAGTTAGGAGCCACGACCATTGTAGTGGACCCTGCGGTGAACAGGCATTTCGACAAGCTGGAAGCTATAAAGGATACAGTCTCATGCAAGCTTAAGCTGCTCGTCAACGAAGCATGCCTTTACCAGTGCCCTTTCAGGTACGCTCACTTCAATTTCTTTTCACATGCCAACGGACCGGGGCCTAAGCCGAACGTCCTTGACGATTATTATTACTACAAGTGCCTTTCCCTGAGGATAAAGGACCCACAGCAGATCATCAAGTCACCATGGATCAGGCCTGAGGACCTGAAAGAATACAAACATATCACTGATACCTTCAAGATCGGAGGGCGCACTCATTTCGTTAACTGGATCCTCAATAATGTGGAAGCCTACGCAAATGAAAGATATGATGGTAACCTAATGGACCTGCTGGACAGCATAAAGGATCTCAAAGACACATTTTATATACCAAACAGGGAACTGGATGGTGCCATCGAGCAATGGAAAAAATGTGATAAGGTATGCCACAAATGCGGCTATTGCAAGCGACTTGCTGAAAAGGTCATACACACATATTCCGGAAGTGGAGAAGATATCCGGAAAATTCCACTGGGATCAATAGGAGATAGAATATGAGCATGACACAAGAATTGCTGAAAGCGCGCACATCTCTGGAAAACAACCTGCGGGAACTTTTAGGGGTTCCGGTGTTCCTGATAGAGATGGATGCTTTCGCACTCCCCTGCGGATGCGGAGGGGTCACGATCAACACAAGGGGACTTCAACTGGATGACCTGGAAGTTTTCGAGGAGCACATACTTAAGTACCTTACGGATACGGCAACCTCACTCGATATTGAACCGTCTTTTCTTTTTGCACGCCTGATACCAGGTACAGCAGAGATCGCTTCGATCAATGCACGTGTACTTTGCAACAGCTGCTACATGGACTTTGGAAGAGGAAGTGGGAAGCAGCCAAGACCAGATATTTACATAATGAGATTTGACAGAAGGAAATAAGACAATCCTTCCTGTCAGCAACGCCTTTTTTCAGGAAAGTTCCGAAAGGTTTATGAAGGATTTCAGATAATCCCCACCATCTTACGTTAGTCTATGCCATAATTATAGACATGGCTGAATTATCGAAGGACGTGCAGTATTTCGCACTTATACATATCGATTTAGAACTAGGAAGGAGGATAAATAAATGGAACCACTCATGGGCATGGGTGTTTTAGCACTTATGGGTGCTGCCGCAACTATTGCTGGCACAACTGAGGATCTTGAATCTGATGTCGGATCTCAGAGTAACCCAAACTCACAAGTGCAATTAGCACCCCAGATGATGTACCCACACAGGATCTATAATAAGGCAATTTCCGGTGAACCACCATCGAATGCATTGATCTGCGCTATTGGCGGAACCGTGGCATCTGTATTGATGACCGCTGGTCTGTCCGTGGTCTTTGCTATCGCTGTTGGTGCGCTTATTGCCACAGCAGTACATGGAACATATTCTATTACGTCTTACATGGGACGTACTGCAAGTCAGAAGCGTTTCAGACAACCAATATATCTTGATATTATCCGATCACACACGCCGGTGATCATGGGATATGCATTCATTACAACATTCTGTATCCTTGTTGTATCATACATTATGGTAGCTGTTCTCGGACACCCATTCCCACTTGCACTCATTGCATTCATTTGGGGAATCACCGTCGGAGCTATCGGATCATCAACTGGTGATGTTCACTATGGTGCAGAACGTGAATTCCAGAACGTCGAGTTCGGATCAGGTCTTAATGCTGCAAACTCCGGTAACATTGTAAGGAAAGGAGAAGCAGGACTTCGTAACGGTATCGACAATTCATGGTTCTGTGCAAAGTTCGGAGGACCAGTCACTGGTCTCGCATTCGGTATGACCGTTTTCTTAAGCGGTTGGATCACAGTTGTTTTTGACCCTGCAATGAGCCTCACAATGGGATGGCTTTCAGTTGTAGCAGGAGCAGTTCTTGTATTACTTATGATCATCTGGAACAGAAGGATCGAAGTAGCAGCACGTGAGGCATACGGACCTTACAAGGAAGACGAGGAGGTCGCTGCATGATAGATATAGCAGGAATTCTCGCAGAGAATATAGCATACATAGTAATGGTCACCCTTGGTGGCATGTTAATTTCATGGAGTGTTCACTTCGTACCTGTAGGTGGAGCACCTGCAGCTATGGCACAGGCAACTGGTATTGGTACCGGTACTGTCCAGCTGGCAGCAGGAGCAGGTCTTACCGGACTTGTCACCGCAGGAGCAGTTATGAACGTCAGTGACAGTGTTGCACTGGTAGTCGCATCAGGAGCAGTCGGTGCAATGATCATGATCGCTGTAACAATGATCGTCGGTACATGGGTATACGTTTATGGAGTTGGTGTACCACCAGCATCCGCAAAGGTAGACTACGACCCGATCACAAAGGACAGGCAGGACCTCTATGTATCCCAGGGTACAGAGGGACACGGACTTCCAACCGTTTCATACGTAAGTGGTGTTATCGGTGGAGCTCTTGGTGGTATTGGCGGAGCTATGATCTACTACGCACTTATGAGCACAAGCACAACCCTGAGCCAGAGTGACCTTGTAGCACTCGCAAGTATATTCGCAGTGGGTATCTTCTTCGTTAATGCGGTTATCCCTTCATACAACATTGGAGGAACCATCGAAGGATTCCACGACCCTAAGTTCAAGAAATGGCCAAAGGCAGTAGTCGCATCCTTTGTAGCAACATTGATGTGCGCATTTGTCGGTGTAATGGCAATCGGAGGTCTCTAAGATGTCAGCAGGAGGAGCTGGTGGAGAAGCCACCGGAGGCATTCCACAGAACACATTGATCGCTGTTGGAGCACTTGGCGGACTCATTGCCGCATACGCAGGACACTTCCTTGTACAGGCTGCAGGGCCAGCATTCGCATTTATTGGCGCTCTTGGAGCGATCTGTGCGATCGTTTGGGGCGGTGCAGCAGTAAGACGTGTAGCAAGCTATGGTCTTGGTACCGGTGTACCATCCATTGGTATGATGGCACTTGGTATGGGAGTTGTCGCATCTATGTTCGGACTTGCCGTTGGTGGCATTGCCGGACCTATCGTCGCATTCATAACAGCATCCATTATTGGACTCGTTATTGGTGCACTCGCTAACAGAGTACTTGGAATGGGCATTCCTATTATGGAACAGTCCATGACAGAGATCGCTGGAGCAGGCGCACTTACCATCATTGGACTCAGTGTCGCAATGACAGGTACTTTCATGTTCGATGCTGTACTGGAAACCGTTGTAGCAACAGGATACATCGCTGTGATCTTCATCGCAGGCGGTATGGCGATTCTTCACCCATTCAATGCAAACCTTGGTCCTGATGAACAGCAGGACAGGACACTCACAACAGGTGTTGAGAAAGGTGCAATCGCAATGATCGTTGCAGGTATCGTCGCAACTGTATCAACCGATGCATCAGCTATACCAACTATCGTGATCGGTATTGCTCTGTGGTATGTTGCATTCAGGAAATACGTTGAACTCGTTAACAGGGACGCATACAAGGTACTTGGAACAGGTCTCCTGCCATCCGAGGAGGAATTAGAATGAGCATGGTACACATAGCACCAGAAGCACATCTTGTATTGGACCCACTTACATCAGTCCTTGCAGAAGAGCGTGAAGACATCATCTGTTACTCAATGGACCCAGTCATGGAACAGATCGATGAACTTGACAAGATCGCTGATGATCTGATCAATTCACTCTCACCTGACAGGAAGCTATTGAACTCATACCCAGGAAGGGAACAGACAGCACTCAAAGCCGGTTTCTACGGTAACACTTTCTATGGTGTTGTTGTCGGTCTGATCTTCTCAGGTATGGTCGCATTGGCTATTTACATACTAAGTCTGATCGGAGGATTCTAATATGGCAGATAAAAGAGAACCAGCAGATGGCTGGCCAACCCTTAAAGGTGAATATGAGATAGGGGACGTTAAGAACTGCGTCGCAGTCATCACCTGTGGATCACACCTGCCAGGTGCACCTCAATTAGAAGCAGGAGCTGCTATCACAGGTCCATGTAAAACAGAGAACCTTGGTCTGGAAAAAGTCGTTGCACAGATCATCTCAAACCCTAACATCAGATTCCTCATTGTAACAGGTTCTGAAGTAAAGGGACACATTACTGGTGAAGCATTCATGATGATCCACAAGAACGGTGTCAGTGACAACCGTATTGTTGGAGCAACAGGTGCAATTCCTTACGTTGAAAACCTGAGCGATGAAGCGGTCGAAAGGTTCCAGCAACAGGTAGAGCCTATCGAAATGATCGGTACCGAAGATATGGGACAGATCGTTGCAAAGATCAAGGAATGTGTAGCAAAAGACCCTGGTGCCTTTGATGCTGAACCTATGCTCATCGAAGTCGGCGAAGCTGGCGGCGAAGAGGAAGAAGAAGCTGGCGGACTTAAGCCAATGGCAGCTGAGATCGCAACCATCAGGAACAGGATCCTTGACATTGACAGGGAAATGGTCATTGCCGGTAACTGGAACAAGTACCACGCAGGTGTACACGCGGGTAAGGTCGAAGGTATCATGATCGGTCTTGCAATTACGCTGTCACTACTTGGCCTATTGTTATTCGGGAGGTAATTGACATGGCAGAAGAAATAGAAGGACAAGGAGTCCCAATGGTCATCAGCCCACAGATGGGCGCCATTGAAAGCGTTGTCGAAAGAATTCGATACAGGGCTCAGCTTATCGCAAGGAACCAGAAGCTCGACTCCGGAGTTAATGCTACAGCTGCAACCGGTTTCATTGTCGGATTCGCATTTGCAGTGCTGATGGTACTGATACTCCCATTAATCATCTGGCAAGTAGGTGGTGTAATATGAGCGATGGAAAAAGCGCAACAGCAAGTGTCGTAACAGACCCTGCAGATTTCAACGAGGTTCTTGAGAAGCTCAATGAGATCGATGAAAAGATCGAATTCGTAAACAGTGAGATCGCACAGAGGATCGGAAAGAAAGTAGGAAGAGATATAGGAATTATATACGGAGCAGTCGCTGGTATATTGATGTTCCTCATCTACATTTCAATATCCCCGATACTCATCTGATAAGAGGTAATAACATGTTTAAATTTGACAAGAAACAGGAAGTATTCGAGGTTGGAGGCGTCAAGTTCGGCGGTCAGCCTGGCCAGTACCCAACAGTTCTGATCGGTTCAATGTTCTACAACAGACACAACATCGTGACCGACGAAGATGAGGGAGTTTTCAACAAGGAAGCAGCAGACAATCTCTGGAACCACATGCTTGAGATGACCGACGTAACAGGTAACCCATGCGTTAACCAGATCGTCGGTGAAACACCACAGGCAATCAAGAAGTACATCGACTGGTTCGTTGCAGAGGATGACAAGACACCATTCCTTATCGACTCTTCAGCAGGTGAAGTACGTGCAGCAGCAGCTGAGTACGTAACAGAGATCGGTGTAGCTGACAGGGCTATCTACAACTCCATCAACGGTAGTATCCACGACGATGAGATCGAGGCTATCAGAAAGAGTGACATCGATGCTTCAATCGTCCTTGCATTCAACGCAACAGACCCAACCGTCAAAGGAAAACTCGAAGTCCTTGAGTCCGGTGGTCCAGGCCAGAGCATGGGTATGCTCGACATCGCAAAAGACTGTGGAATCACAAAGCCACTCGTCGATGTAGCTGCAACTCCTCTCGGAGCAGGTGCAGGTGCATCCATGAGAGCAGTCGTCGCTGTAAAGGGACACTTCGGTCTCCCTGTCGGTGGTGGATACCACAACCTTGCATCCGCATGGGACTGGATGAAAGACTACAAGAAGCAGTTCGAGACAAAGGAACAGCGCAAGGCAGTTTACATGCCATCAGATATCGGAACAAACCTTGTCCCACAGACACTTGGTTCAAACTTCCAACTGTTTGGTCCTATCGAGAACACTGACACAGTCTACCCAGCAACCGCAATGGTAGACATCATCCTTGCTGAGACCGCAAAAGAGCTCGGTCTTGAGATCATGGATGAGAACCACCCAATCAACAAACTGGTTTAAACAAACCAGTTTCTTTTTTTCTCTTTTTTTATTAACTGATATTTCAACTCCCCAATCTCGATCTTGCGATCATTACCAGGATCATAAGAGTCGTGAAACTCCAAGGAATATCCAGACAATAAAAGACTCCTTTGTAAAAATAACATTGGATATGAATATTTATTTACACTGTCGCAATTAGTTACACAGCATGAATTCAAATAATTTCCTAAGTCGAATTATAGTCCTCATAATCGTTCTTGCAATTATAATGTTGCTACTTGGCCTATTGTTATTTGGGAGATAACTGACATGGCAAAAGAATAGAATCCAAATAGGAACTCAATGGCCAACACCCCTCTGCATCCTGATATAATTAAAGCTCCAAAAGCGATTTATAAAAAAATAAGATGTGCCATTCACAAAAATAATTACACATCGCGATATTTACTTATACAGTTGAACTTAATTACAACTTATGAATCGAAATAAATTACTAATTATCATCTTTGCCACCATATTCATTGCAGGCATGATAGCACTGGCACCAAATGCCATCAAAAATGAGGATACACAGACCATATCTCACACATCGGTCGTAGCAAAGACCCATCCATCTGAACTTTTGTTCGAACTTGCATCAGCAAACCCGATGACCGGCAGTACAGAGGTCACAGTCTATAACCAGGACCTTGCACTTGTCAAGGAAAAGAGGGACATCTCTCTCAAGAACGGATACAACCATGTGCAATACAGCGATGTAGCATCCAGGATCGATCCAACCTCAGTGATATTTGAAGCTCCGGATGAACCGGGAATATTCGTGGTAGAGCAGAACTATGAGTATGACCTTGTCAGCAACAGTAAACTCCTTGACAAATATATCGACCGGGAGATATCAGTCACCGACCCCGAGGGAAATGAATACCAGGGAACTTTACTAAGCCACGGGGACGGCATGATACTCAAAACCAGAAATGGAGTTGTTACCCTGTCAGAGGTCGCAAAGATAGAGTATCCCGACATTGCAGGACTGCTGACCAAACCCACACTGGTATGGCAGGTATATTCCCCTGTTTCCGGAAATCGTGACATATTGACATCCTACCTGACCGATGGAATAAGCTGGAAAGCGAACTATATCATAAAAAGCAATCCGGATGACAGTATGGTTGACATTGACGGCTGGGTAACCATCGACAATCAAGCAGGGACAAACTTCAATGATGCAAAGCTCAAGCTTATTGCAGGAGATATTAACAGGGAATCAAATGATGTTCCAGCGTTCAGCGGATTTTATTACGATGTAGCAGCAATGGAAGTCCCAATAGATCAGTTCGAAGAGGAGTCCTTTTTCGAGTACCATATGTATACTCTGGACCGTCCCACTAATCTGAACGACAACGAAATAAAACAGATATCACTGCTTTCTGCAAACAATGTTCCGGTCACCAAAGAATACCTGTATGACGGCTTGCAGGAAGATAAGGTAAAAGTCACCCTTGTAATGAACAATTCTGAAGCCAGTGGTCTTGGAATACCACTGCCAAAGGGTGTTGCCAGGGTTTACAAAGCAGATTCAGAGAACCAACTCCAGTTCCTTGGGGAAGATTCCATCGACCACACACCTGCTGATGAAAAAGTCAGTGTCTCGGTAGGATATGCCTTTGACATCATCGGCGAAAGGAAAAGAAGCGAGTACAAGAAGATATCAGACCGCATGTACCGTGTAAGCAACATCATAGAGTTGCGCAACCACAAAGCAGAATCTGCTACCATCACAGTGGTAGAACATCTGAGTGGAGACTGGGAAATGATATCCAATTCACATCCTTACACAAAGATAGATTCGAACACCATTGAATTCCAGTTGACAGTACCGGCGGACAGCAGTGCGACCATCACATACACAGAAGAGTATAGTTACTGAAAAATGTTGAAAAGAAAGGGCGGCCTTTTTGAGCCATCCATTTTCTTTTCTTTTCTTTTCCTTAAAGATCAGGAATCTGACAGTATCTTTTCAAGAAATTCAAGGTCCACTACTGCATTAAGGTCGATCCCCAGGTCCTCTAAAGAATAACCAAGAGCTAATCCCAGAAGCTGTGTGTAGTGGAGCACAGGAATATTGTGCGAGGTACCATTTTTCTCATTAAGGTCCACCTGCCCGGCATCCAGCTGCATATGGCAGAAAGGACATGCATTCACGATGCAATCAACGCCCGCAGATTCGATCATGGATAATTTATGACCTGTAAGTGCCAACGCTTCGTCCGGCAATGCAGAGCGCACACCTCCACCGGCCCCGCAACACTCCGTCTTATCAGGATATTCAATACTTTCCGCACCTGTAGCTTCCACAAGTTCATCAAAGAACGATGGCCTCTCCACACTTGAGCCGACGCGTCCTTTAGAAGGTTTCAAAAGATGGCAGCCATAATGCACAGCAACTCTCAGCTCCAGTGGATGAGTAATGATATCACGGATCTTCTCCGAACCAACTTCCTTGTACAGAAATTCAGTGATGTGACGGACATCATGGCTACCCTTGATGCTCCTGCCAATTTTTCCAAGATGGGAATTTACGTCATTTTTAAGCTGCTCATCTGCCTTGATCTCATGATTTGCATCAGCAAGTGAGCCATAGCAACCATTGCAGATCGTCAACAGATCGCGATCCAGCTCTTCAGATAATGCAATGTTCCTGCCGGCCAGGGCAAGCCAGGTGGCTTTGTCAAAGGAACGGAGCACACCCGGAGCAGGACAGCACGATGCGCCTTCCAGGTCAATACAGTCTACCCCAAGCTTATCGAGACAGAGCTTGGTACTCTTTTCAATACCAGGATATCGGTTAGGAATCACACAACCCAGAAAAAGTGATACATTTGTCATATCTTTTCCTCACAGAACTTAAAGACATCATTTTTCGGACATCAATTCATCGAACTTACATGATACCAGCAATTTCTTAACCTCTTCCAGCCCTTCAGGGAAACTGTGAACTGTGGGTGGCAGCGGATCAAGCCCCAAAGCTTCTCTTTTTGCCCTGTTCTCTTCGTTAATGGGGACAGCATGCCCATGTTCCAGCAGCAATTCACCCACCATCCGGTGCTCAGGATAAATGATACCTTCGTGAACAGCAAGTGTGCGTATCTCGAATATAGCATCAACAATGTCTATCCCACGGGGGCACCTTTCCTGACAATTGTAACAGGTAGTACACATCCACAAGGAATCATCAGAAAGAACTGCCGTATCACTGCGTGCCTTCTTCAGGAGCTTTCTGACATTCAGGATTGTATGCCTTCCCGAGGGACAGCTACCGCTGCAGACACCACAATGCATACATTTTAAAATATCAGAGCCGGTCTTTTCCATTCGGGAAAGTACATTCGGTTCATTTCTGATAGACATCAAAATGAGTTATAATTTCATACATTATAAAAGATGCCATTGTACACTTTAGTGAAAACCGTGAAGAGCAATAGTTATATTTGAGTACATTTATAAGATTTATATACTCTGAATGTGACCGGTAACAGATCATTCACGCAAGCAGAGAAAACTAATAGGCATCGTTTAAATTTATGGTAACTGGGGGGCTTTGACAGATCCAGACGTGTGCTTTTATTGGCAATAGTAGTAGCGATCAGAATAAAAATCAGATGTTTCGGCTAAAGGTATATAAATAAACAAAATATTTAAATATTATGAGACGGAAGAGAGATTCTGTATTCCCAAAGGAAGTGCAGATATGACAAACTCTGACAAAAAGATACAGACCAAGGAAGAAGTTCTGGAAGCAATTACCGAATGTGATGTGAAGTTCATCAGAACACAGTTCACCGACACATTGGGAATGATCAAAAGCTGGGCGATCCCTTCAGAGAATCTGGAAGATGCCTTCAATGACGGTGTCATGTTCGATGGCTCATCTATCGAAGGTTTCACAAGGATCGAAGAATCGGATATGATGCTCATGCCCGACCCGACCACCTTCAACATACTCCCATGGAGACCATCTGAAGGTGCAGTTGCACGCATCATTGGTGATGTCAAACTGCCTGATGGGACAGCTTTCCAGGGAGATCCAAGATACATCCTCAAGAGAAGTATACAGAAAGCAAAGGACATGGGGTTCACCATGAACGTCGGACCGGAACTCGAGTTCTTCCTTTTCAAGCTGGACGAGCATGGCAATCCAACTACTGAACTGACCGACTATGGCGGATATTTCGACTTTGCACCACTGGACAGGGCTCAGGACGTTCGCAGGGAGATCGACTATACCCTCGAACACATGGGATTCAAGCTTGAAGCTTCCCACCATGAGGTCGCACCCTCACAACACGAGATCGACTTTAGGTTTGGAGATGTACTGACCACAGCAGACAGTGTTGTGACATTCAAATACGTGGTCAAGTCCATTGCATACCACAAAGGATATTATGCAACATTCATGCCAAAACCACTATTCGGAGTGAACGGCTCAGGAATGCACGCAAACCAGTCCCTGATGACAAATGACGGGAAGAATGCATTCTACGATCCTGATGCAGAGAACGGTCTCTCGGAGAACGCCAGATACTACATCGGCGGTCTGCTTGACCACATCAGTGAATTTACAGCCATCACAAATCCGGTGGTAAACTCTTACAAACGCCTCGTGCCGGGCTATGAGGCACCGATATACATCACATGGTCCGACAGCAACAGAAGCTCACTCATCCGCATCCCTGCTGCAAGGGGCAAGGGCACCCGTGTGGAACTCAGGAACCCAGACCCGTCATGTAACCCATACCTGGCATTTGCAGTTATGCTGGAAGCAGGACTTGATGGTATCAGGAACAAGATCGAGCCCGGAGAATCACTCAGGATGAACATATTTGAGCTTAGTGAAAAAGAAAGAGAGGATATGGGGATCGAGTCACTGCCCGGCAACCTGAAGGCAGCTATCGACAAAATGAATAAGAGCAAATTCGTGAGAAACGCTCTTGGAGACCATGTATTCGAAAATTATCTCGCTGCAAAGACTGCGGAGTGGGATGCTTACAAGGCACGTGTGCATCAATGGGAACTTGACACGTACCTCAGTATATTGTAAGGGCATTCACCCTTACACCCTCCGCCCTGGCAGCAATATGCTGATCATATAGATTTAAAAAGGTGATAAAATGTGTGGAATAATAGGTGTGATCGACAGGAAAAGGGCACTAATGGATGGATCCAGTATTCGCGATGCACTGAGCCTAATGAATGAAAGAGGAAGTGGAGAAGGTGCAGGTTATGCAGCATACGGAATATATCCTGATTACCAGGACTGCTATGCGATCCATGTCTTCTTTGACAACCTTGTGGAACCAAAGTCCCGGGTCGAGGAAATGCTCCATAAGTGGGGCCGCATCGTACACCAGGAAGCCATACCAACATACGAGCAGGACGGACTTAAAAAAAGCCACATCCCATGGAGATACTTCTTCAAACCTTACAGTGACCTGATGGCAGGAAGTACAACTCCCGAAGATGATGTCATGAAGTACATCGTCATGGAAACAAATTCCAACATACAGGGAGCACTGATATTCTCATCCGGAAAGAACATGGGAGTTTTCAAAGCTTCCGGCTGGCCTGAGGATGTTGCCAACTTCTATCGCATTGAGGACTACAAAGGATACATCTGGCTTGCACACAACCGTTATCCAACCAACACCCCGGGATGGTGGGGGGGAGCACATCCGTTCAACCTTCTTGACTGGGCAGTGGTGCACAACGGAGAGATCACCTCATACGGCACGAACAGACGTTATGTTGAAAGCAATGGATACACCTGCAGTATGTTCACAGATACCGAAGTAGTGGCATACCTTTTCGATCTTCTCGGCAGAAGACACGGGCTTCCGGAAGACATTGTGGTAAAAGCACTTGCACCACCTTTCTGGGACGAGATCGACAACATGCCCGAAAAGGAGCAGGAACTCAACCACGCGATCCGCCTTACCTACGGACCTGCCCTCATGAACGGACCGTTCGCAATCGTTGTGGCCACACATGAAGGAATAGTAGGATTTACAGACAGGATCAAGCTCAGGCCACTGGTAATCGGAGAGAATGGAAACCGGCTTTACATCTCAAGCGAGGAAGCTGCCATCCGCGTGATGGACCCTGAAGTACAGAACATTCACATGCCAAGAGCAGGAGAACCTGTCATCGGGAGGTTGAACATATGAGCCTTGGAAGCGTACCCCTGAAATACAAGGTTACCATCGACCGCGAGCAGTGCATGCACTGTATGAGGTGTATCGATAACTGTTCGTACGGAGTTTACCACAAGGAAGATGACAGGATAATCATCGATTCACGCAAGTGTACCGCATGCCATCACTGTATCTCCATGTGCCCAAGGGATGCCATATCCCTGAAGGAGAGGCCCGTGGATTACCGCAGCCATCCCCTCTGGACAGCCGAGGCACGTGAGGACATCATCAACCAGGCACGTACAGGGAAGATCATCCTTGCAGGAATGGGAAATGCAAAGCCATATCCGGTGATCTTCGACAGGCTTGTACTAGATGCCTGCCAGGTAACAAACCCGAGTATCGACCCGCTGCGTGAGCCCATGGAGCTTCGGACATACCTTGGAAAGAAGCCATCAAGACTTGAGATTGATAAGAAGGACAACGGCGATATCGAGCTGAAGACCAAACTTACCCCAAACCTCAAGCTTGAAACTCCCATAATGATCGGGCACATGAGCTATGGTGCCATCAGCCTGAACGCACAGCTAAGCCTTGCAAAAGCTGTGGAAAAGACAGGAACTTTCATGGGAACCGGGGAAGGAGGACTTCATGAGGCCATCTACCCGTACCAGAAGAACATGATAGTCCAGGTGGCATCCGGACGCTTTGGTGTGGACATCAACTACCTCGAAAGGGGAGCAGCCATAGAGATCAAGATCGGACAGGGTGCAAAGCCCGGTATCGGCGGACACCTTCCGGGAGAAAAGGTATGTCAGGATGTTTCCTGCACCCGTATGATACCCCTTGGAAGTGACGCTATCAGCCCTGCACCCCATCATGACATATACAGCATAGAGGACCTCGCACAACTTGTGAGAAGCCTTAAGGAAGCTACCGAGTGGAAGAAACCTGTGTTCGTGAAAATAGCAGCTGTGCACAATGCTGCAGCAATTTCAGCAGGTATTGCACGTTCCTCGGCAGATGCTGTGGTGATAGACGGCTTCCGCGGAGGTAGCGGAGCAACACCAAAGGTCTTCAGGGACAATGTAGGCATCCCGATCGAGGCAGCCGTTGCAAGTGTTGACCAGAAGCTCAAGGACCAGGGGATCAGGAACAAGATCTCGGTCATTGCAAGTGGCGGCATCCGCAACAGTGCGGATATTGCAAAATCCATCGCCCTTGGAGCAGACGCCGTTTACATCGGAACTGGAGCACTTATAGCAATGGGCTGTCGTGTTTGTGGCCAGTGTTACAGAGGCATGTGCCCCTGGGGCATTGCAACCCAGAGGCCGGACCTTGTAGAACGCCTTGACCCTGAGGTAGAATCCGAGCATGTGGCAAACCTCATCCGCTCATGGACACTCGAGCTTAGCGAACTGATGGGAGCTGCAGGCATCAACAGTATTGAAAGCCTGAGAAGCAACAGAAGCCGCCTGCGAGGATATATGCTGGACGAAGGGACACTGGATGTCCTGCAGGTCAAACCGGTAGGGGCCTGATAACATGGAAAAAGTAGAGATCGATGCAAAAGGCATGCACTATACCCCCCTCAATGAGATGATAAGAGAAGCAGTCAGGAATGGTGCAAAAGAGATAATTCTGGACAATGTGATAGGCCAGCGGTTCATCGCGGATGGATTGAAAGCTGATGTCACAATCCGGATCAATGGAGTTGCCGGAGGAGACCTTGGGATGTTCATGAACGGACCCACCTGCATAGTAAACGGAAATTGCGACCATGCACCCGGCAATACCATGGACGGAGGAACAATTGTGATCCACGGAAGTGCAGGAGATGCAGCAGCGCATAGTATGCGTGGTGGAAAGCTTTTCGTAAAAAATAACATCGGATACCGCGGAGGCATCCATATGAAGCAGTACGAGGAAGAACGGAAACCTGTGCTGGTCGTGGGAGGGTCTTCACACGCATTCCTTGGAGAATATATGGCAGGAGGCCTGATCCTTGTACTGGGCATCGGACAGGAAGATCCTGCAAAGGACCGTGGGATCGGAAGTGGCATCCACGGAGGAATGATAGTTATCCGTGGTGAAGTAAAGGATGAACTTCTGGGCGTGGGTGCCAGAAAGGCAGAATTCGGAGAAAAGGAACTGGAAATGATCACACCCTATGTAGAAGAGTTCTGCAAATATTTCGATACTGAACCCTCCGGATTGCTTGATATGAACTATACCTGTATAGTACCTGCAAGCACCAGACCGTTCGCAGGCAAGTACACATGGGAGTGATAACATGTATGAGAAAAATTACAATGATCTTGAAGACACCGTATGGCATACTGGAAAATGTGCATGTTGCGGCGCATGTGTTGCAGTTTGCCCGGCAAACTCACTTTTCTTTGAAACCGGAGAGAATTCCACACACCCGATGAATGACGGATACTGCAAATCAGCTGTTGACGGAGTAGCCTGCGGCGCATGCTATGAGGTCTGCCCAAGGACAGATGAGAGGAAGATCGAAACCATCGGGAATTCCATCGACATAGTTGCTGCTTCAGCAAACTTCGATGTTGAGAAGAAGCAAAGCGGTGGTGCGGTCACTGCAATTCTTATGAACGCACTGGAACAGGATCTTGTGGATGCTGTCATTAATGTTGCCGAAGACCCATGGAGCCTCAAGCCCAGGTCAACGATCATAACTTCCAGTGAGATGATAACCAAACAGGCCGGAAGCCGGTACAACTGGTGGGTACCTCTCCTATCCGCATTAAAGGAAGCCGTCATCACCAAAAAGTATCGTAATATAGCGATAGTAGGTGTACCTTGTGTGGTCCAGGCGATCAGTGAGATGCGCAAAAGTGAGCATGACCTGATAAGACCATTCCGGGATTCTATCCGGCTGATGATCGGCCTTTTCTGCACAGAGACATTCGACTATGAGAAAATGGTAGAGGGAAAGTTCAAGAAAGAGCTTGGTATCGACCCATGGCAGATCAGGCGCCTTGATATTCCCGGAAAATTGGAGATCACCACCGACAACGGAGAAATTCACACGATCCCCCTTTCCGAACTTGATGACTGCATACGCCCTGGTTGTGCCATATGTGCAGATCTGACATCACTTGATGCGGATATTTCTGCCGGGTCCATCGGAAGTCCGCAGGGGCAGACCACACTGATCATACGCACACCTGTGGGAAACAAGTTCTTCATGAGCGCTGTTGATGACGGAAAACTTGTAGTATCGGACAATGTGGATCTGAAGCCTATAGAAGCGCTTGCGAACAAGAAGGCAAAAAGGAGAGAATGAAACTGTATTTATGAATCAGGCACCAGTGCCTGATGCTTTTTTTATCAATAACATCCCCAACCCATTACTTTCAATATGCTCACAGCAGGTACAAATAATAAGTACAATATAACGTTATGCGAAGTTGGAGAAAGTGTCAATGCCTGCCTATACCGTTACGGAACTGAACAATTTTATCAAAAATATCCTGACAAATGACCCGAACCTTAACCAGATCTGGGTACAGGGAGAGATATCAAATCTCACAAAGCACGGCTCAGGACATTATTATTTTACCATTAAGGATGAAAAGAGCCAGATAAGCTGTGTTAGCTTCAGGTCTGTGAACAGGGCACTTAGATTCGAGCCTGAAAAGAACATGAAAGTGCTTGTTTTTGGATCCGTGGACGTGTATACCATCCGCGGACAGTACCAGCTGCGTGTGATGGACATGCGGCCTGATGGGATCGGAGAATTATACAAAGCTTATGAGCAGCTTAAGGAAAGACTTCAAAAGGAAGGACTTTTCAGCGATATCCACAAGCAGACCATACCTAAATTCCCGAAAAGGGTCGGTGTTGCCACTTCTGCCACCGGTGCTGCAATACATGATATATTGAATATAATAGGGCGCAGATACCCTGTTGACATACTGCTCTCACCTACCATCGTACAGGGAGAAAAGTCTGCAGAAAGTATAGTACATTCCATAGAAATGCTGAACAGGACCGATGTGGACGTAATAATAGTGGGCCGTGGCGGTGGTTCCCTTGAAGACCTATGGTCCTTTAATGAGGAAGCGGTCGCGAGAGCTATTTTCAACTCAGAAAAACCCATTGTTTCAGCAGTAGGCCATGAAACTGATTTTACAATATCTGACTTTACGGCCGACCTTCGGGCACCAACACCTTCTGCAGCTGCAGAGCTTGTAGTACCGGACCAGAAGGAATTGAAAAGACATATGATGAACCTCTCAATGAGGATGGAGAGCGAAATGCGGCACCTCATGTCCGAGAGAAAGAAGCATCTGGAACATCTTCGGGAAAAGATAGAACCTGAACATTTCAGGGACATGTTAAGACAGGATTACCAGCACCTTGATGAACTCACATCAAAACTGACAACATCCATTGGAAGAATTGTAGATAACAAGGCATCTGAGCTCAGACTTCATGCTTCCAGACTCAATTCGGTCAGCCCTTTAAACACCATTGGAAGAGGTTACAGCATTGCAGTATCCCCGGATAGCAGGAGGATCATCACAAACGTTGCCGATGTAAAGAAAAAAGATGCGGTTGATGTAATTGTCAGCGATGGCATTCTGGAATGTAATGTTAAGAGCATAAGTGATGATAGGAAAAAATACCTGCTATTTGAGAGGTGAACATATGGGAAAGACGGATACTACCAACGATATTGATGAAGATAATATTAATGAAGAGACCATTGACGAACTTACATTTGAAGAAGCGCTTGAAGAGCTGGAAACCATTGTTGAGCATCTTGAGAGAGGGCAACTTACCCTGGATGACAGTATCGGGACTTTCGAGAAAGGCATGAAGCTGGCACTCCTCTGTAACCGGAAAATCGAGAGCTCTGAAAAGAAGATTGAGCTTCTGATAGAAAAGAACGGCAAACTTTCTACAGAACCATTTAGTGAAACGGATTGATCAGGAAGGACGCTAAAAAGGAAGAAACAATAATATAATATGATACAATATATTTTTAATAAGTATATCTATCTGGAATCAAGAAATTATAAGTAACCCTTTATCCATATGGAAAATTACAATGTCAGAACTTCAAAATATGTCATGCTGTATCGACGGCCTTGATGAGATCCTTGGGGGATTCGGGAAACCATCGACAATACTAGTTGCGGGTACGGCAGGGGTTGGCAAGACCACAATGATACTGCAGATGTTATCAAATGCTGCCAAAAAGGGAGAAAAAACACTATACATACCTCTTACAACGGAAACTGCCGGGAAAACTGAGAGACTGCATTCCATATACCCGTTCCTGAATGAGAATGTCAAAGTATACCCGGTAAGTCGTCCTGCAGCTGAAAAGGACCCGCTGAGCACATTGATAGATGTAGGAAATGTAATAGCATCGGAAAATCCCGACCGTCTGGCCATTGACCCGATCACACCTATAGGATTTGGTTTTGTTGAGCAGGAGAGAAGGCGTTTCTTCTACACGCTGGACTCCATGCTTAAAGAATCAGAAGCCCTTGTGATGCTCACAGGGGAGCTTCTTGAAGATCAGATACACGAGTATGTTGCCAGCCACCTTACAGATGGCATAATCTACCTTTCAAAAGAGAACTCAGGCTATCATACTGCCCACAAACTGAAGGTCCTGAAGATGCTTGCCATCGAACCAAACAACAAGGCAAGATGCACTGCCCGCGAGTACAGTTACGACGTTAGCTCAGAAGGATTTACAGCATACCCCCGCCTGATCGTTGAAGACGTAGATGAGCTTGCTGAGACCAGGATAAAATCCGGAGTGGAGAACTTCGACCTTATGCTTCACGGCGGCATAATTGCTGGCAATAGCACCCTTATTGCAGGTGAGCCCGGAACAGGAAAGAGCATATTTGGATGGCAGTTCCTCATGGAAGGACTGAAGAACGGAGAGAAGGGGATAATAGTCACATACAACGACCTCCCACAGCAGATCATTCAGGGAGCAGCAAAGTTGGGATATGACATGCAGCAATACGTTGATTCCGGAATGCTGAAGTTCATCCATTCTAATCCGGAGGAGATCCATCCCGATGAGCATGCCACAAGGATAAAAGAACTTGTGGAAAGCATGGAAGCTACAAGGCTTGTAGTAGATGGATTGATAAATCTGGAGATCACGTTCCCCGACATCATAAAGCTTCGAGGGTATCTTCAGCGCCTTACAGCCTATCTGAAGACCAGAGGAGTCTCATCGGTCATTACCACAGAACTGAGCGCCCAGGAAAATGACAGGATCATGAGCAAAGATGCCTCTTTTATCGTTGATACCGTAGTAACGGTCAGGCAGGTCGTATTCTCAAATGACGTCAAGCGTTACATCAGAATACTCAAATCAAAGGGTACGAAACATGCACTGAACATGCGTGAGTATGTGATATCAGAAACAGGAATAAAGATCAACTGCGATGTTATTCTTTAAAATGAGCTTTCAATAAACTAAAAATGAAAAAGTAAGAGAGCCAGGTGGCTCTTAAATATCTCTTTTTTATCAGATAGCGTGGATCGACCTCTCAACACTTGTTCCGAGCTCCGTGAGGCCGTAAACGCCACCTTCTTCGCTCAATAGTTCTTTTACGACAAGCTCGGCCAGTATCCTATCAACAGATGGCTTTACCACATGCATGTTCTTTGCGATGCGTGCTGCGTCCATCTCCCCTTTAGATCCAAGCAGAGCCAGTAATTTCTGCCTGTTCTTGTTACCTGTTACAAATCCCATTAGTTCATCCATGATATCACCATAACAAAGTGTACTAATGCATCATATAATTATTTACTCACAATTGCCTTTCAACCGATTAAGAGGAATACTTTTATTACCTGTAATGCATATGTATGCGTGGCGGGCTAGTCTGGGTAGGCCGGCGTTACCTGTAACCCGAAATCGCCGATATGCGGGAGACGAAGCCAAAAGAAGTTGTTTTGATCATTTCCAAACCTGTGATCTCAACTGAGAAGCCCCGTCCTGCTTGGATGGTGTTGGTAGAAGAACTAATTGGAGAATTGGTCCTCTTATCTTCACCGTGGGAACCAGTCGAGGCCCGGAAGGGAGCAGACCTACCATGGACACTTGTCGCTTGTAGGGCTGCGGGGTGGAGAAGAGATCACAGATCATTTGGTTATGTGATGGACAGCAACTCACGGCGTGCCCGTCACTTTGAACTTCAAACGAAAAGCATTAAATAAGGCTATTGCCATTAAGGAGAACGCGTGGCAATAACATGCTAACCCAATGACGAGATAGCCAAGCCCGGTATGGCGCAGGATTGCTAATCCTGTGGTGCTTTGCGCCTCGGGGGTTCGAATCCCCCTCTCGTCGCTTTTTTATACACCATTGAACCCATAATGGATATACAATCGTTTCATTAATCGTTGCAGGCGAAGATCATGCCAAGAACAAAACCGATAATTTCAGTGCTTAACGAAATGCCAGCAGAGAACAACGTAGCTGAAAAAGCACCCAGCGGGTGCGGAGGCTGTTCAGGCGGTACTTGTGGAGCTTTTGGTATCAGGGCAGGATCTGAAAAGGACGTAGTGATCAGGAACCTGCTCCTCTTTGCAATTATGGGGATCGGAATGCTCCTTGCAGCGTACCTTATTGTAAAGCTCCTGAACATTGTAACAGGAATTTAAGAATTAACTTTTTTGTCTGCCCTATAAGGATAACGCATCTCTTTTCCACATTTAAGGCAGGTTATTGTCATATATCTGCCATGAAGCCTTATCCTTGAGCTGTTGCCAGGAACCAGAAAAGAATTGCAACCTTTGCACACCCTCCGCTTTAAGTAAGCAGGAAGCCTTACCCGATACCTCATCCCGATCCGCCTTGCCAGAGCTACGTATCGGTCACTCCTATCGGGATGGGAACTATAATTCTGCCCTGCAAGTTTGAAAAGATATTCGATCCTTTCAGTTGCTATATCCTTTATCAGGTTCTTTTGCTTCTTTTTAATTCGTGCCATAGAAAAATACCTTTGTGCATCTTACATACATTTACTTACTTGCGCACTTCGCTAATTGCTTACTGGTCCTGCAGAATTATCACTTCTATGCCGGGAGCCCTTTCGTTCACAAGCTCCTTAAACCTTTGTGGGTCGGACTCCGTGCCTTCCACATGACCATAATGCATGGGTATAGCGACCTTCGGACCTATAAGTGCAGCAGCTTCTGCAGCTTCCTCTTCACCCATAGTATAAATTGTACTGATAGGAAGAAGGACAACATCTGCATTCACGTCCTTCATTTCAGGAATGAGATCCGTATCACCTGCATGGTATATCCTCACGCCATCAAGTTCGACAATATAACCCACACCATTCCCACGAGGGTGATTGGGCTTGTCCAGGTTATATGCAGGTACCACTTCGATGTTGACACCTTTTATTGCAAGATCACCGGTCAGAAGATCGCCTTCAATGATCCGTCTTGCATCACCCTTGAACTGTAAACTCATTTTTTCAGGAATGATAGTTGTAGTCGTGCTTCCACGCACCCTCCTTATGGATTCCGGATCACAATGGTCAAAATGTTCATGTGTCAACAATATAATATCTGCATCGCCTTCATATCCAGGGCCATCAGGCAACATATACGGATCGATGTATACGATCCTACCCTGACCTTTCAATACAAATCCGGCATGACCGAGCCATTCTATAACGACATTATCAACCTGCGTACTTCTCATCCTATATACTCCTTAGATAATCGCATCATTACAATTTCATCTTATACCAGAATGTGAGAACAACACGATCCATCTTAAAACTGCCGAATTCTTTTATAGTACTCGTATATCAGATAATAATACCGTGTAATTTTTTCAACTACCATTCGATAATCTTTATATAGAAGTGGGTGTTGTATATACAATAAGAGCAATGTGAAAATATATTTGAAAGTGTGTTTGAAAAATATAGGCATGCTCTAAAAAAAGGAAGTGACAAAAATGAAGATCAGAGTTGTAAGTTCAAAAGAAGAGATCCAGTCCTTGAGTGAAAACGAAGAGATTGTACACCTTGCATTCAGACCATCAAACACAGACATATTCTCATTAGTTGTAAAATGCCCTAGTGTAAAAGCACTTCACATACCAAGCTCATACAAGAAAACAATATCCAAATCCGCCAAGATGTATCTTGAGATGCAGGGCATCAACCTTCTTGAAGGTGACGTATGGGGCCACAGAAAAGACATCAATGAGTACTCTGAAGTATCACAGAGCGTCTACGACCGCATAAAAGATTACAGGGCAGAAGGTCTTTCCGAAGAAGAGATCAATGAGAAAATGGTCAGGGAAACAAGACTCAGCCCGGATTTCATAGAGTTCCTGATGAAGCAGTAATACTGCAACTTAAAAAACGGAAAAAGCTAAAAAACGACAGAGGACTGTCCAACAACGGACGGTCTTTTCTACTATTTTTAAATCGATTCACTCACCAACGATCTGAACGACCAATTTGCGTGACCGTGCCTTGTTATCCAGATCTATGAATATTATCTGTTGCCAGGTCCCAAGAAGTAACCTGCCATCTATTAACGGGAAAGATTCACTTTGCCCCAGAAAAGATGCACGCACATGTGAATGACCGTTGCCATCATGCCATCGCTCGTTGTGCTTATATTCGATATTCTGCGGTGCTATACGTTCAAGTGCCTGCTGCAGGTCATGAATAAGGCCGGGTTCATACTCGAGAGTCGTAACTGCCACAGTAGAACCTGCCGCAAAAACAGTAACTGTCCCATTACCAATTCCAGATCCACCCACTGACCTGATGACATCGTCAGTTATGTCGATTATCTCGGAATTACCTTTTGTACTATATTCCAGATACCTTGTAAGAACCGGCATAATATTGATCTGCTTAGTCAATACGTGTTATTTTGATACCAGCAAAAGAAACAGCCAGTACGAACAACATTAAAGCTGCTGTAAAACCATATCCTTGAGGCTCTATTCCAGCAAGATGCACGAATATAAGCATTACAATAAACATGAGCACTGAGCCTATGCCCAGAACGATCTCCATTGTTTTCTTGTTCATCACACCCTACATTACATCATTAATACATCAATGTAACGCCGCCTTAAGCGAACAACATTTTAAAAGATGCCAATATTATCTAAACAAAAAGACAGGATAAGGTTATGATATGACAGAATTCGAAAGGGAACTTGTGCAGTCGTTCAATGCTTTTTTTGAAAAGAATAACGTAAGGGGAATAGCGCATCGTCTCAAACAGCACCGATTCACACCGCAGTTCCTGGATGTCCTGGTAGACTCCCTGAACCCGGACTATTATATGGGCATAGAATGCAAGAGCATATCGGTAGAAAAAGGTGCCAATGCACTTTATTTTACCCAACATTTTACAGTAGACAAGAAAGGTTCACACCAGATAGACCGCATATCCGACTTCCTGAGAAGATCCGGACGTAACGGATTTCTGGCGGTCGAACTGAGAATGGGAGCCGGATGTGCAAGGAAAGCACATATTATCCCATGGGATGACCTTTACAGCAGGTTCCATGATGAGTCATCGCTCAAATACACGGTTGAAGAGATACAAACATACCCACCGATCGAGCGCAAGAGCGGGCATTATCTTATAGAACCAGTAAAATGGAGAGCAGGAAAAAGGATCATTGAGTAATAGATCGTACTGGAGCATATAAATGATTGAAAAAATTCAACAGATCAGGTCAAAAGCTTTGAAGTGTTCAGCTGAAATACAGAGGTATGATTCTGTATATGTAGTATCACATATAGATGCTGACGGCCTTACATCAGCAGGGATCATTGGCAAAGCTCTTGAAAGGGCAGGCATTGATCATTCCATCCATTTTGTCAAGCAACTGGACGAAGTTGAAATTGAGGCCATAGCCAACCAGAATCCGGAACTTGCGATCTTCACGGACCTTGGCAGCGGTATGATAGAGTCGCTCAACTCACACGGCATCAATTCGGTAATATCAGACCATCACCAGCCACGGGGAGAACTGGAACATCACCTAAACCCCCACCTTTTCGGGTTCAACGGATCATATGAGCTCAGCGGCTCCGGAATGACCTACATGCTTGCAAATGCCCTTGGGGACAACAGGGACCTTGCCGACCTTGCCATAGTCGGAGCCATAGGGGACCTACAGCATTTGAAACGAGGACATCTTACAGGAATTAACCGCTACATCCTTGAAGAAGGCGCAAAGGAAGGCAGCCTGAGTTACGAGAAGGACATAATGCTCTTTGGAAAACAGACACGCCCTGTCTTCAAACTACTCCAGTTCGCATCCGACCCATACCTTCCAGGACTTACCGGAAATGAAGATGCATGCATTGGATTTTTGCATGACCTTGGAATACGCTTCAGCGGGGATGAACGCTGGAGAAGATGGATCGACCTTGAGCAAAATGACAAGCAGAAAGTGGTATCCGCCCTTGTGCAATACTGCCTTCGTTCAGGCTTGCCACCATACAAGATCGAGAGGCTCATAGGAGAGGTCTACCTGCTCATGAAAGAAAAGGAAGGCACAGAAATGAGAGATGCATCAGAATATTCCACTTTGCTCAACGCCACAGCACGCTACGGACATGCGGACATTGGCCTGGCGGTCTGCATGGGCGACCGCGGCAAAGCTTATGAATCCGCCCGCCAGCTGCTGAGCGAGCACCGGCAGAACCTTGTGAACGGACTGATGTTCGTCAAGGAGAACGGCATCACAGAACTCAACAACCTCCAGTATTTCGATGCAGGATCCAATATCATGGAGACCATAGTTGGCATCATTGCAGGCATGAGCACATCCATCGCAGGAAACCGCTCCCTCCCCATAATAGCCTTTGCAGATTCGAAGGACGGTGTAAAGGTCTCAGCCCGCGGAACGCAGGACCTGATAAGGAAAGGACTCAACCTCTCTGAAGCCATGGCGGTGACAACAGCAGAGATCGGAGGCGCAGGAGGAGGTCACGATATCGCAGCAGGCGCCACCATACCATTCAATGTAAAAGAAGAATTCCTGCAAAAGCTCGATTCCGTCATTGGTGAGCAATTGCGCAAAAAGTGATCAGACAAAATCATCGACGTGTTTCATCTCATCTATGTCTATCAAAGTTGACATCGCGTTTGTGCGAACCTCAAAGCCCTGCTCCTTTGCCATTGCCATGGGGTTGGTCCCGCCAATGACAACAACGCCGAGATGATCCCGCTCCACCGGCACATCAAGCACCCGGGAGTTTGGCTCCCCAACTTCCATTATTCCGCTGATACCTGCATCCAGCAGATCAGAGAGAATATGATCGATATCGTCCCTTGCTACCAGTGGCGCTTCACGAAGATTAGCGAGGATCTTGCCAGAGCCTGTTCTTAACATCTGGGATACGGAAGTGACATCCTGCGACATCAGGACCTCAAGAGGATCGATGGTTGTGCTCACATAGGTCACAACATCGGTGAACCTCACCGGATGCCCGTTCTTGATCTGCACGACCCCTCCAAGTTTAGGGTTGATCATAACACCACCTTTCAAGAGCACACCATCAATGGTGATACTGCAAACTGTGGCAATGCCCACATCACCCTCGGATATCCGGAAATCACCAATACTTTCCCCAGCTTTGATTATCTTGAGGAAAGGACTGACCGACAATCCGCTCCTGATAGCCAGCGCGTAAACATCGAGAATAGATTCAAGATCTTCTTCCTTAATGAGAGACAGATTGATAATAACATCACCTGCCATTGCAACCGGGTCGAATGTGGTCCTGAACATAAGGTCTTCAATACGAGATGAAGTGAACTGGACACTATGTGGTTTGTTGATCATAGAGACACCTTGTCATTTCCATAAAGTAAGGAAATTACCTTATTATAGTTTTGTGTGCCCACATACATATAAGAGATATAGAAAGAGAACCTCAAATTGTGAGGATGCTCTCAAATACCCCCACAAAATCCTGCGGCTGTTTCAGGAAACGTAATTTATCAGTGTCGTTTATAAGTTCATACATATCCCTGCCACATGTAAGACCAAATTCCGGAATGTCTACAGGAGTAATATATCTTAGCTCAGGAAGGTCCTCATAGCGAGGATTCTTGACAAAACCTTTATCCAGCAAATAATATGCCCCACCTTCCATATCCCTAAATGGTACATAACTGGAAGCAAAGTCACAACATACCCAGTTAGCCATCTTCAGAGGTTCATCGGATGCATTGATGGTCACGTGACCATACTCCGGAGGAATGAGTGCAATATCCCCTGCTTTTGCCTTTATTACCACAACATCGATAATATCATCGACCTCATGCTTCTGCAAAAGGTAGGTTGCCTCACCCTCAAGCACCTGGTACACCTCAGGATAGGATATATCCTCACCCGGAACGTTCGGATGATAGTGACCTGCGGTCTTTACAAATTCACGCCCCATCATTCCCGGAGGAATTACCGTGATGTCATAACGCAGGTGTTGCTTGTTGATAGTTTTAAGTTCTGCCTCGGACTTGGAAAGATGCCTGAACATATAATAGAGTTCGAAGTCATCAACTGAATCGAACCATTCTCTGTCGCAGACGACCTCTTTCATATCATGAAGCATTCTGATATCAGGATGCCTTTCAACTCCCCCAAATTCAATATTATAAACCATATTTAGTACCCTCCTCTAAAACAGACCGGACCCCTCCGGTCAATCGATCATGATAATAATCGAAATGCCTGCTTAAAATGAGCTTACTCCCTATTAAATTTAACTCATCTAATTAATAAAAAGTGGACATTATTGGCATTACCCCCTCGATATAGGAAAAACAACAAGCTTAAAAGTACATGAGAGACTATACAATGGCACATGGAGAGGGATATCAGAATACTGCATACTGCTGACACACATATCGGATACCGGCAGTACCATAGTGAAGTACGCAGGCAGGATTTTATTGATGCTTTTTCCAGGGCCATTGATGATGCCATTGAGATGAAGATGGATGCTGTTGTCCATGCAGGCGACCTTTTTGATTCAAGGAACCCTACACTTGAGGATATCCTTGACACGATCAATATACTCTCAAAACTAAAACCATACAATATCCCGTTCCTATCCATAGTGGGAAACCACGAAAGCAAGCAGCATACCCAATGGCTGGACCTGTTCGAAAGCATGGAGATCGCTATTCGACTTGGGACCGAACCATACAGGATAGAGAATATTGCCATCTATGGAATCGACAATGTCCCGAGATCGAAGATACCGCTTTTTGATTATTCGAAGTTCACAGATGAGAACTGTGGAGAATTCAACATTGTAGTAATGCACCAGCTGATGTCCCCATTTCCCTTTGGAGAGTGGGATTGCGAGGAGGTCATCAACGGCCTTCCTTTTGACGTACATGCCATCCTGCTGGGAGATTATCACAAGAATGAAAAGACCAAGGTCGATCAGACGTGGGTGACCTATTGTGGCAGCACAGAACGTAACAGTGCTTCCGAAAGCGATGCCCGCACGTATAACATTATTACGATAAATGATAACGGCATCGAGATCGGTAGACGTAACATCCTCACCCGCGAGTTCCTGTTCATTCCGGTTGAGCTGCGGGACAGGGATAGTGCCTATGAGCTGATCATCAATACCGTCAAAGAATATGATGTTGCTGAAAAGGTTGTCTTTGTAGACATTTCAGGAAACCCGGAAGTAGCTATATCCTACAATGAGATAGAGGAATTCCTTGCGAACCAGAATGTCCTTGTAACCCGTATAAGAGACCTGAGGCGAGGAGAAGAGATCCAGGAAGATAAAACAGTAGAGGTTTCCTTTTCAGATCCTGATGAAGCAGTCAAAAAAGAGATCAGGAAAATGACACTTACCAGCGGTGGCATCATGATAGACGAAATAGTAAGGGATCCGGGCGTTCCGAAGACAAAGGTCGACCTTGAAGCTGAAACACGAATAGGCAACCTCCTTTCAAGTATTGATTTTATGCAGCCGGGAACCTACATGATCCCAAAGGATACAAAAAGCGACGAGGGTACGGAAATCGTAACAGTTGCTGATGAGACTGACATACAGGAAGCAACGGATATTCAGAAGGTTGCAGAAACTCCCGGAGAATATAGCGTCCACAATGTGGCCGAAAAAGATGCTGCCCCAGGGGAGATCGTGGATAAGGCTGAAACTGAGCCACCAGAAACAGATGATGAAACACCCAAACGACCTGACATAACCTCTGATATGACCGAAACATCTGAGACCAATGGTTCAAAGGAAAAGGAAGTTGAAGCCCCGAAACCAAAGCAATACAATCTGGGGGACTACCTGTGAAACTAAAAAGGGTACGTGTTGAGAACATTAGAAGCTACAAAGACCTTGACATAAGCTTTGAGGATGGCGTTACCGTAGTATCCGGTGTGAACGGGAGCGGTAAATCAAGCCTGCTGGAAGCATGTTTTACAGGACTTTTCGGTAGCCGCACCCTTTCAAAGGAATTCGTGCTTTCCGACCTTATCCGCAAGGGTGCAACAAAGGCATCAATTCTTGTTGATTTCGATAATAAAGGGCATGAGTACAACATTGAGCAGGGGTACAAGGTAAATCCTAAAACCGGAAGTGCATCCAACAACAGGTCGATATTCAAGATCGACGGGGGTATCATGGTCGACCAGGCCAGCCAGACCTATGAAGCTGTAAAAGCACTTCTGAAAATGGATGAAGAAGCCTACAAGAACTGCGTGTACATCCGCCAGGGAGAGATCGATGTCCTGATAAACGCAAAGACAAAGGACCGGCAGCGGATGATCGATGACCTGCTCCAGATAGGGAAACTGGAAGAATATAGGGAGCGTGCAGGTAGTGCGAGGAAAGGTGTGGGGAGGCACCAAAGAGAAACAGACGCTCGCATCAAGGACAACGTTGCAGATATTGAAAATCTTGAAAGCTCCAACCCATACCAGGTGCTCAATACAGTTAAAACTGAGATGAATGAGACCGGAGCGAAAATTACTGATCTTGAGGCTAAGAAAGAGCGTGCCAGGGGAATTGTGGAATCTATTGAGGAGAAGATAAGCAAATACACAGAAACCCAGGAGCAAAAGAAAGCGATCGATCTTGAGATAAAAGGCTTCAAATCAAAGATAACGACAACATACAGTGAAATTGAGAGATCCAGGAACCTTGTTGGTTCCGGCAGGCAGGAAGTCCAACACCTTAAAAGTGCAACTGCCGACCTTTCCAAACAGATAAATGTTCCAGAAGATGCTGATATTGAAAATTATAGCGCATCCATAGAGAAAGAGGAAGTCAGTGCCCGGGATGCTGTCAGCAGCATTGTCAAAAAGAAGGAACTGGCACAAAGCAGTGAGCGATCGCAGAATGAATTCCTGCTTAACCTGAATGAACAGGTAAAGACGACTTCCATTGCCATACAGAATAAGGAAGACAAGATCAAAACCATCCAGGAAGATATTGAAAGGCTTTCTGCAGAAAGCAGGAAACTGGATGATGAGAACACTAAAAGATCAAAGGAAGCCTCTGAACTTGGATTCTCTGCTGATAAACTTGAAAATATAGAGGATATTGCTGAACTTCTTAGCATGAAGCAAAAACAGCTTCACGGAAAGGAAAGGGAAAGGTCTGCCACCCTTGCAGAGCTTGAGAAAAGGGTGAAGAAAGCCAAGGAGCTACTGGATAAGGGGCTGTGTCCCACCTGTGGACAGGACCTTAAAGGCTCAAAGATATGCGAAGAAACAGCAGTGGATGAAGAACAAAAGGCCGGGATGTTGGCCAAGCTCCAGAGCATACGTTCCGAACAGGCAGATGTGGAAACAAAAGTGGAACGTGTCAGGAAAGCAAAGGAAATTGCAAAAAGCATCGCAGAGAACGATCACCTGACCCAGATAAAGAAGAAAGACATCGCTGCCAATGAGAAGCTGATCGAAGAGAACCACAGGACCATCAGGGAAGAGAGGAAGAAGGAAAGTGGTCTTAAAGAACAGATCACGGAGGTCACGATATCGATCAGGAAGATCAGGGAAGAGATTATTTCCCTGGGAAAAGATGAAGCTGCTGCGAGGGATTCTCACAAAGTTGTAAAAGAGAAGCTCGATGTTGCAAGAAAGATACGAACTAACCAGCTTGAGATCGGGAAAGTCCAGACCAGTATGCAGCGATTGCAGGATGGGATCAATAACGGACTGGAAAAGGTAGGACTGTTCGAAGATCAGATAAAGGATAGGAAGCAGCGTCTTGGCCAGCTGGAAAAGGTACTTGGCGATGTCAATATAGATAAGCTCCAGACCGAAAAGATGCAGTACGATAGTGCATACAAGGGTATAGTTTCCGAACTGGAAAGATCAAACCTGAGGATAAAGGAGCTTCACAAGGAAGTAGGACGCGTCGAAGGAGAGATCAAAAGGCTTAATGAACTTCAGCAAAAGCACAAGTTGCTTACGAACAAGAAGGAGTTCCTGGCGGCCGTTTACAATGACGCGGAAGAACTTGAGACCATGTACATACGCCTGCGTGCTGAAATGCGTGCAAAGAATATTGATGCGCTTGACAGGTTACTCAATGAGATATTCTCTTTCATGTACACCAATAATGCATATTCGCACATCAAGCTTGACCAGGAGTATAATCTAACCATCTATGAAAAAGATGGCACTGCTCTTGAACCTAAATTGTTGAGCGGAGGCGAGAGAGCGATATTCAACCTTGTGCTAAGGTGTGCCATCTATCGTTTATTGTCACATTCGCCCGGAACTACAGGCAGTTCAGAGCTCCCACCGCTGATACTGGACGAGCCCACTGTGTTCCTTGACCGCGGGCACGTCCACCAGTTGATAAAGCTCATTGACATGATGCGGGACATCGGTGTTGGACAGATCCTGATAGTATCACACGATGAATCACTGATCGATTCTGCAGATCATGTGTTCGTAGTTGAGAAAGACCCCATCACAAATAGTTCTTCCATTTCCGCAAAATGAACATCTGAAGGGAAATTGTGACCATAAGATATATTATAGTTTTTACCATTATTACTGGACAGGATAATGGTTTGGTATTAAAAGGGATCAAAAGGTTTGTGAGGTATTGAATGAGCTCCGAAAACAGGGACTTTGTTATAGAAAGGCTTGAGCGAAAACTGACTGAAAAGGAAGAAGAGATAGAGACGATCAGCACCAAACTTCGTGATTCTATCATGAAAGAACTTCGCGAGAACCTGAAGAATGACCTCGATATAAACAACCGTCTTGTCATGATCGAGCAGAAGGTTCAGGAGCTTTCAAGCAATTTAAGTGGTGTTATGGATGAGTTGCTCGACCAGAAATCACAGATCAGGTCAATGAGCACAACCACTCGAAAAGAAAACACTGAACCATTTAAAGTGACAGCAACACAAAATCCTTTCAACCCCCCTGCACCAAAACCTGTTGAGGTTTCGGGGAAAAAAGGTCAGCTTGCAGATTCCCTGTTCGGTCAGAAAAAAACCACACCAACCACAATTCCCGAAAGGAACATAACTGAACCACCAGTACCAAAGATGACAGCCCCTGAATCAAAAACATCTTCAGGATCACAGTGGAGCAAACTGGTAAACCCGAACGAGGTCAACATGGAGATCAGGGAAATAAGGACCGAGGAACCTGTACAGGAGCAAATAAGGGATATACCATCCGAATATATTGTAGCGGATGGGATCGATGCGCCCCGGGACAGGAATTATTCAAGACCTCCGAAAGATGAATGTGAATATATCGTTGCGGAGGAAGGCAAACCTTCCCGAACTCGCTCAGAAACAGAGTATGAGACCGTAGAAGACCGTGATGATGAAGATACTGTCGTCACAACGACCCGCAAGAAATAATTTTAACTCGACGACAGAGGAATCACGTGTACATCAAAGAAATTGAATTTACAAACTTCAAATCTTTTGGGAAAAAAATAAAAATACCATTCTTTGATGATTTTACCACCATATCCGGACCAAACGGAAGTGGAAAATCCAATATCATCGACGGGATACTTTTTGTGCTCGGGCTTTCCAGCTCACGTACCCTGAGGGCTGAAAAACTGACAGACCTTATTTACAATGGTGATAAGGCAAAAAAGCCTGATTTCGCACAGGTCACGATAAAGTTCGATAATGCCGATCGCGAGATGCCTGTGGACGAGGAAGAGATCACCATCAGCAGGAAGATCAGGGAAACAGAGAACGGATATTATAGTTATTTCTATTTCAACGGGAAGGCGGTCAGCCTTACAGACATCCACAACCACCTTGCAAAAGCACGTGTGACCCCTGAAGGATATAATGTGGTCATGCAGGGTGATGTTACCCGTATCATCACCATGACAGCAGGTGAGCGCCGCAAGATCATAGATGAGATCGCAGGCGTTGCGGAATTCGACAACAAAAGAGACAGGGCTCTGAACGAACTGGAGATCGTAAGGGAGCGTGTCGAAAGGGCTGACATATTAATAGAAGAGGTTGAGAAGCAGCTGGAGAAGCTCAAGGTCGAGCGTGACCAGGCTGTGAAGTACCAGAGCCTCAAACAGGAAAAAATGAAGTTCGAAGGCTTCGTACTTCTTGCAAAGCTCAAGGATGCAAGGGTGGAACTTGAGAACGTGAACCTGGACATAGATGCAAAAAAGGAAGTCCAGGAAAAATTGCAGCAAGCCCTTGAACAGAAGCAGGAGAAACTGGAAGAGCTTGAGAAAGAACTTCAGGAGCTTACCTCCGAGATCCAGAGGATGGGAGAGGACGAGCAGATCCAGGTCAAGAAGGACATCGAGGAGATAAAAGGAGAGGTCTCAAGATGTGTCAACAGCATAGAACTTGCAGATAATGAGATCGAAGACATTGATTCCAGGCGTAAGAAAGCGTTCCTTGATATCGAGCAAACGAAGAACAGGGTCAATGAGATAGATTCAAAGCTGTCTGAGGAAACACTCCGTAAGGACAGTATCTTTTCAGAGATATCCGAAAGAAAGACCGAGAGGATGATCCTGCAAAGCAGGATAGCGGATGTGGATGAGAAGTTCGCCCAGACCAGGGATGAACTTACAACATTCAAGAATGAACTGGAAAATTTCAGGAACGACAAGAGCGAGCTGATGCGACAGGAAGATCGCCTGCTTGACTCCCTGAGAAGAAGGTCAGCAGAAGTAAGGGATATCGAAAACGAGATCGAAGATGCAAAGGTTAAAGCACAATCTTCAGACAGCGATACAAAATCTGCGCAATATGAGATAGAGAAAAATACCGAGCAGATAAATTCCCTGACAAAGGACCTTGATGACCTTGAAAGCAATCGTTTCCAGATAAAGACCGTAGTAACAGACCTTGAAGCTACGCTCAGAAAACAGCAGCAAGATTACGCAATGCTGGAAGCACGTGTCCGTGCAGCAGAGGATACAAGCAATTATTCCAAAGCTGTGGACATGATAATCGCCGAGAAGAAACACCACGGACTTCCCGGAATCTACGGTACCATCGCCGAACTTGGAAGCGTGGACCAGAAATATTCCACAGCCCTTGGTGTTGCAGCAGGTGGACGTATGCAGGCGATCGTTGTGGAAACTGACCAGGACGCATCACGTGGCATACAGTTTTTGAAACAGCAGCGCGGAGGACGTGCAACCTTCCTGCCACTTAACAAGATGGAGGCAAGGCGGCCTTACAAGGACCTTTCCGACCGCCAGGGCGTCATCGGCTATGCCATTGACCTGATCGACTTTGACCCAAGGTTCGAGGCTGCATACTGGTACGTATTCAGGGACACACTTATTGTCGACACACTTGAAAATGCACGCCGTCTCATCGGCGGTCTTCGCATGGTCACACTCGAAGGAGAGGTCATTGAAAAGAGCGGTGCAATGACCGGCGGGTCCATGCAAAGGAAGTCAGGACTCTCATTTGCAGCATCTGAAAAGGACAAGCTCATAAAGATCGCTGAAAAACTTACCGAATTTGAGTCAAGACGCAATACTGCGATCAAGAAGCTGGACAGCGTTGAGAGCCATATTGCAGATATTAACCGTGAGATCCATGAGCTGGAGAAGGAGATCTCAAAGAAGGAAATGATCTTTGAGGAGATCGGCAGCAGGGCAGAGCGTCTCAGCCAGCTGATCGAAGCCAAGAACAGCGAACTTTCAGAGATAGAAGAACAGCGATCAAAGCTCCGCGAGGAAATGGAACTGGTCGTTGCCCAAAAGAATGAGAAGGATGAAAGATCCGGGGAACTGGAAGAGAAGATCGCTGTTATTGAGGAAAAGCTTTCCGAATCAGAGATACCTGAACTTAACAAACAGGCTGAACGCATCGATGAAGAGATGCGCAGGCTGGACGGGCGTATCCGTGACATTGAAGCTGACATCAATGCACTGAACCTTGACCGCGAGTATGCATCATCCAGGATAGAAGACAGTCGCCAGCTTGTCAAGGAAATGGATGAAAAGAGATCCACACACCGTGAACGTGTGGACGGCTATAAAGCGAAGATAACCGAGCTGGAAGCCACCCTTAAGAGCAAGCAGCAGCGTGAACAGGAACTTACGGAAGAACTTAAGGAGATGCAACAGAAGCGCGCCATTAAGCAAACCGAGTATAACGCTGCCGAAAAGGACCTTCTTGCCACCAGATCAAGACTGGACGATGCTGACAAGGCCATGATGGCACTGGAAGCCACACTGAGCGCCCTTGTTGACCAGACAAAGGACCTGAAGGAAGAACTGGACAGGCGCGGCATCGAAGAGGTCGAAGATGTACCAAATTACGAGACCGTCAGCACAAGGATAGCATCCATAGAAAAGGCTATGGAAAGGCTTGAACCTGTGAACATGAGGGCAATTGATGAGTATGACGAGGTTGATGCAAGGGTTGTGGACCTTAAGACCAGAAGAGCCATCCTCTTCAATGAAAGGGAACAGATCCTCGACCGTATCGACCAGTACGAGACCCTGAAGAAAGATGCGTTCATGGAAACATACAACGGCATCAATGAACCTTTCAAAGAGATATTCAACGAGCTTTCCGATGGTAGCGGAGAACTCGTACTTGATGATTACGAAGATCCTTTCAATGGAGGACTGACACTTCGGGCACAGCCAAAAGAGAAAACGCTCCAGCGACTGGAAGCGATGTCAGGTGGAGAGAAAAGTCTTACGGCCCTGGCTTTCGTGTTCGCTATCCAGCAATACCGCCCGGCTCCTTTCTATGCATTTGACGAGATCGACATGTTCCTTGACGGTGCAAATGCGGACAGGGTCGCCCAGCGTGTGAAGAAGGCCGGAACAAAAGCACAGTTCATTGTAGTATCCCTGCGTAAACCGATGATCGAAGCGGCTGAACGTACCATCGGAGTCACCATGCAGGAGAACAATATCACAAGCATTACGGGTGTGAAATTACGTTGAACGATCTTTCTGAAAATATCCAGGAAAGCGAAGGCAATATCCAGAAAATAACTGGCACCTCCGACAGCTCTGTTGACCCGGAATTTTTGGAAAAACTACGAAGCCTCGGTGTTGATGAATCCCTTATAGAGTTTTCAGATGATGTACTCTGCGAACCCGTGGAGATCTTCGTAAATCTTGCCAAGAACGGTGACATCAACCCCTGGGATATCGATATCGTCCAGGCTACAGACAAGTTCCTTGCATACATTGAAGATATGAAGCTCATGGACCTGAGGATATCGGGCAGAACACTTTTGTATGCAGCCATACTCCTCAGGATGAAATCAACAGGTATCGTTCAGGAAGAAGAGGAGGAAGAGGAAGATTTCCTGGACGACGACATGGATTTCTATGAAATTGAAGAATACCCGGTCCCAAAACTACCCATCCGCCGTACTGCGACACGCCCTGTAACCCTTCAGGAGCTTATTACGGAACTTAAAAAAGCAGAGAAGGTCGAGACCAGAAGAAAGGACAGAAGAATACGCCATCGTATCGAGGTAATGGACAGGGCGACCACAGATGATGTCCTTGGTATCGCGCATGAGGAAGATATCAGGGGCAGGGTGGACACGCTTTATGAGTATCTCGAAGAGCTGTTCAGGGATCGAGAAGAAGTTCTTTTCTCGGACCTTATCGATAATTCCAACAGCCGCTCCGAAAAGATGATGACATACATTTCACTTCTGTTCCTTGCAGCTGAAAAGAGGGTATGGTTATCACAGGAAGAACTTTTTGGCGAGCTATATGTCCATCAGGGTTGCGCCATCGAATGATTTTGAAGAGGAAAATATGAACGACAAGGAGATCATAGAAGCCGTACTTTTTGCGGCAGGGGGAGCTGTTGACACCCAGACGCTCGCGAAGGTCGTTAATAAGTCAGCAAAGAACATCACACCCGTTATCCAGACCCTTATGGAAGAGTATTCAGCAAGGGACTCCGGCATGGAGATCGTCGACCTTGGAGGACGTTATGTGATGCAGGTCAAACCGAAGTATACCGACCTTGTAAGCCCGGTAGCTCCAAAAGAATTGAGAGCCCCGATCCTTCGTACACTTTCCATGATAGCTTACCACCAGCCTGTGGTCCAATCAGAACTTGTGGACATGAGAGGCAATTCAACATACGACCACATACGTGAGCTTAAAGAAAGAGGATTTATCGAAGCAGTGCCTCACGGAAGGACAAAACTGCTCCAGACAACACCGCTTTTCGCAGATTACTTCGGACTTAGTTCCAACGATCCGGAATCCATAAAGAAAAGGATCGTTGACCTTTCCCGGCAGCAGAGCGGGAAAGAAGGGCTTGACAGGTGGCTTGGAAGGAAGTTCGTGGGCATCACCCCCATGTACAGGTCACTTGCGGATCTTTGCGGGATCAAGGATTACAGGATCATCAATGCCTATAACCCCACAGAAGAAGAGCTTGAGAGCCTTGCCGACGTGTTTAAGCTGGTAGTCTCCAGAGGCTATGAGGAAAAGGTCAGTAAATTTTACGACGGAGAGATAATCGAGGTCAGGTCCACTACCTTTGGCGACATAATCGATTCCATAAACGCACTTGAGAGCGTTGCAGATCCTGAAAAATCAAAGGAGAACATCGAACTGATAACAGATCTGCGTGACAGGTATGTGTCAAAGGCGCTGGTCATCAGCAAGAAGGTGAAACCTGCAACAGACATGATCGCACGTATCGTCAGCGACCTGAGGCTTGGAGTTTCTGCCGAAGGTTGTGTCATAGCGCCCGATTATGGTACCTCCAGTGAGGGAGTGAACATCTCCGAGGGAGCCGATATCCTTGTTCCGACACACTCAAAGGTGGAAGGGGACATTGTGGACAGGGTCTGCAGGAAATATGATGCCATCATAGATGGCCTGAAAGATCTTGAAAAATAACAAAATTAACACCTTTTTAAAGGTCTTTTAAATAGATATATAAATAAAAGGGTATAAGCTTATATACTGTATTGGCAAATATACCCACCCTTAAATACTGAGGATCAAAGAATATGACGGAATATAATATCAAGATAGAGAACGTGGTTGCGTCAACCAAACTTGCTGAAGAATTCGACCTTGTAAAGATAGAAGCAGAATTCGAAGGCGCAGAATACAACAAACAGAAGTTCCCGGGACTTGTGTATCGCGTTACCGATCCAAAAGCCGCATTCCTTGTATTCACATCCGGAAAAGTAGTATGTACAGGTGCAAAGAACGTTGCGGATGTACACACCGTTATTGGAAACATGGCAAAGAAACTCAATGGTATCGGAATCGAGACCCTTGCTGACCCGGAAATAACCGTACAGAACATCGTTGCTTCAGCTGACCTTAAAGCAGTGCTCAACCTTAATGCAATTGCTATCGGACTCGGTCTTGAGAACATCGAATACGAGCCGGAACAGTTCCCGGGTCTTGTTTACAGGATCGATGAACCAAAGGTTGTCGTACTGATCTTCAGTTCCGGAAAACTTGTGGTCACAGGTGGAAAATCCCCTGAGAACTGCGAGGAAGGAGTCGAGGTCGTAAGACAGCAGCTTGACAATATGGGACTTTTGTAAATGGATATTCAGATCCCTCTGGACAAGAACGATGTGTGCATCCTCATTCCCGCGCTGAATGAGGAAGCAACTATAAAGCAGCTCATCGAGGATTTCCAGGCAGAAGGATTTGAGAATATCCTTGTCATCGATGGACACAGCCATGATCGCACCCGCGAACTTGCTGAAGAGAGCGGTGCAAGGGTAGTGGTCCAGGAAGGAAAAGGCAAGGGCCAGGCAGTTCAGGAAGCTTTCCAGCTTATCGAGGACCCCTACACCGTCATGATAGACGGTGATGGAACCTACCTTGCAAGTGACATATATACAGTATTGGGACCGCTTCTTGAAGGAAAGGCTGACCAGACTATCGGCAACAGGTTTGCAAATTATGAGCCGGAAGCATTTACAAAATTGAACCTGACAGGCAATAAAGTGCTTAACAAGCTTTTTGGCCTGGCATATGGTGTCTGGCTGGAAGACATCCTTACAGGATACCGCGGTTTCACACGGAAAGTGATCAAGGGTCTTAGCCTCAACGAGATGGGATTCGAGATCGAGACAGAGATCACGGTCGAGAGTGTTAAGAACGAGATGAAGGTAGAGGTCGTGCCTATCACATACGTATCGAGACATTCAGCAGCAGCCACCAAACTCAACCCATTCAGGGACGGGATCAAGATCGGAAAGACCATCATCAGGATGGCAAGATTGCACAACCCGATGTTCTATTTTGGGATCTTCGGCACGATACTGACGCTGGCTGGTGTCGGCACGGGACTTTATGTGGTAAATGAGTGGTTAAGCGGAGTTACCCGCATACCAATGACAATACTGACCGCCCTATTGATACTTACAGGTATACAGATGTTCGTTTTTGGAATGCTGAGCGACCTCATAGTGTCACTACACAGGGAAAATATGCGAATGTTGCGTAAGAACAACGAGCGTTGATCCTTTTCCCGAACCATCTTTTTTTATGACCTTGTTGCTCAGTGCCGAGCATCTTTTATTGGGACATTACATCGAAAATATACAACACAAGTAAACTTTACTTGATTATATCTAAAACTAGATGGATTTGTTTCGCAAAGTGCTAACTAAGATACACCCACCAATTGACATCATGCAACAAGATAAAACATCAGCAGATGTTGATTGTTAAATAGATTAACTTCAAATTTATGTCGTATACATATTAATAAGTAGAAATTGCCTGAGGACACATGCAATTTTACTTTACATACTCTAAAGTTGATTTTTCGAAAATACTTATATAAAATACCTCCTTTTTTATACCAACTGAATAACGAGGTTATAATCATGACAATAGTAGAAGATGCCCAAGCTGGCCAAATTACAGAGCCAATGAAAGTTGTCGCTGAATTCGAAGGTTTAGAGCCTGAGTTCATCAGACGTGGAATCGCTGCAGGTAGGATCGTAATCCCAACCTCACCATATAGGGATGTCAAGTACTGTGGTATCGGTGAAGGCCTTACAACAAAGGTCAATGCATCAATCGGTGCATCCTCAGATATCGTCGACCTTGACATGGAAGTTGAAAAAGCAAAGGCTGCAGAAGCTGCTGGTGCAGACACACTTATGGAGCTTGGAACCGGCGGAGACTTCCTTGGAATCAGGAAAGCTGTCTGTGACGCAACATCACTTTCCGTTGGATCAGTTCCTTTATACCAGGCATTTATCACAGCTGCAAAGAGAGACGGTTCTATCATTCACATGACAGAAGATGACCTCTGGCATGCAACTGAAGAACAGGCAAAGCTTGGTACAAACTTCATGGCTATCCACACAGGTATCAACAACATTGTTCTCGACAGGCTCAAAGCACACGGTCGTTACGGTGGTATCTGCTCCCGTGGCGGTGCTTTCATGACCACATGGATGCTCCACAACGAGAAGGAAAACCCACTTTACGCTGACTTCGACTACCTTTGTGAGATCCTCAAGGAGCACGAAGTTGTCCTCTCCACAGGTAACGGAATGCGCGCAGGTGCTATCCACGATGCTACCGACAGGGCACAGATCCAGGAGCTTATCATCAACTCTGAGTGCGCACAGAAAGCACACGACAAATATGGTCTTCAGGTAATTGTAGAAGGTCCAGGTCACGTACCACTCGATGAAGTAGAGATGAATGTCAAACTCATGAAGTCAATGAGCGGACACAAGCCATTCTACATGCTCGGTCCACTTGTAACAGATGTCTCCCCAGGAAGAGACCACATCGTAACTGCAATCGGTGCAGCAACATCCGCATCACACGGCTGTGACTTCCTCTGCTACGTAACCCCTGCAGAGCACCTTGCACTTCCAAACAAAGAGGATGTTATCGAAGGTGTAAAGACATCAAAGATCGCAGCTCACGTCGGTGACATGGTCAAACTCGGAAAGAGGGATCAGGACCTTGCAATGGGCAGGGCACGCAGAGACCTTGACTGGAATAAGATGTTCGATCTTGCACTCGACCCAGAACTCGCAAGAAAGATCAGAACCGAGAGAGCTTCAGCAGATGAAGATGCATGCACAATGTGCGGTGACTTCTGTGCTGTGAAGATCGTCAACCAGAACTACAATCTTGCAAAGTAATGCCATTGGCATTACTTTTATCTTCTTTTTAAAAGACCACCATGGTGGTCATTATATTTTCTTTACAGCCTAACTATTTTTGTATCATATTATATTAAAGCAAAAAGCCATAGCTATGCTTGAGAACTGTAATTTAAATAGCAGATGAAGACTGTAATTTAAATAGCAGGATAAAATAAGCGAATCACCATTCCATGTCAGAATGGTGCTAAACATCGAACTAGCAGAACTTCCCCCCAAAGAAAAATAATATCAGTAAGGGGTTTTAGTTACGTATGAAAGGTCGATCTTTGAAACGTTGGCTTTCTGAACAAGGAGAATAGACTTCCCATAGTCAGGGTTCTCATAATCGAAGATCAACCATGTGATCTCGTCTTCTAATACTTCACGGCAATCCGTGATGTTATCATACCATATGATAGATGATGATGCACCGTCAAGCAAGTAGAGATAACCTGACAGCTCGTGTCCCTCAGGCACATTTTTTATCATTTCAAGAATGGAATTAATCATCTTAGTAACACCCATTTAAACAACCCCTGAACGTATAAAATGATTTTGGTGAAAACAACGATGAATACGACATCAGCCTTAACTTTTTATAAAAATTACCCAGATAACGATATAATATAAAAATTTCTTCGGACAGAAACACCGAACACTCCGACCGTGTGGCTTATGATATAAATTTATCGATAGAACTGTAGAAAAGAACAAAATGCCAACCGACAGCAAAAAAACCATAAAATGAGAAGTTGAACCATTATTTTCATATTTCGCTATTTCTTACCTAACAGAAACCCTTAAATCCAGATTTGCCATAAATCCCGGTGGGAGACACATTAATGAAAAAAGCAATTATTGATACAAACAAAGGTCAGATCGTTTTGGAACTATTCGAAAAGGATGCACCAAAGACAGTTGCAAACTTTGAGAAACTCATCAAGCAGGGATTTTACAATGGCCTTACCTTCCACAGGGTAATACCAAACTTTGTCATTCAGGGAGGATGTCCAAAAGGAAACGGTTCAGGTGGACCTGGATACACCATTAAATGCGAGATAAATCCAAAGAAGCATACAAAGGGTGCCCTTTCCATGGCACATGCCGGAAAGAATACCGGCGGAAGCCAGTTCTTCATCACACATTCCCCACAGCCACACCTTGATGGAGTGCACACTGTTTTCGGAAAGGTCATTGAAGGTATGGATGTGGTCAACAAGATCAAAGAAGACGATGTAATGACAAAATTAAGAGTGGAAGAGGAGTAAACTCCTGTTCTATTCCCATCTTTAAAAGAACAGAGAGGAAATGAAAGCAATAAGAGGGCGGTCCAACCCATGCAGGACATACCCGGCCATGAGGAAACCAGCTCTCTTGTTGATCATTACCCTCGTATTACTATTATAATTATATCTGCGGTGTAACATGGATAAAAACACGTTCAATCGGGTCAGAGTAGCAGGACTTGTCATCAATGAGATCGAGGACCTTGCACCAAAAATGTACCCATATGTCGAATTTGTAAAGAACGAAGATGAAAGTGAAGGCAAATATAGTATAACCCCACTCTCAGGAGAAGGGGCGGAAATGCACGAAATGATGCTGGACAAATACCGGAAATGGTATGCTTGCGTCCTGGAATTGCTAGAGCAGTATTATCCTGAAAAAGCAGATGATTTCACAAAAGCATATGAAAGCGCCATCCCTTACGTCACTTTTGAATGCAAACCAAAAGTTCCAAACAGCTTTAAAATGCAATTCGAGTTCATCAAGCACCTGACAGCCCAGAAAACAATACTATCCCACCTGTTCTCAAAGATGTCCACCATGGAGATCACTGAAAGCGAACCAGACACCATCGAGAGTGACGAAGTTTGTGAAACAGAAGAAAAGATCCCACGGGAAATGACGGCTTTACTTTTCAAACAGGCTATCAAACCGGTCCTTGATGAAGAGATCAAGAAATTCACGGACAAGCTGTCCCAGGAGAAGGCCGCACTCGATAAAGTTGGAGAACTTTCCGAAGACATAATCACCTCTGATGCTGCAGACATCGAGCAGATAAAAACCAAATGTACCAATCTTCAGCAGACCTGCCAGAAAGATGACCTTTGTAAAGAGAATATAAAGCAACTGGCACCAATATTCGACATAATAAGCAGACTGTGAGTTCTGCTTATTATACTTCTTTTTATGATATTTTAGTATAGCATCTCAAAGGATGGAGAAAGCAGATGAAAATTATAAAATGCAGAGACCTTGGATTTAATTGCAACTTCATGGCAACCGGCAAGGCATCTGAAATTGATGATGTGAAACAAAAGATGCTGGATCACATAACTGAGAAGCATCTCTCAGAGAAAAATATGTCAAAAGAAGACCTTGAAGAGCTTACCTCACGTATCGACATTATGCTGAGCAGAGGTTGCGGCTGCGGAGCTCTTTAAGCAAGCACCGCATACCCCACATAATGATAGTAAGATATAGAAAGTGATGTTATAACTTGCAGTTTTTGCAATTGGAAAGACCGCAGATCTTGTTCTCAAATTTCCATTCAAGTCCCCATTTCTTAATGGACTGAATGATCTCTATGAACTCTTCTCCGCTTCTTGTCAGGGAATAAGTGTATATCACAGGGTCCTTTGAATCATCAAGTGTCTTCTTCACAAGACCTTCCTGCTCCAGTTCCTTGAGCCTTATTGAAAGGGTCTTCGGAGTAATGGTCTGTAACTTCTTCTTAAGTTCGTTGAACCTTTTTTCCTCGTTGTTGCCCTTGTAAAGCTCCAACAATATGCACAAAGTCCATCTCTTGCCAATTATATCGATCGTTTTGTAGATGGTACAATCTTTCATAGTATCAGGAAAGAAACTGGCATTATATATAGAAGTATCCCAAATATACTTAGTGACGAAAAACAACAAATTTTAAAAGGAGAATACTAAATGACAAAAGATCTACTTGAAAAGGGAGCAATCGTTCAGAGAGACAAGGAAACATTCGCTATCGCACCACATATTCCAGGAGGTATTGCATCACCAGACCTGCTCAGGAAGATAGCTGATGTATCCGAGAAATACGGGGCAGCTGCAATTAAGGTCACATCCTCCCAGAGAATGGCCATTGTAGGCCTCAAGGAAGATGACATTGACAATGCATGGGAAGATCTTGGAATGAAGCCAGGCGCTGCAATCGGCCTCTGTGTCAGGAGCGTTAAGATATGTCCGGGAACCACATTCTGTAAACGTGGTCAGCAGGACTCTGTCGGACTTGGCCTCAAACTTGATGGGATATACCATGGAATGGAACTTCCATCAAAACTCAAGATCGCAGTATCAGGCTGTATGAACTCCTGTGCTGAGAACGCCATCAAGGATATCGGCATCATGGGTACGCCAAAGGGATTCACCGTCATGGTAGGCGGCAGTGCAGGACTCAAGCCACGTCTTGCAGATACCATTGCAGAAGAACTCGATGAGGAAGAGGTCCTTGCACTTGTTGACAAGATCATCACATACTACAAGACACACACAAAGAAACAAAGGCTCGGAAAGGTTATTGACGAGATCGGTCTTGAAAACTTCAAGACAGAAGTCGGCCTCTGAGCAGACAATTACTACGACTGTAGGGGTTCTTTACAAGGACCCCTAAAATCCCCACGAACCGCTTACGAACACGATCTACAGGGTAGTTCGGACAAAAACCCTGCTTATTTTCCTGATTGATGTAGAGGAGACCATGCAGATCAGCATTTATTATACCGGAGAGTTCGGAAGGAAGGTTATCGGCAATATAGTGAATTCCAGCACATTCTGCACATCCTGTGGAGAACTCTGTGACCACTGCAGAGAGAAAAAGAGATCGTATGCTGACCAGATCGTTGATATTTATGAATTCCCTGCCGACCTGCCACAGTTCATCGAAGAACCTGAAGAATACCTGCCTGAGAACATGGACAAATGTGACCTGCTGATCGCCATGGACCTTCATCCGGACATTCTTTCCGTCCTGCCGAGGATGGCAGAGATGTCAGGTGCAAAAGCTGTGATCGCGCCCATAGAGGTTCCAAAGCTTGCCCCCGCCGGACTTGTCCAGCAAGTAAAGGAGACACTTGAATCAAAGGGAATAGACTGCGAATTCCCAAAACCGTTCTGCTCACTTGTAAAAACAGGAAAAACCCTGATCGATGAATTTGTAGACATGGGATTTGGCAGACCGCTGCTTGTCATAGAGGTCGATAAAGAAAGGAACATATTCACACATGCAAGGGTCCTGAGGGACGCCCCATGTGGTTCCACATGGTATGTCGCCAAAAAACTTGGATGGTCTGATATTGAAATCTACAAGGAAACCGTATCCGGAGCACACCACGCATACCCATGTACTGCAAGCATGGACAAGGACCCGCAACTCAAAGATACGATCCTGCATGAAGCCGGATACATAATCAGAAAAAGCGTTGAGGAAGCAGCCAGGATCAAAAATGATAATGAAGACGAAAACGTGTATTCTGAAGATGAAAAATGAGGTGAGAACATTACCGAAGATACACCTGTGAAGATAGCGGTCCTAAGATGCGATACAGTGTCCGAGGCATGCCCGGGAACAGGATGTTTTAAGGCTTTCAATGAACGGAGAGTAAAGTTCGTCGACTATGATAATAATACACAGATGGTTGCTTTCTTCACATGCGGAGGCTGCTCAGGCAGACGCGTATTCCGCCTGGTGCGCTCCCTGCAGAAGAACGGAGTGGATGTGATACACCTGAGCTCATGCATGCAGATGAAGAACTACCCCGAGTGCCCGCATATTGATACTATCAAGAAGACCATAGAAAATGCAGGCATCAGGATCGTTGAGGGAACCCATCACTGATAACTAATAATTGAGAATGGAGAGGATACAATGGTTAAACGAATGATAGTTAAGATCGATGAGGACAAGTGTACAGGCTGTGGACAATGTGTGTCCCCCTGTGCTGAAGGAGCCATACAGATAATCGACGGCAAGGCAAAGGTCGTTTCCGAAGACCTCTGTGATGGCATGGGATTCTGTATCGGCGTTTGTCCTGAGGGTGCTATCACCATCGAAGAGAGACAGACCGTGGAGTTCAATGCTGAAAAAGCAGAAGCACAGCCAAAGAGCACTGATGTATCCATCAGGTGCTTCAGCTGCGGTGCCGGAGAAGATGAGAGGTACCTCCTGCCCATGAGGCATAAGATGGAGAGCCTCTGGGTCTGCACACGCTGTCTGCCCCAGCTTATCCATGGGTGAATCAAATTGATAGAGCTTGAACTTGCCTCAAAAGTGGATCACCTGTGCGATTACACGTTCAATTTTTACTGGCACGAAAAGGAACTTGAACCCGACACAGTGATCCCTTCCCAGAAAAATACTGAGTATACGTACAGGCAGCTAGTTGACGAGCTCAAGAAAGGCGAGGATGTTCACATAAAGGGAAGTGTTGGCACAAGGTTTGCATATAGCCTCGGAGTTGACCTTGCACATTTTGGCGGAACTGGCAAGACCGAGCCTGCCGGACGTATCTTTGTAGACGGAGATATAGGACCGGAATCAGGGATGTCCATGTCAGCAGGTGCACTTTACCTGACGGGAGATATTGAAGAGCCACTTGGAAATATCATCGAGGTCAGTTCCGATGAGGAAGGATACAGGAAGTTCATTTCCATCACAGAGTTACTCTGTAACAACAGCTCCGAAGTCCCCATTGAGAACAGTTTCGATGCAGGAAGCAAGAAACTTGTACTGACAGACAACATCCCTCGTGGGACCCTTGCTTCAAGATGTAACTGCAATGCAGAGATCATTGTCGAAGGGAATGTTTACAATGGTACAGGACTCCTGATGGAGAGTGGAACCATCACGGTCAAAGGTGATTCAGGGCTCAATACAGGTGCGCACCTGAACGGTGGCAATGTCGTGATCGAAGGAACGGTTGGTGAATTTGCAGGTGCTTACATGAGAGCCGGCGTCCTGCTGTTCAATGACGCGAAAGGATATGCTGGTGCAGGAATGCTTGGCGGCACCATTTATTCCAGGAAGAAGATCCCACCAGCGCCCCCTGCTGAGAAAATGAGGATGGGAGGCAAAGACAGCTCGACCGTGCGAAAACTTACAGGTGTGGGGCGCGTGGAGTCCATGCTTTACAACAAATACGAGGTCGGTGAGGAGAAAGCGCAGTATATCAAAGTGCAGATGAGGGACGGTTCCATCGTTTTGCGTAAGGCGGACTGAAAGGCAGTACTGATACCAGTACTACTAACACCACCAACTGTTTTCCTGACATAACATATATAAGACGTAACATTGTATCCTGATAGTATTAGATATACCGAAAAAGGTTGGATGCACTTGACCACTGAGAGAACTGAAGATTACCTGAAGGCCATTGACACCATAATTGAGAAGAAAGGATACTCGCAGGTGAAGGATATTGCAAGGTTCCTGAATGTCAGCCCGTCCAGTGTTACCGGAATGTTCAAAAAGCTCACCAAAGAGGGGTACATCAATTACGAGAAATACGGAGGAGTTACACTCACTCCGGAAGGAAAGAAAGTTGCCAGGAGCACCAAGGAAAAGTACAGTGTCCTGCATGAGTTCCTTATCCTGCTGGGAGTTGATGAGATCACAGCCGATGACGATGCATGCAAGATGGAGCATGCAGTGACGCCCCAGACACTTGAAAAGCTGACAAAGTTCAGTGAATTTGTAAATTCTAAAGATGAAATGCCAAAGTTCTTCCGCCATTTCATGGAGTTCTGTGAAAAAGGTGAGATCTCCGACTGTAAGAAAATAACTGGAAAGGCATCTTTAAGCAAAAATACCAGAAAAGAATGTGAATAACTGCCTTAATGTAATATAGTAAAATAAAAGATAATCATCTTTTCCAGTTGCTGATTTTAGTTTTAGATAGGCAGTTTTGACTGAATGTAATTTATTTTTAGATCCTGTTTTTTGTTGAGACAGCCCCAGATGCAGTTTCAAATTTTGCCCTAACCTATCGTTTTTTAACATTGATCAATCTCCAAATCCCTTTATTTTTTAATCAGGCATATATTATTAGGTATGCCAAAACTTATATATGGCTGCTAACAATAGTCCAATAAATTAGGATAGCCTAAATATTGGAGGCTTATGAACAAATGTTTACCAAATTAAAAAAGAAAAGGTGTTGCGATCTCGAAGACAATGCTGAAAGCGGTCTTGAAAAGATAATTCTTGTAGGAAACCCAAACGTAGGCAAGAGTGTTATCTTCAACCATTTCTCAGACAGCTATGCAATTGTTTCAAATTATCCGGGAACTACAGTAGCAATAAGCAAAGGGAAGGGGAAAATAGCAGGCAAGGAATACGAGATAATCGATACTCCCGGTATGTACTCATTATTGCCGATAACAGAAGAGGAGCGCGTCTCACAGAGTTACCTCTTTGACAGCAAGCCATTTGTTTACCTGCATGTTGTGGATGCCAAAAATTTGCAGCGCATGCTTCCCCTGACACTCCAGCTAATAGAAGCAGAGGTACCCCTCATACTTGTCCTGAACATGATGGATGAAGCTGCCGAGAGAGGAGTTGAGATTAATGAAGCAAAGCTCCAAAATGAGCTGGGAATTCCCGTAATCCGTACGACCTCAATAAAGGGAGAAGGACTTGACAGGCTTGAAAACGCAATCGCCGATTATGACATTCAAAATGTCGATAACAAAGTAAAGTATAGCAGGGGAATAGAGTCTGCAATTGAAGAGATATCATCTTTGCTAAGATCTGAATACGGGATCTCAAAAAGGACACTTGCACAGTTGCTCCTCCAGAATGACAGGGTTGCTTTTGAGAAGATCGTCCAGAACAATGAAGATGTCAGTTCGATCAAGAGTGTAATAGAGGAAACGGAAAAAAGCTACACTGATCCACTTAATTATGTCCTTACGATAGAAAGGCAGACCTTTGTCAACGATATTGTCGACCCTGTAATGAGTACGACTAAAAAGACAGATACGCTTACAAAAAATACTGAAGATACATCACGAACAACACGAGCATCACTTCGGGAACGTATTGACAGTATCCTTATACACCCCGTCACGGGAATTCCGATATTGTTCCTGATACTCTACTTTGGGCTGTACAAATTCGTCGGAGGATTTGCAGCAGGGACTGTTGTGGACTACCTTGAAGGAACCCTGTTCGGGGAACAGATCAACCCATGGGTGATCGAGAGCTTCAATTCCATTGTCCCATACCCGGTCATCCAGGACCTCTTCGTGGGTGAATACGGTATACTGACACAGGCTGTGACATATGCAATTGCACTGATCATGCCGCTTGTGGGTGCATTCTTTATTGTGTTCTCCATCATAGAGGATACCGGTTACCTTCCACGCCTTGCAATGCTGATTGACCGTGCATTCAAGAAGATGGGGATGAGCGGCAGGGCTGTCATTCCGATGGTGCTTGGATTTGGATGTGCCACAATGGCAACCATGGTCACACGTACCCTTGAGACAAAAAGGGAGAAGATAATCACAAGCATGCTGCTATCACTGGCGATCCCATGTTCCGCACAGCTTGGTGTCATACTGGGTATACTCTCGTTCAGCTCAAAAGCACTGTTCATATGGGCTTTTGTCATAGGTGTAGAGCTTGTGTTCATAGGATTCCTTTCATCAAAGGTGTTGCCCGGGAAAAGCCCCAGTTTCTTCATGGAGATGCCACCACTGAGGCTTCCGAAGGCTTCGAACGTGCTTATCAAGACCTATTCAAGGATGCAGTGGTATTTCCTGGAGGTACTGCCCCTGTTCGTGATTGCGAGTGTACTGATCTGGATAGGAAGGCTTACCGGACTGTTCGAGCTGGCTGTCAGACTATTCTCATACCCTTCACAGTGGATAGGACTTCCAGCTGAGGGCGGAGTTATGTTCCTGTACGGGTTCTTCAGGAGAGATTTCGGTGCTGCCGGATTGTTCGATATGTACAATGCAGGGATGTTGACCGAGATCAACCTGGTCGTAGCTGCTATCACACTGACATTGTTCATGCCATGTATAGCACAGTTCATGGTAACCGTGAAAGAAAGAGGACTTAAGATAGCCCTCGGAATGGCTGCGTTCATCTTCCCGAGCGCTTTTGCTGTGGGATATGTTGTGAACTATGTCCTGACAACATTGGGAGTGGTACTATGAAGTGCCCCCTTTGCAGCCATGAGTTCGACCAGCCTGACAAATCAAAGTGCACAGGCTGTGGGAACTTCAGTTCATGCAATATGCAGCGCTGCCCGAAGTGCGGATACGAGATCCCGCGGGAAACAAAACTGGAAAAGATCATCAGAGGGATATTCAAATGAAAATAAGTGAGAATGCAGAAGAGATCCTGGAAAGAATGTGGGTATGCATAAACGAGCAGGGCACAGATCCTGTGAGCCTGGGATCTCTCGGACTGGAAGAGGGATCTCCTGAGATACAGGAACTGCTTGAGATAGAGAACATCACGCTTTCCGGCTCAGATGTCAGTCTTACAGAGGAAGGTGCTGCAAACGGCAGGACCGTTGTCAGGAGGCATCGCCTTGCAGAGCGACTCCTTGCAGATGTCCTGAACACCAAGGAAAAGTATGTGCACAGCTCCGCATGTGAGTTCGAGCATATACTTTACCATGGCATCGATGAGAATGTATGTATCCTGCTGGGACACCCGCGCACATGCCCTCATGGAAAACCGATCCCTGAAGGGGAATGCTGCAGGAAGGCAAAGGAAGAGATCGAGCATGTTGTGGCCTCTCTTTCAGCTTTGAAGAAAGGCCAGACCGGGAAGATCGCTTACTTCAATATGAGAGAGGAGGAGAAGATGCAGAAGATGCTGGCAATGGGAGTGCTACCCGGCATCCCGATAAGCCTTGTCCAGTCATACCCTTCCTATGTCTTCGACCTTAACCATACGAGATATGCAGTTGACAGGGAAATTGCCGACAGCATATATGTAAGGATAAAAAGGGACTGAGAACAAATTTAGATCAATAGTGTACAGCTAGCCAGAGGGTTTCTGTCGTGTCACTGGTCCAGATGACCCTGTGTTTGCAGTGGGCGGGAATATTAATATGGTCGCCGGGATTGAGGTGCACCACCTCCGAATCTTCGAACAGCAACTTCGCCTCCCCCTGCAACACCATGACCCATTCACTGCGGTCCTGATCGTACCATTGACCCTCCGGAGTCACATGTTTCTTTGAAATAATGCGCTCGACCAATACTCCATCCTGATCCACCAAAGGCTCGAACACTTCATGGGTTAGATCGGCTGGTATCTGGTTAAAAATATTATGTTTTTCCATGGTACACCTCATGGACCCTATCAATAAAAAGGGCGCCTTACGGCAACCCTGCATTGACAGGATCATCGGGATTGGCTATAAATTAAGGGTTTTGTAATCAACCCCTATCTTGATCGGGAATCAGATAATTTTTTTGATGGCACATATACCGAAAATCGAGATAAAACTCATTCTTCGTCAAAAAAAATGTCTTCAATTAAGCATTCGAAGAATCTTGCCATTTTGAAAGCCAATTTTATACTTGGATCATATTTACCACGTTCTATAGCATTGATGGTTTGTCTTGTCACTTCCATTTCCCTGGCTAGATGTTCCTGAGTAATATCTTTCTTTGCTCTCCAGACTTTTAGATTGTTCTTCATTCAACATCCATCCTGGAATTACATTTGTCTTTTGTACCAAAAGTAAAATCCCACATATAATATCGCTGTTATAGCAAACAACAAAGACACAATAGGATAAGCTTGAACATCATATCCTGTAACACCAAGAAGTGCCACTAATATACCTTCAAGAATGATAAGGATCATCAGGCTTTTATGGCTAGATTTCTCAGCGATTCGAAATATTCTTTCATCTTCTACTATTGTCCCCTTATCCCTAAGTCGGATTTCACGAAGAGTAATTATAATCAGTGAGACACCCCCACCTATGAATGCACCACCTACTCCACTCGGATTTATTATCCAGGTAAATTCAAAAGCGTAAAATCCCATGCCTATCAAGGATAATGTGAATCCAACAACTAACATATATATTTCTTTGATTTGCATTTTAATCACTATGTAAAACATACTTTACATTATGTATATAAAACTTTGCAAAAAGAAGAGTATACATTACATCTGATTGGAAATCAACTGCATATGTCGTTATCTGTGGGAAAAACAAAAGGCAGGCTTGACCACAAAATATTCTATTAGACCATAAAGAAAGGAATTTGCCCTCAATGTAGGGGACTTTATGAACAAGCTCTCAATCATCAAAAACTTTATTTGGTTTTCGACACAGACTCCTGCTGATGGAGAAAAGAGAAGAACATCCTTCAAGTCAAGGTGAGGAAGAGCTTTTGCATGAGATGGTCATGCATATCCACGAACAGCCCTGCCGGATCGTTCTTGCAATTACAGGAGGGGGAGTCGGGGCTATTGAACAACTCCTGAAATACGGAGGAGGTTCCGCAACCCTTCTTGAAGCTACTATACCATACAGTTCCAAAGCGCTTGATGATCTTATCAGCAGGAAACCCGAGAAATATGCTTCACCAATGACCGTAAGGACCATGGCCATGGCAGCATACCGCCGTGCATTATCCCTTACAGAAGATGATGAACTGGTCAGGAACAAAGATCTGATGGGCGTGGCAGCTTCCTGTAAGCTTTCAGCTGGAAGTGATGAACGTGAAGGTCGCGAACATGAGATATATGTTGGCATCCAGTCCTTTGACAGAACAGTGGTAATGAGCCTAAGGCTCGGACAGGGTCGTTCAAGGCAGGAAGAGGAGTACATCGCAACCTGCATGATAATCGATTCCATCACTAGGGAATGCGGCTGGGATGGGCAAATGCTTCTTAACAGGCTATTGGACAGTGATGAATTCATCGAAGAGAGAGAAGCAAGCGCTTCCGAAGAGGTCGCTAAGATGCTTTCCCGCCCGGATAGCATCATGAAACGCCCGGACCTCAAGCCCGATGTTGTCAGGTTGAACCTTAAGGATAAGGAAATTACCGATAAACCGGAGATCATCTTTTCAGGCTCTTTTAATCCATGCCACCGCAACCACATTCTAATGGCTGAGCAGGCATTCCGGAAACTTGGTAAAAACGTCCACTTTGAGATATCCGTCACAAATGTGGACAAGCCTCCAATAGACTTTATATCGCTCCAGGAAAGGCTGAATTCGCTTAAAGCCTATAAAGACAGGGATTTCCCCGGAAATATTTACCTCACTGTTGCCCCCCTTTTCATCCAGAAAGCGCAGATATTTGAGAATGCCACATTCATCATCGGAGCGGATACCGCCAACCGGCTGTTCAAGGTCAGATATTACCGCAACGAAGATGACATGAAGAACATGCTGGCGGAATTTCGGGAAAAGAACATCCATTTTCTGGTGTTCAGGAGAAAGGATGTGGAACTGAGGATCGAGCCGGAGATCAGCGACCTTTGTGAGGTCGTGCCGCTGGAAGATTATGAGGATAATGGCATTTCATCCACTGCGATCAGGAAGGAAATGAACATTGAATGAGACCTCTTCCTGCTTCCTTTTGTAATTTTTAACTTCTAAAATAATAGGGTTGCTGCTATTAAATATTTATATAAATCATTAACCTGAAGACTTGCCAGAACAGCCTGTCCCCCTAAGATAAAATGAGGACAGATGGCAGGTGGAGCCATGAAAAACGAAGCTTTGCGACACCCACGAACTGCACAGGAAAGAAAAACGAAGCGACCCGCATACAAGTGTTGGAGATCACTGAAAAAAGTGAGCTTACTTGCCCGTAATACCGATGCGTACATTCCATTCTCTGTCATCGGCATCTTTGTTATACTCGGAGCTGTGCTCACCTCAGCATACTTCCTGCAGACGGATTACGACATTGCACAGACGATCTACACCACTGAGAAGACAGATCCTGAAAAGGTAGCTGTCGGATTTGCTTCTGCGGACCTGTCCCGATGCCTCAATTATGCAGGGATGGAAGCCCTGAAATGGAAAGGTGAGCACCCGATCATCCAGCCTGTGAACTCGTCCGGAGGTACGACCACGGAGGATGATTTCATGGTCAACGCCCGCACCCATGACCTTGAGGCCGGGCATACATTAAGTGTCCAGGTCGACCTGCCTTCGGATGTGTGGTACAGCATATCCTCGCTCTGGAGGGACCAGAACATCATACTGAGGATAAAGGACAGCAATGGCCAGACCATAGATTCCGTGGACTACGGTGAAGCTGTCAGTATCTGGAAAACGGTATCCTTTGAGGAGAACTTCCTGCTGCCACAGAGCATCGGTCCCGGCTACGGCACCATTGAGCTTGAGTGCGGAGGCAACCTGAAGGCCACCGACTGGTTCAGCGTTGCCATGAACCCTGTGAAGGACATCTCTGCAAAGCATTTCAACGAGCTGATCACAGGGAACTACCAGTACGAACAGTATGTCTATGACAAATATGCCATCAACGTGGAGCCGGACATCCACCCACAACAGATACTCATCGAGGAGATCAACGGGACACTTGAAAGGCAGATAAATGATGACAACAGGACCTATTCCATCTATTACACATTCTCCATCCTGGACCTGAACTATACCCTTGTTGACCTTGAGACCGGAGAGACCTTCAACCGCAGCATTGATATCTCGACACTTGTGACCTCAAGGGAACCGCTGCTTGAAGAGCTTACTACGGAATATGAGCGCTCACTGAACAGTGCTGAGACAGCAAACATCGTCCTCGGTGCCATGAACATACGCTCGTTCACTTATGGGCCCTGGCAGCACTATGCCAACGGACCGTTGAACATCATCACCAATCCGGCACTGGCATCAGCGGTCAATGCCGGAACAGCCTATTCCCAGAAGCGGACGTTCGATTCGGTGGACCCCTGGGCACTGATGTACACCACATACTACAATGGCAAGGTATTCTACGAGGATGTGCACGGAACTGCTGACGAGTATGACATTAACGGCTCTAACAACTCCGTCAACCTGACATCCACCTACGAAAAACTGGCAGAGAACAACTCGTTCAGCGTGGACATCGAGGAAGGCATTGGCGAGTCGATGACAGAGACCGGCATGACCTTCGAGCAGGTGGATGAACAGTCGACGATCCGGGTGGCAGCATCGGATTATATCCCGAGCCTGGTGGACGGCTGGGTTTTCAATGACCATATCTGGACCGATGAGCAGGACCTTGTGCACGATGTTGCCCGGGAGGTATACTTTGCCGGGGTGCAGGCACAGGTCGTAAGGGATGGTTTTAATGATACTGTTCCGGTGTTCACTGATACCAGAGGAGAGAGGGATTCGTCCTCCTACGACTGGGACACGGTGTCCTGGAAAGCCTCGTATGATATCGAAGGAAACCATACCGGAGCCATCGAACCGTCGTATTCGTGGAATGAAACATGGAGTCGCTCATATGAAAAAACAATGTCTCCGAAGATCGATCCGCCCCAGGGAAGGCTAACAGGCTGGAAGCTCACAGGTGCCACCGTGTCCCTTGATTCAGTGGAAACCGAGGTCACAATAACACCGGTGTTCCGCCACAGGGAGAACGATAATGTCACCGACATGGTGCGTACCGATGGATATCTTGAACGTGAAGACCATGTTTTCGACTGGAATGTGACATACAACATCGACTACCGTGTCACTTCGAAATGGAAGATATACTACAGGTATTCCTACAACTACAAATGGAAGGAGATCACCGGCTACCATTCCAATGAGTTCGGTGCCAGAATACCGGAATACAGCCACCATTCATCAAGCAGCACAGGATCAAAGACAGAATATATCACGACCACGGACACACGCTCGACGTCTCACCTTGAGACTGAGACGGAAAACTTAAGCATACTGTACCACAAGCGTCCTCCCACAGGAACCTACGAGGGAATGGCATCCTACACCGACCCGGTGACCCGGGAATACCGCATTACAAACATAGAGATCAACGGTATCGAGCGCCAGGACCCTGCCTGCAGTGATGCCGCTGACAAGTACAAGGAGCAGTACATAGACATCCACCAGATCGAGACCCGCTACATGCTGTTCCCCAATGACTTCTACATCCCGGAGCAGAAGGTGGAGTGCGATATCCCGGACTGGCTCCACAAGATGATGGCAGACGAACTACTGGAAATGGTCGGCTCCATTGAAGCAGCGGACCCGACGGTGAACGTCTCCCTGATGGACGATCCCGGTGCAGACCCTACCTTGCTCAGATACGAGGCCGCAAAGAAGCTGACAGCCGACCTCAAGGATGACACCGAGAGCTACGTGAACAGGCAGCAGTACCTGACAGGTAGTGAAATGTACACCAGCAGCGATACAGCGCGCTTTATTGTAAAAAATGAGGCTTACCTGAAGCTGATGGATGAGATCGAATCCCAGAACCGGAAGTTGAACAGCGATCTCAATGATTACCTGCTGGAGAAGCTAACCGAAGCGAACGTTAACATCCCCGGCCTTGACACCGGAGCACTGGACAGCGTGACCTCCGGCTCACTCTCACTTTTCAACAACCCTGCCGTGAGCATGGCAGGCACCGCACTGGGAACCGAGATGGGGATCATCGACACCATGACCATCACAGGCATGCCCGAGAGCAAGTACAACTGGACCGAAGGCATGACGCTTGTGGTGGACCAGTACCCGGATTACCTGTACCATGATCCCAAGTTCGACCTTAATGGACAATACGAACTCAAGGACCCAAAGGGAATGACCATCTACCCCCTGGGCGTGAAGAACACCTGCGTATTCTCCACCGGCATTGCAGATGACATCGCAGGCCTTCTGGACGAGACCAGCAGCCCGGTAAAGGAAGCGACCGCACAGATGGTCAGCAGCAGCATCGAGGACCTCAGTACAGAGGTCAAATCACTGGAGCAGAACCTGAGCGAGCAGGCCATCCCCCTTGACACCACCGCACTGGACCAGCGGGTCAACGGCCTGACCACCACCTACAGCAGTCAGATGAGAGAGGACGTCCCGGAAATGATCGCAAAGGAAGTGAGAGCCGACCCTGTGGTATCCCTCTGGATAACAGAAGCTGAGGTCTCAACGATTACTCAGAACCACCTCAACAGCCTGTCAAAAAGTCAGATCATCAACCAGTCTGCCGACGGAACCCTCCCCACCGGCATCTCTGAAAAACTGAGAGCCGAGGTCATAAAGAACAATCCAACCCTCACCGGCGATGAGATGGATGCGGTCCTGAACCGCCTGGACACCGATGTCCGCGTGGGGATTGCCGAAGGCATCAGCGTCGTGATAATAGATAACAGCGCAATGATCGACGCCTCCTTTGATGCAGTCAACAACGAATTACAGAAACTGACAGACGATGCCACCACCCAGCTGAGCGAGGATGTCGCGGATAAGGTTAACAAACGTCTGGAAAAGACCATGAAGCACGTCCCCATGGGACTGCCTGTGCTTCCCCCGCACTGGATGTTCACGGTCAATGTCTGGACGTATGATGTGATCGGCAAGTATGAGTATTTCAGGGTGACCGATAACGACAATGAGGTGATTCTGAACACTTATATCGGGCATGAGGGGCAGGTGTATGTGAGGGAAGATGCGCAAGTTTATCATCCATTTAAAACCGATGAGTATGGATATTTAGTAGATTTAGGAAAAAATAAACGGATGATGTTCCAGTTCGGAGGATATGCAACAACAATTGTCGGACCAAGCCCAAAAGGTGTTGGAGACAAAAGTGGAGAACGTACTGAGGAATCAATTGGTTATACTGATCTTTCAGATGAATTCAAGGTGATAAGATGAAATATAGATGCATATTGATTTTTTTAATGATTTTATCATTAGCAACTGTGGCATCAGCATATGAAAATCCTTATGGAAAATATTACAGCTATGAAGTTTATTATAACGGAGATGAATTAGAATCAGATGCTGCAAAACCGGTTCTCAAAATCGGAGAACCATTTACAGTATCTATTGAAATGACAGTGTATCAAGAGTGCAAAGTGTACATGCAAATTGAAGATCTAGGAACAGGACTGGATATGGATAATTTCATAGTAGTTGAAGGTCCAAGCCAACTTGGAGAATCAATAAGCAGAATATATGCAGAAAATGAATCACATACTTACGAGTGGACTCTGAAACCAACTGAAGAATGGGCAGGCGGAACAATACCAATAGATATCCATTATGAAATAATTGAAAAAGGACAATCCGAGCCTCTCGTGAACGCTGGATTCACAGCAGTCCTCCCATACATCTCCACCGAATACTACGATGCCCCAGAAACCACTCCAGCAGAACCCCCGGAGACCGATACCAACCAGACCCCAGCATTCACTCTCCCGGCTGCCCTGCTGGCAATAGCACTTGTTGCCCTGCGCAAAAAGTGCTAACCATTCTTTTTTCGCGTAATCAAACATATTAAATACTTTGACAGTAGTGGAATCCTATATATAAGTGAAGACTGCATTATTTATGAGGAGTCGAAATATGGATTGTCTGTTCTGCAATATAATAAAGGGAGATATCCCATCCTACAAGGTCTACGAAGATGAAACGGCCTATGCTTTTCTTGACATAAACCCTTGTTCCAGAGGACACACAGTAGTTGTCCCGAAAACACACTACGAAAACTTCACCGACATGCCTGCCGAAAAAGCCGGCGAACTTTTCGCAACCGTAAGGATGATCGCAAGGCTGGTAGAAGATGCTGTATCCGCAGACGGCTCGAACATCGGCCTGAACAACAAGGCCGCCGCCGGCCAGCTTGTCCCGCATGTCCACGTCCACATCATCCCCAGATTCGAAGAGGATGGCGGCGGTTCCATGCATTCAATTGTATCCGTAAAGGGCGCGGCGGATGATCTGGAGGAGATGGCGGAACTTTTGGTGATGGAGTAAAGGGAATACTGCAGATACTCAAAGCCTATCTTCAAAAAATCGATGTGAATAATATTTGGCATTTAATATCTCTATTTATCCCAGGTTTGATAATAAAAATATGGGAAGAAATACTGGAAAGGGGAGTATATCCCTGATAGTATGTTAATAAATTCAAAGCAGGATTCCTTAAAAGGCATAGATAATCCTGATGAATAGTATTTCCCTCTTGCTTTACGCTGGTAAGCGAACAGTTGTTTATGTTGTTTGCCCCTTTGCTTATTTGTTTCACTTCTGAGGCCACGTTGGTATTTTAAAATACCTGAAGCTACACCAACAGTTCAGTGGCTTAGCATGTTCTGTTAATGAGCTTACAAACTGTGTTTACTTAGTTTTTTATGATGAGATCTATATGACCATTATTGCCTTATTCGGTTTCAAATGTATAACACCATAGATCATGTCAAGCATCATATCAAGTTTTTTTTGAAAAAACAATCATAGAACCATCTTTCAAACGTATTTCCTTGAATACATCAAGACCATTTGCCTTCAGAACATCGATGTAGTCATTAAAAGATATACTGTTCTCAAAACTATACCTTGAATTTGCTTTCTTTATATCTTTAAATGTCCACAAATTCCAATCAAGAGTGAGCAGAGGGTCAGATATTGAGTCCTCATCCGGGACCTGCCTGTTCACAAAAACTCCCCCTTTATTTAGCGCAGAGGTGATCTTTGGAATCAGTCCAGGAACTCTCCCTCCCGGGTTGAGCGATGAGAATATGATATCGTAACCATCGCCAATGTCATCAGTAAAAAAGTTACCCGGTATCACATCCACTCGATTCGCCCCGTATTTTTGAGTGTAGATCTTTGTTTGTTCAACCACCGGAGGCAGATCAAAAACAAATGAATTCAAGTCTTTGTTCAAACTCGCAAAACCTATGGCATACAGTCCATGACCTCCACCAAGGTCAAGCATTTTACTTGCATTGTTAAAATCGATGTTTTCAATGACAGTCTGGATAACTTCCTGAAGCATTCCACATTTTGCATTCTCTGCCATAGAATGTATTACCCTATCACCAAAGAACTCTTCCTTTTCAACAATGGCAGGACCGTTTTTTATAATATCGTGCAAATTTTCCCACAATTTTACGTTACTGTCCATATCTGATAGATAATTTAGTTGTGAATACGGAGAATCACTTAGAATGTAGGTGTTAGATATGCCTGTATTTGCATAACTATCCCCTTCTTTATAGAGAAGTTCAAATCCACACAGAACATCACAAAGCAATGCTATCATTTTCTGGTTGCAACCTATTTTGTTTGCAAGTTCTTGCGGTGTTATTGGAACTTTCGTATGTTCGAAAACATTAAGTTCCACAGCCGTAGCTAAGACCTTATAATTTCTAAAACCCTTCATAGAGTCTTCTACGATTCTCATAAATTTTTCAGGAGCCACTTCCGGCCTCTTCATTAATTCGATCCCTAAACTCATACTTTACACCCTTTTTAATATACCAAAGAATTAAAATAATACAAAAATACTTATTTCCAGTCCACGATCTTTCCTTTGTCCATTATGGCAATCTCATCACACATCCATTCCACCACATCCATATCATGAGAAATAAATAGGTAGCTTATCCCGAATTTTATCTGCAGGTCTTTCAGTAAGTTAAGGATCTGAGCTTGAACCAGAGGATCCAACATAGAAGTGGCTTCATCTGCAACAATAAACTTTGGATTCAAACTTAAGATCCGCGCGATCACAACCCTCTGTAGCTGGCCACCACTCAATTCATGCGGGTATCTGAACAAAAGTTCCTCATTCAAATTAACAATTTCAATCAATTTGAGAATTTTTTCATTTTCCTCATCTGCACTACATAATTTATGGATCCTTAAAGGTTCTAAAATAGCATCATATATCCTCATCCTCGGATTGAGTGAGGATTCAGGATTTTGGAATATTATTTGCATCTCGCACCCCAGGCTTTTCAGTCCCCGGCCCCTTAGCTTTGTAATATCCTTTTTTTCAAAGACTATACGACCTTCTGTAGGTTCTATCAGGCGCAAAATTGTCCTGGCAACGGTCGTTTTACCACATCCGCTACTTCCTACCAGCCCCAGTGTTCTACCTTTATTTATTTCAAAATCCACTCCGTCAACTGCTCTTATTTCTTTCTTGTTGAACACCCCGCTATAGTAGTATTTCTTCAGGTTCTCAACTGATAGCAAAGTCATTTTTAACCTCAATTTCCTTCATATAGGAAACATCTAACATTCGTCCCTTTTTCAGTCTCTACCAGCACCGGATGCTTTTTTGTGCATTCATCCATAACGCATTTACATCTTGGATGAAAACTGCATCCTGATGGAGGTGAACTAAGGCTTGGGCTTTCCCCAACTGTTGGATTCAACCCTCTTTTGGGAAGTGAGTTCAACAGGTCCTGTGTGTAAGGATGTTTGGGATGAGATAGAATATTCCCAATTGTTGCTATCTCAATAATTTCCCCTGCATACATCACCGCAATCCGATCACACATTTTTTCAGCCACGCCAAGGTCATGAGTGATGAGAAGCAGACTCGTATTTCTTTTTTTTACCAGTTCACAGATCAAGTATACTATTTTATCTTTCGTTGCAGGATCAAGGCCTTTGGTTGGCTCATCTGCGATCAACAGTCCCGGATTCAAGGCCAGCCCCATAGCTATCATAACCCTCTGTTTCATCCCCCCACTAAATTGATGAGGATATTCATACATTCTTTTTGGGTCAATTCCAACCATTTCAAGCATTTTAGCTGCTCTAATCCCCGCTTCCTGTTTCTTCATATCCCCATGATATCGATAGATCTCTGATATCTGGTCACCAACAGATAAAACCGGATTTAATGCAGCCGAGGGGTTTTGGAGTATGATTCCAATATCTTTACCTCTTATCTTTCTCAATCGGTCTTCGGGAAGGCACAATAAATCTTCACCTTTGTAAATGATTTTTCCGGCAAACTCGACATTATCAGAAAGCAGTCTTATTATTGCCCTTCCAAGTATTGTTTTTCCACAACCGGTCTCTCCTATCAGGCCCATGACCTCATTTTCTCTGACCTCCAGATCAATACCATTGTTAGCTTTCACAATTTTGCCTCTGGCATTGAAATGTACCTTTAGGTTCTGTATTTTCAATAAGCTCATTCATTCACCAGCGTCATTTCGTTTCCTTTCGGGTCGAGCATATCCCTCAAACCGTCACCTAAGAAATTAAAAGCCATTACAGTCACCATTATGGCGGTACCTGGGAAAAAGGTAAGATGAGGAGAGGTTCGAAGATAAGGGATCCCGGCTTTAAGCATCGAACCCCATTCAGGTGTCGGAGGCTGGATCCCAAGGCCGAGAAAACTCAGGGCGGTCGCAAAGATGATCGCATGTGCGATATCAAGTGTTGCAAGTACAATAATAGGATTGATGCAATTTGGAAGTATATGGCGACGCATAATATAGATATTTGAAGCTCTCAGCGCTTTTGCAGCCTCGATAAATTCCTTTTCTCTGAGAGAAAGTGTAATCCCTCTCACAAGTCTTGTATATGCAGGCCAGTGGGTCGCAGAAAGTGCAATTACTACGTTTGAAAAGCTGGGGCCTAACATCCCTGCAATCACAAGTGCAAGGATTATACTTGGAAAAGCCAGAACCACGTCTACAACTCTCATTATGGTCTCGTCAATTATTCCACGGCTATAACCAGCAATGATGCCCAAAGCCGTACCGACCAAAGCGGTTATCCCAACAACCGTAACACCAATTGCCAGAGAATAGCTTGTTCCGAAGATCAGTCTTGAGAGAATGCATCTTCCAAGATCATCTGTGCCAAAGGGATATTCAAAGCATGGCTGAAGAAGCCTGTTTTCCAGTCTTTGTTCCAGAGGGTCATGCGGACAAAGGAAGGAAGCCAGAATTGCAATTAAGATCAACAGGATAACTATAGCTCCCCCGATTGCAGCCATCCTGTTGTTTCCGGCTTCTTTTAGAACGATCATCTTATCATTAACTTTTTTCATACCTGATCCTCGGATCCAAAAACGCATACATGATATCCACCGCCAGGTTGGTGAGCGCAAATATGACAGCAATAAACAACACACAACCCTGCACCATAGCAAAATCCCTGGCATATATGGAATCTACCAGCAACTTCCCGATGCCGGGCCATGCAAATATCGTTTCAACTATCACACTCCCCCCAAGCAAAAAACCCAACTGCAGCCCTGCAAAGGTAATGATAGGCAACATTGCATTTTTTAACGCATGTTTAAAGATTATTGTTTTTTCATCCAGTCCCTTTGCTCTTGCTGTTACTATGTATTCCTGGCTCAGTACATCCAGCATGCTGGAACGAGTGAGGCGGGTGGTAATGGCAGCCATGGATGTGCCAAGAGTTACTGAAGGAAGGACAAGATGTTCAATTCCACCATACCCATAACTAGGAAGTATGTGAAGGGTCAGCGCACATAACCAGATCAACAGCAATCCAAGCCAGAAGTTGGGAATCGATACCCCAAGCAACGCACCGGCCATACATAGATGGTCAATTACTGTATTTTTCCTTACCGCACTAATTATTCCGACAGGAATGGAGATACACAGGGATATTAATAGACTCGCTGCCGCCAGTTTGATAGTTGCAGGGAGCCTGGTAGTAATTTCTTCCAGGATATCATGAGATGTTACCACTGATCTGCCAAGGTCAAGGTGTAAGACGTGCTCAAGCCATTTCAGATACTGGATGTATACCGGGGAATCAAATCCTTCTGTTACCCTGACCCAGTCGATCTGTTCCTGGGTCAGGTCCTCACCGTACCTAGCCACAGCAATGACCTCAGCAGGGTCACCGGGTGCAAAATGCATTGTAGAAAAGGTTACAAGGGTCACTCCAATAACCACGAAAAATACGAAAAACATACGTTTTAGGATATATTTCAGCATTCCTTTCCTTTCCTTATGATCAATTTTTCTTAATCCGGCACAGTTAAAGACCATTTATCCAAATACAATAAAAAAGAAGGAAGGAGGAGCAATGATCCTGAGATTCATTGCTCTTCTTCGAGGTACACTCCTTCAAGGTTAAGCCACGGATCCTCAGCAGTGATCTGGTATCCTTTTACGTAGCTATTGGCTGCGATGATCTTTTCTTCATGCACCAGATAGAATGCAGGCAGTTCTTCAAGTACCATGTCCTGCAGGTCATAGTACAGCTGTTTCTGCTTTTCAGGATCAACTGTCGAATCTGCTGCATTTGCCAGCTTATCATACTCCGGGTTATTGTAATGTGAATATGGACAATAGGACTGATGGACAAAGAAATGGCGTGGGTAGGGTCCCCATACAAAATATCCTGTCCTGAAGATCACATCAAACTGACCTTCATTTTCAAGCTTATTAATAGCTCCACTTTCCAGTACCTGTATATCCGCATCCATTCCTACCTTTTGCAACGTGCCCTGAATGGCTTCAGCCATTGGAACATGACGGGATGCCCAGACGCCTTTTCCAACAACGATCGTTGCCTTAAGAGGTTCTCCGTTCTTCTCAAGAACTCCATCATTATCAGAGTCCTGCCAACCGGCTTCGTATAATATATCCCTGGCTTTTTCCACGTTATATTCGTATAGGTCAAGTTCGGGGTTTGAATACATCATCACAGGAGAGAAAGCCCTGCCCTTGGCCGGAGATCCAATGCCTTCCAAAACCGTATTTACCATCTGCTCAGTATTAATGGAGTATGCCACAGCTTTTCTTACTTCCTTATCCTTGAACACTCCGCTATTGCAGTTGAATTGTAAAAAGTCCGTGAAGGTCGTTAATTTCCTGTATACATCAACATCAGGTTCTTCTTCCAGTCTCGAAACGTCATACTCAGGCAGTTTTATGGCCATGTCGACTTCTTTTGTTTCAAGTGCCATCACACGGGTGGTGGCTTCAGGTATGACTTTGAAAGTGACAGTTTCAAGAGCTGGTTTGTCACCCCAATATTTGTCGTTCCTGACAAGCACGATCTCTTGGTCAGTGACCTGTTTCTCAAATTTAAAAGGACCTGTTCCAATAGGTTCTGCAAAATTCCCATTCTCATGAACACAGCTGGGACTCATGATGGGCCAGGCCACATGTGTAAGATAAAATGGCAATGGCATTGGTTTGTTCATGACGAATTTCACTGTGTTCTCATCGATGATCTCAATATGATCCAGAGCTCTTAAAGCCCCCATCTTTTTGACATAAGATTCATTGCTGTAGGAAAATACAACCGAGTTCGCATCAAATGGTGTGCCATCATGGAAATATACGTCATCCCTCAGGTGGAATATCCATGTTTTCCCATCATCCGGTGTTTCCCATGATTCTGCCAATCCCGGCACTATGTTGAGATCTGTGTCCAGTCTTACAAGAGTTTCATATACCTGTGACCACACAAATCTGCCATCCCCATCGGGGAATTTGTCGAGATACCAGTTGTTTACATCGGTACTTATGCCAACTACAAGTTCGTTTGTAGCATCATCTTCTTGCGGGGCTGTGCAACCAGCTGTTAATAAGACAGTCGCAATAAGCCCGCCCATAATTAGAAAGGTCAGGAAATTACTCTTTTTATTCACCGCTATCACATCCTTTTTCCCACCACATCTTCACACGCGTGGTCAATCCTCTCAGGATAACGGCGCCATCATCATCTTCTTCAAGGTGGTCTTTAAGGTAGTCTCTTAGGATTGCATCCTGATGTTGTTCAGTGATGTTAAAATAAGACTTAAAATGGTCAACAGACTCTTCCTCGGAGGAAAAACGGTGGACATGCTCAAATGGAATGACATTTATGTGCGGATAAATACCCATCCGGTAAAGCACATTATAAAGAATGTCGCATTTCGGTGCAGGATAATAATTGGTCCCATGAAGGGAAGGCCACAATGCTTTAAAGTTAGCGTCCCATGAGGTTTCTCCTGCAAACCAGTAAATGTAAACATATCTTGAGGAGGCTGCCTCCATTTTCCGAACAGCTTCTTTTATGTCGGGCATTCCCAGAGAGTAGGAGGCTATTACCACATCGTAGGATCCTTCAAGATCAGATCCAATTTCGACATCCTCCCAGCGTTTATGAACACACTTGATGTTACCAATATCATTTTCTGTGATCTGGTCTTGCAACACACCAATCATGCCAGGAGAAGGTTCAACCGCAGTGACATGAGATACCATTTCAGAAAGTGGGATTGCAAGTGTACCCGGTCCTGCTCCAATATCAAGAACTCTGGATTCCGGTGTTAAAGGAAGATCTTTGAGGGTATTTTCGATCAGTTTCTCCCCCTTTCCCTGAAACATTTTCAAAAATAGTTGTGCATTTTCTTTTTTGTCCCAGATAGCAGCACAATCTACAGCATGTTGTGATTGGTTCTGCATTAACATCTGTTCTTTCCAGACCTCATTCCAGTCGATCATATCTCTGTTCATCATTATTCCTAGCTCTTTGTATTTTGAATATAATGTTGAATCGACTTATTGCATATAAAAATGCCTATTTGTAACAACTAATGTTACAGTGTTAACTGTTCGTATGACATGCCCTATGGGATATAAAAGATAAAGAGGAACTTTCTCATCTGAATATTAACAAATGCCGAGACTGGAACAATTAAAGAGTGTTTGACCCCAGCTTTGACCGGAGGAGTATTTTTCTGCATGAGGAAAGATCACCCACCTGCAAAGTAGGCCCACAGGAGATACCACGAGTCAGATAAAAAGCAAATCACTTTAAGGATAAATGAACTTTCAAAACTGGTAGAAGATGCTGTATCCGCAGACGGGTCGAACATCGGCATGAACAACAAGGCCGCCGCCGGTCAGCTTGTCCCGCATGCCCACGTCCACATCATTCCCAGTTCGAAGAAGACGGCGGCGGATCCATGCATTCCATTGTGTCTGTAAAAGGCGCAGCGGATGATCTGGAGGAGATGGCGGAGCTTTTGGTGATGGAGTGAGGAGTTAATCCTCATTTTTTTGCATTCCTCACATCACGTGATCATTAAGGCTCATTTGCCCAGCACTCATTGGAGATATCCTACTTTTTGACGGCAGGTAGCCTGTTCAAGAGATTATTTTCTCATTTTAATTCTTGTTCTTCTATTACCAATCAGAAGACAGACACCTTTTTAATCACAATATTAAGAGTGTTATACAAATCATTGGTTTACCCATATTGATAAATCATGTAATCAAAAAAGATAGTGTTAAATATTTCCACATTTTAACATATTTTCAGGTTCCCAGGCAGACTTTGCTCTTACTCCATCCACGCAAGCAAGGAGATTCCAGAAAAGCTGCCCGGAACCACATTAACAGACAACCAAACGAGATGAGGAAATGAGAGAAGAATCCGAACAGCCAATGGAAACATGCAAACAGAACAGCGACCGGAACCTGTGCGTTTTCATACGCACCACAAAGACATATCATAAGCTCGCAAAGGAGCAGGACTACTACAGAGGACCAAAATAATTGAAGTGAAATGAGGGTGTTGGGGAGAGAAAGGGGATAGTAGCGGAGCTTTGTATACGGATTTGGAAAAACGAAAATCAAGTCCAAATCCATTAACTACTTGGTGCTGTAATGTACTCGTAAATCGAATCTTCAACAGGATGATTCATTTTATATCTTACTTTTACAACTGAAACACTTTTATTGTTGTCATCAATCAAAGTAGCTTCTTTGAAGCTTTCATCTATAGGAGTCACATCGCCCATATAGTAGAAATCATTGCTTTCACCATTGCTTTTTTTGATGAATAAAGGTAATCTAAGTCCATCTCTGTAATTTTTGATGGTAGAAACATCTTTGCTATCCAATTTTCGTCTGGATTTAGACATCCATTCAAATTCAGAATTATTGACAAAACCTTCTTCATATTTCGTAGTACTCGAAATATGCTCTTCTTTGTGATAGTTTACGAATATTGGACAATTTGTTTTTTGAGGACTAATTAGATAGCCACCAACATTTTGTGCTAAAGGATTCTGATCCCAGTTCAGAATTCTAAAAACATCTTTCCTAGAATATTTCTGATACAATACGAAGCCATCAACATACTTATTTTTGTCAAAATTTCTATTATAAGTTGTTTCGGAATAATCCAGCATGTCATTAAGAAAGCACAAGAAAGCCTCATTTTTGAGTAAATCTATAAATTCATCACTAAATGAAATTAGTCCGTTTGCATAAGAAACGATGCTTAAATCATATATCTCACTTACACTCACTAACTTTTTATTATGATTTTCAGTTACAAATTCAAAATTGATATTTTTGACACACGATTCTATTGTTTCATCAGGAATAGAAATTCCATATTTATCAAAAATAATTGCTTTAAATTCTTCCTTTAACAGAATATTTCCAGAAATCAGTTTTTTAAGAATAATGACTTCTTCGACCCTCTTAGTGTTTGCAATTTCATTGGAAAATAACTCGAGGAGCTTGATTTCCTTTTCAGATAGTTTATTTTCTAAGGATTCTTCTTGACCCAATACAAAGTTAAAATAGGATTTTGAATAGCTTACATACAAATGTGGATCTCGGGAACCATGTTCCAAAAAGTCCATCATCATAGGAATTCTACCAACCTTGAACTTTAAAAGCTCGTAATCTTTTACAAGGTCTTTTTTGAGATGTAAATTTGCTTTGTCAATTGCTGCAAAAATCCTTTCATGTGTAATTTTATCAAAATTAATAGTTGAAGCACCCGGAATTAAACTGCTTCCACTTAGCATCAGTTTACGCAATGTATCCTTGTTGTAAGTAGTGTCTCCGTATAACGCAATTGGAACTAAGTAGCTATTATTGTAATTACCTATGAAATCAATCACAGTTAGGTATTCTTTGTCGTTAGCTTTACGCAATCCTCTTCCTAATTGCTGTACAAAGATTATGGCTGATGCAGTGGGTCTCAACATAATGATTTGATTTACTTTTGGAATATCAACTCCTTCATTGAAGATATCAACAGTAAAGATGTAATCTAATTTTTCAGATGAATCATAACTTTCCAATCTGTTTATTGCATCAATCCTCTCTTCCTCACTATTTTTTCCAGATAGTGAAACCGTTTTGTATCCCCTTGTATTAAATACATCAGACAATCCCTGACTTTCAGCTACACTGCTACAAAAAATGAGTCCTCTAACACAGCCATTATCACAGCCATAAAATTCAGCTTTTTCAATGATCCTATCTACACGCTCTTTTGCTGTTAACAAAGAAAAAGCTGCATCTTCCTCTAAAACTTGACCACCTACACTAACATCCATTACACCAAAATAGTGAAAAGTCGATAACATTTTTTCTTCTAAAGCTCTGTGCAAACGGATTTCGTATGCAATATTGTGTTCAAATTGAGAAAAGATATCGAATCCATCTGTCCTTTCAGGAGTAGCAGTCATACCCAACAAAAATCCTGGTTTAAAATGATTGAGGATTTTTTGATAAGTTTCTGCCCCTGCTCTATGAGTTTCGTCTATAACGATATAGTCAAAATGACTTTCATCGAATTGACTTAAATGTGCATCTCTTGAAATTGTTTGGATCGTAGAAAATATAAAATCAGCATCAAGTTCTTTTTTATTTCCTGAGTAAATACCCATGCTTCGAGTATTTCCAAAAATCTTTTTGAAGCTTTTCATAGCATTTTCTGCAATGTTTCTTCGATGTACTACAAATAAAAACTTTTTTGGATTATATGCCTTCACATCAAATGCAGACAGATATGTTTTCCCTGTACCAGTTGCAGAAATTAATAAAGCCTTATCTTTATTATTTGACCTTAAATCTTTCAAGTTTGCCAATGCTTCCTTTTGCATTGCATTGGCAGTTATTGAATCATTGTGGCGATCTTCAATGCTGTTTCTTGAATTTGAAATGAATTTCTTTTTCAAATTATAATCTAATGCATAAGAATTAATGAATTCATCATCCACCGATACAGCATTTTCAAACTCATTTCTAAATTCATTAATTGAATCAGCTATCAATTTTGAGTCACACATAGCTGAAATTTTTAAGTTCCACTCTCTATTTGAGCATAATGCATTGGCTGTAAGATTACTACTTCCAATAATCAAATTATATCGATTGCTTTTTTTGAATAGGTATCCTTTTGCATGGAAATCACAATTTACTGCTATCTTTAAGTCAATATTTTTGAACTTTGACAAAGACCTCAATGCTTCTGGCTGAGTGAAATATTGATATTGAGATACCAATACTTTTCCATTAATTCCAGCTTTTTCAAGTTCTTGGAATGAATTAATTAGACTAGTTACACCACTTTTTGTTGCAAAAGCTACTGAAAACCAAAACTCGTCACAATTTTTTAATTCCCTAGAGATAGTCTGTAGTACTTTTTTCCCATTTTCAGAATCATTTACTAGTAACTCTGGGAGGTACTCTTTTTTTGAAGTTAAAGACTGGTCAATAAAGCCAGTTTTCAAGCTATCTAATAAAGATACAGGAAAGTTATCCATTTTAACATTCCTTCATTAATTTTGAAACAATTGGAAGATCCGCTTCAGCCCAATCCAAAATTAATAAATTTTCTGGATTTAACCACTTGAACTCAATGTGTTCTTTCAGATTAAATGTTGAATTTAAAGCACTGCAAATGAAACTGTGCATAGTAACACTAAAATCAGGATACTAATGATTTACAGTTAGAAACTCCCTCTCAATTTCTATATTTAGATCGAGTTCCTCTAATAATTCACGTTCTAATGCTTGTTCTTTAGTTTCATCAGGTTCTATTTTTCCACCTGGAAATTCATATTTTAAAGAAATATAATCGTATTTTCCATGATCCCTTTGAACACATAGAACTCTGTCATCATCCATGATTATTGCTGCAACTACTTCATAGTGCTTCATTTGTTTTGTACATCCCGGAAAATATGATAACTGAGATAATTTATAAACCTTTTTAAAATTAACAAGGACCTATATTTTTTCAAAAACACAACGATCAGAATAAGACTAAATAAACTACTAAAATGAGCTTTTTTAGAAAGTACAAATATTCCCACTCGGATTTCCCCAGTTTGAGATCAAGAATAGATAACTTTCCAGGCTGTTTGGATTAAGAGATGGAGAAATGTGAAGTCTGCCACGATGAACATATTGATGAATTGATATCACCATTTCAGCATTGCAATGAGATAAAGTGCCCACTAATGCTGTTTTTACAAGAACTTCGTGCAGGAATACAGAGGAAAAGATTTAAATAAAACATATAAGATGCTATACCCAAATCCAATGCAAACTTGTATTGAATTTTATAAAGTGGTGGTAATCATTCAAGATAAAAAAGTTAAAATATTAATCGTTTCGTTAGTTGCAATTTCTTTGTTGCTGATATACAATTTAAGCTCTCTTTTAGGAAGGAACATAAGTTCACATAAAGCAATACCCTTGCTTTTTATCACAATCGGATTTTCGATCATCGGGATGGTCTACCTGCTGGAAACCAGGAGAGTTTAAGCGGGAAACAAACAATGTTACAGGAAGCGAGATCTTCCTGCATTGGCAGATGTGAGAGAGGAAATTCTCGTCGTGTGCTGTGTTGGAGTGACAAATGCATGGCAAACGTCATGAATGAGTGTGGAAAGGAGTAAAGAGCTGATATTTTTTATATAAAATAAAAAAGGTGTGGTCAACACTTGAACCAGATCACCAAATAGCTCTTAAGTCTCCTCATCCGTTAAATATGCGCAACCCTGCTGCCTAAGTTTTGCAATACACTTATCAGCGAGTTCTCGTCCAATATGTAAATTTGAGGCTTTCCGGTAAACATCTTCAAGTAACACTTTATCGGAAGGGGAAGATGATCGAAGCTGGGCGATTATCTCACGTATGACCTCTATATCTCCACTTGAAACTGTCACCTCTTTATTATCGGCAGACAGTTTATTTTCTTTAATTTTTTCAATAGAGTTAGCTTCTAAAACAAAATCGCCGGTAGTAGATGTTGATCTGAAGTCTGCTTTCAGCACTCCGGTTGCAATGATCTTATCTTTAACATTTACAGTATCCACCAGGTCCCCTACCAGATGAACGATCAATGACCCTGGCTCATAGATATTATCGAATTCCTTGATCTCAATCTGCCAAGAAGCGTTCATGGTTGAAACTTCACCTTCAACAGATATTGTATTTGAAAGATCCTTGCTCCTAATATCCCTTATTTTCAAATTTCCACTCCTGCTAATATGAATAACACACTCAACTATTATTAATGTTGTAGCAATACCTCGAATTGATCAGGAACACAGATTTTGGTGATATTGTCAACGCTGTCCACATCACAAATATGGGCCACCGGGCTTGGCCTTGCAATTGTCAAGAAATTTGTGGAAATGCATGGTGGCGACATTTGGGTTGAAAGTAAACTCGGAAAAGGAAGTACCTTCGGATTTAGCATACCTATAGACAAAAAAACTTCAATAAGATCCTAATTCAGGGGTATTAGTGATATTATCACTGAGTTCACCCCATACGATACTAAAGAGAAACAAACAAATGATATAATTTTGTTGTCTCAACCTGATCAACTGCCAGACACATGATCCTGAAATGTAATCAGGAGCAGGTATTTGGTTTACATGAAGGATTCTACAGAACCAGAATATTAAGCGTCAAAATGAGAGAGCTGAGGGTATTAGCAACAACAATATATGTATAAATGCACATATATGCAATTCATGCAAAACGAGAAAGCTAAATTCTTCAAAGCTCTTGGCGATAAAACACGCCTTACAATTGTGGGATGCCTACTAAAGCAGGACCACTGCGCATGTGATTTTGCGACAATCGCAGGAAAGGACCAGACAACTATATCCAGGCATCTGAAAATACTTTATGAAGCAGGCATCCTAAGATATGAGAAGAATGGCAGGTATGTAATTTACAGCATAATGGATGATAAAATGAAAGAAAAACTTGAGAGGTGCGGGCTTGAAAGTGTAGACTCGTGCTGCCCGGATAGTGCAATGGATGCAGATACGAAGAAGGATGTTGTGAAGAAAAAATACAGCAACATCGCGTTAGGTGTTGTACAGGGATGCGGATGCTGTGGAAGCCTCACAAATGAACAGCTGGCAGCATCCATAGGATATTCACCTGAAGAAAACCGATCATTCTCAGAAGCTAACCTGGGACTTGGATGTGGAAACCCTACAGCACTTGGAGAGATAAAAGAAGAAGACACTGTCCTCGATCTGGGTTCAGGTGCGGGATTCGACAGTTTCCTGGCTGCAAGAAAAGTTGGTAAGATCGGTAAAGTGATCGGCGTGGATATGACGGAAGATATGATTACAAAGGCCAGAGAGAACGCTGAAAAGTATGGGTTCAACAATGTCGAGTTCCGACATGGCGATATCGAGGATCTGCCTGTTGAAACCGGATCTATCGATGTCATCATGAGCAACTGTGTCATCAACCTCGCACCTGACAAGTACAGAGTATTCAAAGAGGCATATCGTGTGCTAAAAGATAATGGCAGGATGTACATTTCCGATATTGTCCTCCTGAAAGACCTGACTCCGGAGGAAAAGAACAATGATGAACTCATCTGTTCATGTGTAGGAGGTGCATTACTGAAAGACGATTACTTAAAGATAATAAAAGATGCCGGCTTCCATTCTAGTATCATAGAAGAGGACAAGGATATCAGCGAAAGGCAGTATTCCGGATATCCGGTTGAAAGTCTTAAGCTCAAATTAGTTAAAATGAGGATGAATTAATGAGATAATCAATGAATTTACCCACAAGAGATTAAAAAACCAGAGTTAAGGGATTTACAATTAACTACTATTCCTTTCAAAGCAGATCCGTCATTTAAACAATACTTATGCAAATGAAAAAGTGCCATGGACAAACCTCACAGGCACCTGATAGACACCTCTTTTCTCCGCCTCAGTACTGATAATCCGATACATCTCATCCATTGAAGAAGTCCCGGGATCCACATCGCTCATTATCTGTATATAACCGGTCTTTGCAACGTGTCCGACACCCCTGGAAGAATTATCATCTATCGCCGGGAATTCACTGTAATTTACACCGAAAACGATCTCACCGACGTTGTTCCGGTAAGACCTCTGCTCCTCGGTCAGCGGGTATGGAAGCTCTCCATAGGTACCATATACCTCATAGGTATCATTCAATGGCGCGAGAACGTATGCAGCATGATACAGGATAAGGCCATCATCACCATAGTTCAATTCCCTGAGAGACTCGAGTGCTTCTTCATCTCCGATATCTCCAAGAGCAAGGATTGAAGCCATTCTGAGGTACTTATTTTCGGATTCGTTCATTGAAATATCCAGAAGCAGGTCCGTTGTGCTGTTATCACCGATCTTGCCAAGAGTGGTGATTGCATTTTTTCTCATTTCGATAGAATTATCTTCGTTTTGTACGACCTGCACAAGTGACCCAATTGTCTTTTCATCACCCATCCCCACAAGCTCATCCATTGCATTGGACCTGATACTTTCATTCTCATTGTCAAGGTCCTCAATGAGAGAATCCACATTCGTATCCCCTGTGCATCCCGAGAATATAATTAGTAAAGCAAAAAAGATCATTACAACAAATAGGGAGATTTTCATATCGGATCAAACCTTCAATTTTTAAGTAAACAATAATTTTCGAGCCTTAACGTATAATTGGCAAATTATTGATCAATATACATAAAATCACTAACTTTGAGAATCTATTAATAGTTTTGCTTAATTTTTTGAGGGATGTCCGATAAATAATCGGCATAAGTTTGATTTGATAAGACTAAAATGTGTTGTAAAAACAGGAAAGTTAAAAATAAGCAGATGGTCCCGCAAGGATTATGCTCGGTTACTCTAATAAGACGCTCATCAAAAAAAGTGAAGCATAACCCACATGCATGTCTAGTATTATGCCTTTGTATGAGTTTAAACTAAAATTCGTGAGCTACTGTAATTAAATAATGAATATTTCAAGAGTAATAACTAAATACAATGTAATATCAACTTTTAGAAGGACATTTGATCAATCAGTTTAAGCTCGTAATTTAAAAATATTATTTGAAAAAGGTTCAACTTCTCGACTACAAAAGGCACAGGAAAAGAAGTACGATGGCAAAATTAGATGTAAAAACAGAACTAGAGTCAGTCATTAACAACAGTCCTGCTGTAGTATTTCTATGTAAAACCGAACAAGGTTGGCCTGTGGAATTTGTATCAGAGAATGTTGTAAAGTTAGGTTACAGTGTAGAGGATTTTGAATCAGGATGCATTAAATATGCTGACATTATTCACCCTCGCGATCTTGGATATGTTAATTCAGAGGTAGTAAAGAACTCTGAAGAAGGAAACACAGAGTACACATAGGAATATAGGATAGTCACAAAGTCCGGAGATGTTCGGTGGGTTGATGACAGGACTTTTATTCGACGTGATGAAGATGGTACCATAACTCATTATCAAGGGATTATTCTTGACATCACTGACCGCAAAAAGGCAGAAGAAGCTTTAGATGAAGCCTTAAAGAAAACAAAAGAATTGGAACTTGTTATAAATAGCAGTCCTGTGGTCGTATTCTTATGGAAAAATGAACCCAACTGGCCAGTAGAGGTTGTTTCAGATAACATCCTTCAATTTGGTTATACTGCAAATGAGTTGATATCAGGTGAGGTTCTCTATTCTGATATTATCTATCCTGATGATCTTGAATATGTTCGCTCTACTTTTGAAAGGAAATCTGGAGAGACTAGCAAGGGTTTAACTGCAGATTATAGGATAATCACAAAATCCGGAGATGTTCGATGGGTTCGTGAGAGAACTTTGATCAGGCGAGATGAAGATGGTCAAATATCCCATTATCAGGGTATCATTCTTGACATCACAGAACGCAAAAAAGCAGAGGATGCTCTTCGTCTTGACGAGTTCCGTCTTGAGGCACTTTTGAAACTTAACAAAATGACTGCTGCTCCTTTGCAGGAGATCACGGATTTTGCCCGTGAGGAAGCTGTAAAGCTAACCAAGAGCAAACAGGGCTATCTTGCATTCATGAGCCCGGATGAAGGTGCTCTTATTATGCATTCATGGTCAAAGGATGCAATGAAAGAATGTGCCATAGAAGATCGGAAATTCATATACCCCATCGAGACCACCGGGCTCTGGGGAGAAGCTGTAAAGCAGAGAAAACCAATAATTACCAATGATTACCAGGCCCCAAGTTCCCTTAAGAAAGGATATCCTCAAGGTCATGTGGAACTGACACGCCATATGAATGTCCCGATATTTGATGGTAATCGTATCGTTGCTGTTGCCGGGGTTGGAAATAAAGAAGAAGATTACGATGAATCTGATCTTCGGCAATTGATCCTACTTATGCAGGGTATGTGGAGACTTATTCAGCGCAAACAAATGGAAGAAGCTCTTCAGAAATATTCACAAGAACTGTCTAAAGCAGAGATCGAGCTCAAGTCCCTTGATAGGATGGAAGTCGAATTTATTTCAAGCAAAAAGGATCTTTCCCAGGTCACTGAATATGGTGAACTGATGGACGGTGAAACACTTGATATCATCGATGATCTGAAGAAAAAGGCAATTGACAATGTGCTGCATTACTCTCAAAGATTAAGACGTTTAGTAGATTCTTTCGTTTATACAAGCATGGAAGAAGCTGGTAAGATCGAGTATAATTTCGAGCCAATTGATATTTCCGGTTCTCTGGAAAATTCCCTTCTGGACACAATCTTCATGGTAGAAGAGAAAGATATTCTGGTAGAAAAGATCATACCAGAACCACTTCCTTTGGTCAATGGGGATGAAGAGAAACTGACGGACATGTTCACGATTCTTATGGATGATGCTATCAGGTTCACTCCTCCAAAAGGAAAATTGATCCTAAAGATCGATGCAGAAGAAAATTATCTGCATATCATGGTGAAAGATAGTGGTCCGGGAATTCCGGAAAAATTGATTCCTCACATGTTCCAGAAGTTCTATGAGATCGGAGCCCTGATTAAACACAGTTATGAAGGACTTGAATCTGGCCTTTACATCTGCAAGAAAATAGTTGATGCTCATGAAGGCAGAATTAAAATCGAGAGCAAAATTGGTGCTGGAACCGAGGTTCATGTTTGGCTTCCTAAAGTAAAATGATGTTTAAAAAGCAGAAATATTCAAAAGCAATGCAATGCCCTTATATGTATAGTCTAAAATCAAAATCGACTGATAGATCTGATCAAATTACATGAGTGGGAATAAATGAAATCTGAGTTATTAGGTACGCTCTTCCTTTCGGAAAAAAGAAAAGATCTTCTTCTTTTGCTAATAGAAGGTCCCAGGGATATTGATGAGATCAAAGACATACTTGATGTAACTTCAAGTGCAATAATGACTCAGATAAAGATCCTTATGAGCCAGGGCCTAATAGTTCATGAAAGTGGTCTCTACAGATTATCCGACATGTGTAAAGTAATTGTAAAAAAAATGCAGCCCTTATTGGATACTTTGTCGGTCTATGCAGACAACAAGGATTATTGGGAAAATCATAATCTCAATGCCATTCCTTCTTATCTTCTGGACAGGATCGAAGAGCTTTCCAATTGTGAAGTGGTCGAACCAGACCTTAACCGCATGTATGAACTTCCAAAGAAACTGGAAGATTCTCTTAAGCAGTCGAGTTATGTGAAAGAAGTTTCTTCATATTTTAGCCCGGCATATCCCGGAGTCTATATCGATCTTGCAAAAAAAGGTATTGAAGTTTCTGTTATCGTAACAGAGCCGGTTTTTGACAGGCTTCAAAATGAATATAAAGAAGGAACAAAAGAGTTCGTGAATTTGGAACATGGAAACCTATTTGTTTGCGAGGAGAAAGTAGAGCTTGCATCAAGTACTGTGACGGACAAATTCATGTCTATATCACTTTTTTATAAAACAGGAATATACCACAACCATGCAGTCATGAGCTTTGAAGAAAGTGCTTTGAATTGGGGAGAAGACCTATTCATGCATTATCTGAACATCTCAAAACAGATCACAGATTCAGATATATAATGAAAATCTTGTCTAATCAGAACTCCACAATTTTAAACTTTTTTATAAGATATTATTTTTGAATTCAGGATCTATCTAACGTTTCTTTATTTTCTACTAACCTCATTTTTCTATAAATTCTTAAAAAACGTTAATTCGTTCGAAGCCTTTGACTTTCACATAACCCTGTTGAGAAGTTTAGAGATAATGCGATTAACATGATTAACACCGTTAACGAAATTAACAGCGTTAACATGATGGAATCCATCCTTACTATTAATATAAATGATATTGTTAATGACCTCTACTAATATCAACGTAGTTAATATATTACCGCGAGTTATGTTATATATTCTTAGTCCTTATCATTAGATGTAGTGAATTGAGATATGGACAACATTTGTCCAGCTAATATCTCGATAAAAAACAGCAAAAAATGCTGGAGGCAATATCCTATGACAGAAGAACTCTTTAACAAACTAGCGGAAGCTGTGGTTTCTGGAAACAAAGATGAGGCAGTCGAGCTGTCTAACAAGGCATTAGAGCAAGGTGTTGATGCATATGAGGCTATCATTAACGGATTGGCCAAAGGAATGGAAATAGTCAGTGACAACTATGAGAAAGGAACAGCTTTTGTTCCACATCTGCTGATCGCTTCAAATGCAATGTATGGTGGCATGGAAGTTCTCACTCCTCATATGAAGACCGAAGGCGTAGCTAAACCCTCAAATATTGTCATTGGTACTGTAGAGGGCGATGTCCATGATATCGGTAAGAACCTTGTCAAGACAATGATGACTGCAGGAGGATTCAACCTTATCGATCTTGGACATGATGTTCCTCTTGAAAAATTTATTGAGACTGCAAAAGAGAACCAGGCAGATGTCATCTCAATGAGCGCACTTATGACCACCACAATGGTTGGAATGGAGAAGGTCATCGAGATGCTTCAGGAAGATGGTTTAAGGGACTCCCTGATCGTGATGGTTGGAGGAGCACCTATCTCTGAAGAGTTTGCTGAGGAGATCGGAGCAGATAAAACTGCACCTGATGCGTTGCATGCTTCACACTGGGTAAAGGATGCTGTAAGGGACCTTCCTCCTTCTGAGGAGAGATGGAGTGATGAAAAGATCAACCTTTCCAAGGTAAAATACAGGGAGATCCTTTCAAAGAAGAAGGTCAAGAGCAAGACAGATATTGGCCTTGAGACTGCCAGACAGATCATTGATGAGTTCGAAAGTGTTGGTGTCAAGACAAAGGAAGAAATGAGCCACGCTGACAGAAGTCTTGCAGCTATGGCTGACAAGAAAGTTGATCGTCTTCCAGTATATCCACTTGCCTGTGGTGTTCTCAGAAAATTCGCAGATGCAAGTTACAAGGACTATGCACTGGATCCTGCCAAGTTCGCTGAGAGCGCATTCCTTGGTGCAAAATATTTGGACCTTGACATGTTCGTTGGTCTGATCGACCTTTCAGCAACTTCAGCTGACTTTGGATGTAAGATAAAGTACCCTGAAGATGACACACCATCATCAGAAGGTCACCTTGATGACTATGAAAAACTCGAGGTTCCGGATGTTAAGGAAGGTACCCGTTCATATGAACTTATCAAGGCATCAAAGCTTGCCAAGGATAAGCTGAACAAGGAACTTGGTACTCCATTCGTTGGTTTCCACGAAGGTCCACTTCTTACACTTACCCAGCTTATGGGTGCAGATCGTGTCCTTATGGACATGAAGACCAACCCTGATGTTGTCCTTGAGGCAGTCCAGAAATGTACGGACTACATCTGTCAGGTGTCAGAGGCCTTCTTCGAAGAAGATGCCTGTGATGCTCTTTGTATTGATAACCTCTGGTCAAACAATGTGATAATGGGTGAAGAAGATTACTGGAAGTTTGATGGTAAGTTTGTCTATGACCAGCACCTTCCGATCTTCAAGAAGTATGACCAGCCTTACATTATCCATAACTGTGCTGACGCGGTCCATTTCGACACACAGATCAAGAAATTTGGAACTGCTTTGTACAGCTACGCCTACTATGAGAAATCAAAGGACAAGGGCTCACAGAACTATGCAGACCTTATTCCAAAATACGGAGATACCTGCTGTATGATGGGAGAAGTAAACCCGATCGAGTTCATGGACAACTCTCCGGAAGGCATACAGAAGATCGAAAATGATACCGAGGAGCTGCTTCAGGGTGTCCTTGAAACCCTGAAGGAGAATGGCATGCAGTCCAAGTACGTCATGTCCACCGGATGTGAGGTACCACCAGGAGGTCCATTGACAGGTGTCAAGGCAATGGTCGACAAGGTCAAGGAACTTGGTCCACAGCTACAAAAAGAGATAATAGGGTGATATCTAAACCCTATTATTTTTCCATATAGACTAACGTAGGCTTGAAATTAGCTGATTTCCCATTGGTCTTGCTTTGTGGAAGTTATCCAGACTAAAATCACCAATTAGTTTCCGTCTATGTGTCCAGGTGGATTTCTGCAAAGCAAGCTCAAACAATTGTGTAATATTTAAAAATTAAATGTATTCGAAAAATCTTGAATGATAATATAATGGAGATGATTGATATGTATCTTGGTCTTGGTATTGATACGGGGGGAACCTATACTGATTCGATTATTATGGACATTTCAGCCGGAACAGTAATGGATTCCAATAAGTCGTTGACAACACACTCCAATCTTATAAAAGGGATCAAGAATTCCATTGAAGGCCTGGATAACAGTTATTTGAAAGATATAGAATTTGTTTCAGTTTCAACTACTCTTGCAACCAATACGACACTTGAAGGAAAAGGGCATCCTGCAGGCCTTATACTTATCGGGCATTCGATCACTGGAGCTCTTTCAACTGACAATGTTCTTTCCATTAAAGGTGGTCATGATGCAGATGGTAACGTTATAGAGGATCTTGATGATCTTGGATTGGTTGAAGATTTTGTTATGGAGAACAAAGACAAAGTCTCCTCTTTTGCAGTTTCATCTTATTTCGGGGTCAGGAATCCTGAACATGAAATAATAGTTAAAGACCTTATTGGGGAACTGACCGATAAACCCGTTGTATGCGGACATGAACTTTCAAGTAGCCTCGGTGCTTATGAAAGAGCTGTAACAGCATTGCTGAATGCACAACTTATTCCTGTAACTGATCAATTCATACGCTCTATCCTTTCTGTAATGGAAGAAAAAGGAATTGATGCCGACCTGATGATGATGAAATGTGATGGCTCCCTTGTCAGGATAGAAGATGCGCTCAAAAAACCTGTCGAATCAATCTTTTCGGGTCCCGCAGCCAGTCTTGTAGGTGCTTCTCATCTTGCAGGTGTCAAAACATGCCTGACTATGGATGTAGGGGGTACAAGCACCGATGTATCAATGATATCCAATGGAATTCCTGAAACAAGTGATAGTGGAGCTAAGGTAGGCGGGTGGAGCACTATGGTAAAGGCCATAAAGATGTGTACATCTGCTCTTGGAGGTGATAGCCATGTGTGGGTTCAGACGGGTGTTTCCATTGGTCCTAACAGAGTCACACCTCTATGTCTTGCAGCAATTAATCATCCTGATCTAATAGACAAACTTGCTGAAATGGATAAGCCGAATGTACGTCATATGAATGATATCATACAACCAACTACTTTCTTTGTCAGAAGTGATTCCGAATTCCAGGGTATGAAAGATGCTGTATTAAGTTCTAATGAGAAAGAAGTTCTCGATGTACTTGGCGATGAACCCCTCTCCCTATCCGATATTTCGATGAAACTTGGTGAGCATACCCTGATGTTCTCCAGTATACTTGCATCACTGGTCAAGAGAAGATATGTTCAGCAAATCGGTTTTACACCTACAGATGCCCTGCATGTGCTGAGGGATTATATCAAGTGGGATTCAAAGGCATCTCGTCTGGGGGCTGAACTACTTGCTGAGTATTTGGACATGGGAATGGGTGGTTTTTGCTCATACATAAAAGAGCAAGTTGTAAAGAACATGTCTTTGAATATAATCTCCTTCTTTGAAGAAGATGTCAGGAGATCAGACATAGAAAAAATGATTGACTTTTCATCTCCTCTTACCTTCAAGGTGAATCATCCGGTGGTTCTTGTGGGAGGTCCTGTGAAGGCGTATTTGACAGATATCAACAACATGATAGATGCCAATATAATAGTCCCTGAACATCATGAGGTCGGAAACGCTGTTGGTGCACTTCTTGGGGATGTTGTTCACAGAACTGATGTTCTTGTAAGGGGGGCTGGTGCTGGTAGCAATCAATATGCTGTTTTCTCAGAGACCGGAAGGGAGGTCTTTGACGAATATACAGATGCTGTGGCACATGGCCTTGAACTCAGTAAAAAGCTGATAGCCGAACATATGACCGGATATGGGCTGGACATGAATATGATAGATTTTGATCTAGCCAGGCATGATGTAAGAAGTGGGTTCGGTACAAGTCTTGAGACCAAGCTGGTTGCAACCGGTATTGGAAGTCCAAGGAGGTAATGAAAATGAGTTCAATAATCAATAATGTGGGTCAACAACAGAACAATTTGGATGATATATATCAACTTGCACAGAGTGTGCGCCAAAAGATCGGACTGGAAGGAGATGTTGAGGATAAAGAACTGATCGATCATCTGGAAACTGCATGTTCTGAGATAAAGGAACTCCTGAGTTCTTCTTTTGGTCCCAGAGGTCTTAATAAGCTGATTACAAATCATGTTGATGACATCTATCTGACCAATGATGGAAAGACCATAATAGAACAAATTGATGTTTTGCATCCAATAGTGACTTCCTTGAAAGAACTTTCAAGATCGATGGATAAATCCTGTGGCGATGGTACAAAGACTGCAGTTATACTGGCATCCGGCCTGATAATAAATGCAGTTAAGCTGATCAAAATAGGTTTCCACCCTACTACTATTATAAAAGGCTACAAGCTTGCCCTTAATAAGGCATACGAACTTCTCGAGCTCAATAGTATAACTGCCAGAACATACGATGAGTCCTATGCTGCTATCCTGAGTGCAACTGTTAGTAAAGGCATAGAGTTCGATCAGGCAGAGGTGCTTTCAACTATAGTTGTCGATGTGATCGAACATTTGAGAACATTATCCGTTGATGGTTATCTTGATCTCGATGAAAATGTGAAGATCATGAAAAAGGTCGGTGGTCCTGAGATCGTTCACCTTAACGGTGTCATTCTTGATGAATCTCCTGCAAGATTTGACATGCCACGATCATTTATTGATTCTAAGATCCTTATCCTGAACTATGATGTCAAGCTCAAGAGTGAAATTGTAAACTCCAGGCATAACATCAGTATGGATAGTATTGAGACTGCTTATCTGTTTGAAGAAGAGCGTAAGAGGATACTTGGCAACTTTGCTGAGAAGATCATCAATACTGGTGTAAATGTTGTTTTTTGCGAGGGTGATGTGGACTCTTGCATCGAAGAAAAGCTTGTAAAGAACAATGTATTGATGTTCAAGAAACTTAAAATGAAAGACCTCGAGAACATTTCAATGGCAACAGGTGCAGAGATCATGTCCATAAGGGATGATCTGAATGAACAGCACCTTGGAAAAGCAGATAAGGTTGAAGTTAAAAAGAGATGTGGAGAGGATTTTGCTTTCATAGAAATTAAAGATCAGAAGTTTTCGACAATTCTGATATGGGAGCCTGTAAAATATGCACTTGAAAAGGTCGAAGAGGCTGCAGACGATGCATTGAACACAGCAGCATTCATCCTCAGGAACAAAATGGTAGTTACCGGAGGTGGTGGAATTGAGTTTGAACTTTCACAGATGTTGAGGAGCTATGCTTCTACAATAGAAGGAAAGGAGCAGTTCGCCGTTATCGAGTATGCCAATGCACTTGAAGACATACCACGGATATTGGCAAAGAACATGGGCATGAATGTTATCGATTCAATGACAAAAATGTCCTATCTCTATAACAAGGGTCTTGATGCAAGGGTAGATTATTCCAGAAAGATCACTGAGAACAATCCTCTTGTCTACGATTCTGCTACCATCAAGAAACTGGCGATAATCTCTGCCACCGAGACTGCAAACAGCGTTCTGAGAATTGACAAAATAGTAATGAAGAAATAATGTTGTAGGGGGTTTCCACACATGCATGATCTCAACTTAAAAGACAGGCTTCTGAAGTTATTTGAAGGAGAAGATGTCGATAAAGTTCCGGTAGGGTCCTTCACCACAAGCCCGGTTGTAGAACTTATGGACATGTGTGGCGCTGCAAGACCTGAAGCAGACAGTGATCCGAATAAAATGGCTACACTGACAATTTCACAGCAGGAGATTGCTGGTTTTGAAATGGTAAGGTTCCCTTTTGATTGCACCATCCTTGGAGAGGCCATGGGTTGTGAAATTTATAGTGGTACAAAGGAGAGAACGCCTTCGGTTATAAACGGACCTTTCAAAGACCCGCTCAATGGCTTTGAAGTTCCCAGTAACCTGTTGGACAGGGGAAGGATCCCATCAATTCTTGAAGCTGCTGACATCATCAGGGAGAGAATCGGAGATGAGCTTCCCATAGTTGCAGGTCTTGAAGGACCTACGGACCTTGCAGTAAGTCTTTCCAGCCTCAGGTCATTTCTTTTGTGGACCATAAAGGACCGGGAGAAGGTTGAACAATTGCTGGACATTTGCACTGAAGCATGTATAGAACTGGGAAATGCATATCTCGATCATGGTGTGGATGTGGTCTGCATTGCTGACGCTGTAGCTTCTCCTGAGTTAGTACAACCATCTGATTTCGAGGAACTTATAAAACCAAGATATTCCCGAATCACGAAAGGCATCAATGGTCTCAGTGTATTGCATGTCTGCGGGAAGGCAGATCCGATAATATCTCATATGACCGGGTGTGGGTTTGATGGTATCAGCATTGAAGAAAGCATTCAGGACCTGAATACTGCTGTAGAGGTGGCACACAGAAATAATACGATCGTAATTGGGAATGTTTCTACCTCAGTGACGATGTTCAGCGGAACCCCTGAGCAGGTAAAAGAAGAAGCTTTCAAATCCCTAGATGCTGGTGTTGATATACTTGCTCCGGGATGTGGCCTGGCTCCCCAGACACCTATTCGGAATCTCAAGGCACTGGTGGAAGCAAGAAACGAGTATTGTGATCAAAGTTATACGATCTAAAATATTCAATCGAAATAAGGAGGAAAATCCCATGACAGAAGTAACCGTAAAATCAAATGTTTGTGGTTTTACCCACAAGGTATGTGGAAATATGGAAGGTGACAGGATTGTCGTCGATATAGACACACCCTGTGAAAAGGTCAGGAAAATGTCCCATCTGGAAGTTCCGATGATGGACCTGTTTGACATAAAGGACAACCATGTAATGCAAAAAGCGCAGGAAGCAAAATGCAGCGTAACATGTCTCATTCCCTCTGCAGTACTTCATGTATGCTGTCTTGAAGCCGGTCTTATGTCAAAGTCCCTGGCAGGGAATGTAGGGGAGGTTGGTATAGAGTTCGAATGACATTGATTTGCTTAATGTCTGAAAGATTTCAGTAAACAAAAAGGTGGTTAGAGGTGGTCCATTGACAGAGGAAATGACTTCAAAAGAGAGATTCGTTAATGCTATTGAGATGAAGGATGTAGACAGGATGCCTTATGGGTACCTTTGGTTCGGTGCAGGTGATGCAGTCCTTGAACGTATGGGTGCCAGTATGAGCGATGCCTACTATTCTGCAAAGGGGATTGCCAGAGCACAGATACTTGCAAGGGAGATGTATCATCATGATAACGTGATGTCTCCCTGGGGATGTCTGCTTGTAGAGGCGGAAGCCCTTGGTACCAAACTGAACATCAAAGATAACAGGTATCCTACAATAGCTGAGCATCCTATAGGATCGGCAAAGGAATATGATAAAATAGATCCTCTGGATATTGAGAGGTCTGAAAGGGTGGATACGGTTGCAAGGTCCATTGCCATTCTCAAAAAAGAGCTCAATGACGAGGTTTTCATAACCGGAAGTATGCTTTCTCCCCTGATGCTTGCTGCCCAGATCCTTGAGGCGAGTAATCTTTGTATTGAGATGCTAACGGAGAAAGAAAGCGTACATGCTCTTCTTGAAAGGCTTACTCAAAGCTGCATTTTGTATGCGAATCGGATGCTCGAAGAAGGAGCTGATGGCATCTTAGTGGAGAACGGGGAGAACACAGCAGACCTTTTCAGTCCTGAGATGGCTGACGAATTCATGCTTAAGTATACAAAAGAACTCTATGAAAACATTCAGGCAAACGGTGGATATGTTATATCCCATAATTGTGCAGAACATGCCTTCCATGAAATGGAACTGTCCCTGAAACCGGATGTCCTTAACTTTGCTTTTGGGGATGTTAAAGCACTGGGGAAACAACATGGTGTTGAATGTGTGAAGATCCACAAAAAGACAGGCTGTAGCCCCAGATATTGTTTTAAGGACATTGGAAAACATGATGTATGTCTGATGGGCAACATCAATCCAAACGTATTTGGTGACGGTTCATTTGCTGATATTGAGAACGAAGTGAAAAACTGTATGGATGCAGCTCCTGAGAAAGGCTTCATCCTCTCTACAGGATGTGAGATTCCACTTAATACACCACTTGAAGAGATGGAAACACTCTGGCAGGCAATGAGTTCCCGCTTCTGAAAGCAAAATCACTGAAGTGATTAACTACCAAATGTTGGTTGATGAATTGTATCCATTGTAAAAGTTCTTATTTTTAAAAAAGAAAAAAGTCCCTATCAAAATCGGACTGTCTCAAGAAATTTAGCAGCCCCGCCCGATTATGCCAGGTAACTCTAATAATACGTATATTAGAATAACTGAAGCAGCCACTACATTCACATTATAGATTGTTAATTCAAACATTGGCTATAAGAAAGAGCTTCAAAAGCTCAAAATCCCCTTTATGCCTTTTAGGGTATGCATATAACCAGGTATTGAGAATCCATCACTTCGATAATCAAATTAAAAAAATAAAAAAGCACTTCGACAATATTATCGAAGTGCCACTTAGTTGATTTTAGAGCCTTCGTCTCCTGAAACCGATAGTAATGACAGCAACGGATAACACGACCAGCACGCTGCCTAAGATATCAGCACCGGAGAAGGATGTAGACGATGAGGCCGAATCACTTGTCACGGATTCTTTTGTCATTTCATATCCTTCAACGTAGTTGTCTGGTGTGCTTTGCTGTGAAGCATCTGCTGGCTGGTCAGTGGTAGTTCCATACCCCCCATTAACAGTGCTTGTGCTAGTGGTATTGACGATCGAAGCAGATGCAGTATTTCCGCTACTGCTGCTGCGGGTACTGGAAACTGATGATTGAGAATTACTCTGTGTGGCCTCTTCCATCAGTCTATTGTACTCGTCGATGGTCTCCTGGTCGACAACTCCAGGTACTGACATTATGCCCTGCACGTACTCATCAAGCAGAGCATTTCCACAGGTGTGGTGACAGCATGTTACACCATCATTGACCACCGATTCAACGTATTCCTTTACAAGGCTTTGTTTAACCTCTTCTGAAGCATCCCAGTAGTCCTTTCGAATGGTTTCGAGCATACGTGCAGTTATTGACTGATACTGATATGGATTTTCAGTCTTCAGGAATTCGTCCACTCCAATATCATACTTGTCCATAACATAGATATCGTATATCTCATCCCAATCAGAATCAGCGACCATATCCGGGTTCGTTACATCCCATCCCCACAGATATTCAATGGATTTCATCATCTGACGAGCACCTGCATAGTCACCTTCCATCATACCAGAGATCCATGTCGGGTTGAAGTTACGTGCACGCAATTCTGTCCTGAATGCCTCTTTCAGCGTCATCATCTGAAGGTCATCCGTATTTTCCTGATTGGCTATATACAATTCAGGCGTCTCACCTGTGAGTGACCTTATTGTAAGTCCGATCGATCCAAGATAACCGTAGTATCCATCACCGTCAAGTAGCCCGAACAGGTTTGTAGAGTCACTGTGTACAGCAGCATCAACATCCATCAGGTTCATTGTGAACACATCTTCATAACCTTCGCCCCACATATCCTGTCCATAGATGTAAGACGATGATGATATGAAGAGGTCGGCAAGTTTGGATTCATCTTCCCATGTATCACTTGCAGCAATCGCATCTTCCATTCCGTTGTCATAATTACCGGGTGCTTCACTGAATATCCTTGATCTTGACAGGTACTCTGCTGTTTCATTATCATAGCCCATATCAATGAGAGCAGCTTCCATTGCCAGTGAGTTACATCTTACATAGTTATCCTCACAGGACTCCCAATCGCGTTCTGCAACCGTTCGAATGGCCTCATCGATCAACTCCAGCTGATAGGGGAAAGTATCCCTGTACAGTCCTGAGGAGTGAATTACCACATCGATCCTTGGATGGTTCATATCCTCAATATCTATTACCGTAAAACCAGTAATACGCCCATCATCTCTTACGGGTTCTACTCCTAAAAGTGAATAGATCTGGGCTTCCATAAGTCCGTGATGGCGCAGTGTTTCCATAGCCCAGAGGACATACGACACCTTATTCGGGTAAGTTCCGTTATGATTGGTGTAGTAGTCCTCTACAAGCTGGTCTGCAAGGATGACACCCATTGCCTGGGTTTCCACATCAGGGAATTTCCTCTGGTCAAAGCCATAGAAGTTCCTGCCGGTTGGCAATGCATCCGGATTGCGTATCGGATCATTTCCTGGTGCCGGTTCAATGTATTCCGCATTCAGTGCATGCAATGTCTGGTTGATCTCACGCGTGGTCTGACCGAGCTTATCAGCATAATCCAACCCCAGAGTAAGATCGGCTGTAATGGTAGTATTATTAAGACCAAGGATATTGTCCTGAGCGGTCACAACATCCATACCATTGAGTACTGTGGCATTCAAAAGCTCAGTTGCATAAGTATCGGCTTCATCTTCCCAATCCTCTTCGTCTCCAGTATCCTTCGGGATCACATTATAGATATGGTTGACAAAATCACTGCGAAGCATTGATTTGACCATACAGACAAGTTTTTCTTCTTCCGGTGCCACTCCAAAAGTGTGGACACCGTAAGGCATCAGTGTTTCTTGTAATGTATGGAGATAATCATGGACTGCAGTACCTACAAATTCTCCAAATACCTCATCAGACATTGATCGGAGTTCATCCGGGGTGACTCCAAGATCATTTTCCATTGAGAGGTTTGTGTAAAGGTTGATTGTACTGTTGCGATAACTATCGGCCATAGTGCTGTTGGCTTTTATAGCGTCTTCGTAACTGTGTATCGTGTCATGCATGGTGGTAAGATCACCATAGATTCCTGCCGCCATTATCGGTGGGGTCAGGTGATCTATCATCACCGCATAACCACGGTGTTTAGCCTGACTGCCTTCACCCACATTATCCATTATGTAGGGATATATGATAGGTGTATCAGCCGCACATATTGAAGGGTAATCATACCTCCACAACCCGATCTCTTTTCCAGGTGACCATTCCATTGAACCGTGCGTACCAAAGTGGATGATGGCATCGGCATCATATACCTGGTTGATCCAGAAGTAAGCTGCCAGATACTGGTGAGTTAGCGGTATTGACTCATTGTGATATATGAGTGATTCATCAGAAAGCTTGGCTTTTGTTGGTTGTGGCATGAAGATGACATTTCCAAGCTGGACCGTTGGCATCACGAAGTATTCTCCGCTCTCGTTCTCATATACCATGATATCCCCAGGAGCCTCGCCCCATGTACCTTCAACTTCAGTCCTGACTGATTCAGGTAATGTATTATACCAGACAAGATATTCCTCGACCGGCCAAAGAGTTGCTTTGCCAGAGTTTACAACCTTCTCAAGTTCACCAGGAGCCCATGCTCCAACATTCCTGCTTTCGATGAAAAGGTCAATGAACTCACTGCCGTTTGGAATACTACCGTTGCCTATGTCGTAACCTTCTGCCCGCATTTGCTCAAGCAGCAATGTGAAACTTGATCCGATATCAAGGTAACTGGCACCAATATTTTCCTTACCACCGTCGTGGTTGTAATAGAGAATACTGACTTTCTTGTCCTCGTTGCTGGCCCCTCCAAGTTCTGCCCAACCGATCGCACGGTCACACAAGAATTCCACCTGCGACATGATAGGTTCGTAATATAACTGGTCAGGGTTTTCAGGATTCTGCACTCTTCCGCTTATCCATATGAAATCGGTGCACCCATCAACTTCAGGTTGTGTAACCATAGCAGGAAGACTCATCAGATCTGTTCCATGCAGGCTGTTGTTGAATTCCCCTGGTGTTGTGTATGGATCCTGTATTCCTTTAAGGATAGGAACATTGTATTTCTGAAGATATTCCACACCCTGTGTCTGATTCTCATAGTTAAGATAGAAAGCCTTCAAGTGGATAATAGCATCTACGAGTACTTCACCATCTTTGGTGAAATAATCAACATCATCATTGAATGCAACATCGGTGGTGTAGATAACATTGCATCCTTTCGATTCAAGATACCTGATTATTGCATCGTCGGTGGTGAAATAGATCTCTTCTTTTTGAATTTCATAGTTTACAATACCAATCGTGGATGCGGATTCATTATAACCATGATCAGCATACCACTCAAGATATTCTGTACTGTCTTGGAAAACCTTCGGATAATAGTCCGGATGATAGATCCCGTCATCAGGAATTACCGGAGGAGCTACAGGCGAGTATTCTATATAGACATCATCAATCTCTCCTCCCAAGTAACGAACCAGACTCTCCATGTTTGTGTTTCCGCCGATATCAAGATATTCCTTAATCACATCATGAGGAGGATTTTGCAGGTCGATCGTACCTATTCCATAGGCATCTCCCGTTCCAAAACCAATTTGCGCACCTTTATCCTTTGCATCAGATAATACTTCCGCCATCTTCAAGATATCAGTGGCACCGACCATATCAACTATTATAATGTCCTGATCTGAAGCATCAGTGAGGTTTGCAATTGCCTCGCTGCCGGTCATGACATTTATGTTGAAACGATCAGTGATCACGCCTCTCTGGGAAATAATAACGCTAAGAGATTGACGATTAGCGTCGACTCCGTTAATAAACGTTATATTCACTTTTTCCTGCAACAACCCAGGTTCAGCAATCTCCTCACCTTCCCAGAAACCGGAGAAATTCTGGCCCATGAATTTGAGCATGCTCTTCATGTTTGCGTCGCCACCCTGTATCCAGTATCGTTCAATGTCTGTGTATTCATCTGAATACAAGTCAACATTTGGAAGGGTGATGTTGGAGGAGAGGTTATAGCCTATGACCATTGCACCGCCTGTTTTAGCAGACTTTATGCTTGAGGTCCAATTATTTACTACAGCTTCATCCTCTGACTCGATGAAGATCATTCCATAATTCGAAAAATCGAATCCTTCTGGTACAGGATTATTCTTCGTGAAAATTTTGACATTTAACTCTGCAGATATATTCACATCCGAAGACGCATTATTTAGTGCCAGTTCATTGAACTCTGTACCCAGAACAAATACGAATTTACTACTATCTACATTTGTATTTCCAAGAATCGAAGTTCTCAGGAGTTCAGGACCATTTGTTGAAAGGTATATAAGCAGGTTCTCTGCGTTTTCCAGACCTTCTCCCCCAGTACCCATGTTCATGAAATAGTTACAGACAGGATCATTGGAAATACCGTCTGAAATGTAGTCCGGATAAGCAGGACAGGTTCCCATGGTCCTTAAGGCGTATATCTCTGCGCCATTAGCCTGTGCACTTATCAAGCTCTCACTGATTGAGGTAGCGTTTAAGATAGTGCTTCCAAGGTAATCACAGAAAATGACATCCTGAGTTTCCAAAAAACCGGATTCAGCAGCTTCACGAAGATCATCACTGATTCCATCATCAGCACTGGAATTATAGTAGTTGATATAATTGTACTCGATGAGATCGCTATAATCATTTGTCTCACTGGCCATCTCAAGAGCGTCATTTGGAACATAACTGATGTAAGTGACCTTTGTCACTTGTTCTTCTGCCGATACCACTGGCGAAAGCGCCAGCAAAACCAAAATACTTAAAATTAACAACTGATGTTTTATATTTCGCATATTATCCACCCGATGATGTGTAAGATATCCCGGCACTTTGCTTGGCGGCTGTTCTGGGATATCTCAAACTTTCATTATCCACACATTTTTATTTTATTTTCTTATTGCTCATTTCCACACACGTTTGGAATAATTGAATTATTAACCTGAATTATATTTCATTATAACATAGTTCTCAATCCCAGTAGTAATTAGAGCAATATATCGTAATACAAACACCACTGATTGTAATACGAAACTTTAGTAGCTAGAACAATATAGTATAAAAATATATGTAACCACATAACATACGTAAGTTCAAATACAAACAATTGTGTAATCAGCAATTCGTTAGATTTAATTGAAACTAATAGCAATCGACATCATGTCACACATATGAGTGGAAAACGTTCTCCTTTAGAAATGTATATACAATCAAAAAAGAGAACTTATTTAATTTGATTTTTTTATGCTTTAATTTTATTTATTTTTAAAGATGAATGAGCAAAAGCCAAATGTTGAATGATGATATGCATTCATAGCAAAAGTTCGATTTCAAAAAAGTAAAAAGTAGCCCTATCAAAATAGGAATATCTAAAGAAATTTATAGTCCCGCCCGGATTTGAACCGGGGTCCCAGGCTCCAAAGGCCTGAAGGATTGACCGCTACCCTACGGGACTTCACATCCTGCATATTGCACAATAATACTTATTTGTTGTGGAAAAATTTAAGATCATTTCTGGATGATAAGGGTCAGCACATCGCCATCTTCCAGATAGTGGTCAAGACCAGCTCGCTGGCCTGGGTGTTTGGCTGATGGACCCCATATCTGAGAATACCTGAACTTATCGCGGAAATCGCGGTGCAGGCGGTCACAAATATCACCTACTGTCACGCCGTTGGTCACGATCATTGGCTCATCCATGTCTGCGGGACCACCCTGTGGTTTCAGGTACACCCTAATGAAATCCAGGGTTTCGTAGATCAGGTCCTTGACGGCTTCAAGGTTCTTCTCCTCGTTGGCGGAAATGAATGTCGCATCAGGGAACTTTGCCTTGCAGAACTCAAGGATCTCCTCATCAGCCATGTCTACCTTATTGATGACGATCACAGCGGGGATGTACACCCTGTTGGCCATCACGCCATCGATAAGCTGATCCATGTTGATGTTGTCCCTGAGAAGCACATGGGCATTGTGTATCTTGTACTCGCCCAATATCGCCTTGATAAGGTCATCGGACATCTCAAGTTCCATGGTCGCACTGATGACCACGCCACCCCTGTCCATCCTCTTGATAGTAACATCAGGTTCTGACATATTGATCCTGATCCCGGCATCGTAAAGTTCCTGCATCAGCACCTTATGATGCTCGGTCTGGAACACATCCAGCAGGAAAAGCACAAGGTTTGAGTTCCTTACCACAGAGATTACCTCCTTACCACGGCCACGGCCGCTGGCTGCACCTCTGACCAGACCCGGCACATCCAGTATCTGGATCGTCGCGCCCTTATACTCCAGAACACCCGGGATCACGTCGAGGGTCGTGAACTCATACGCACCGACCTCGGAATTGGCACCGGTCAGCTTGTTCAGGAGGGTGGACTTACCCACAGAAGGGAATCCCACAAGTGCAACAGTAGCATCACCTGACTTCCTTACAGAATAACCCTCGCCGCCGGACTTGGCAGAAGCTCTCTTCTGCACATCTTCCCTCAGGCGTGCGAGTTTCGCCTTTAACTTACCGATGTGATGGGATGTTGCCTTATTATAGGGAGTCTTACGGATCTCGTCCTCGACTGCCTGGATATCTTCGTGTAAACTCATCTGCTCCCTACCATAACTTCAATATAAAAAAGATTTTCCTTAGGAGACCCGGAAATTACCTGTACACACCTTCAAAAAGGATAACTTCTACATCGCTTCCTTTCTTCAGCATCGGCACTTCCGCAGGAATCTCAATGAATCCATCCGCACCTGCAAGAGTGGTGATCGACGCGGAGGTCTTACTGACGGAGAAGACCTTGCCCCCTTCCACCCGGACAGCATGGAGCTCATGCCTGTTACCGGAATTGAGGTCCTCCTCTAAAACTCCGGCGATCTTCTGTTTCACCTGTTCCGAAGCTCCCAGGCATCTTCTTATAAGCGGCAGAAGAAACTCATAAAAAACCGTAAGCGAAGAAGTCGGATGACCCGGCAAAGCCACGATCGGAACCTCATCTATGATTCCCAGGATCACAGGTTTTCCCGGCTTGAAATTAAGCCCGTGTGCCAGCACCTCTCCTTTTTCCTCAATAATGCTATACATGAAATCATCAGGCCCGGCTGACGTACTGCCGGATGTGAGCACAAGGTCACATTCTGCAATTGCCCTGTCCACAACATCCCTGAACCCTTCCCTGTCGTCTTTCACAATACCATAGGAAACAGCATCCGCACCACAGTCCGTAACACTGGCATAAAGAGAATAGGAATTGCAGTCATAGATCTTGCCACTATCAAGAGGCTCTCCCGGAACAGTTAGCTCATTTCCGGTGGAAATTATACCAACCTTCATGGAACGGATATCCACATCCCTCTTTCCGATAGCTGCAAGCACACCTGCCTCACGTGCCCCTATACGTGTGCCTTTACGGAGCACACGCTCGTCCTTTGCAACATCAAGACCCGCATGTATCAGATATTGACCTGCCTTAGCAGCCACCTTTATGAGAACATTACCGTCCTGAAGTTCAGTGTCCTCCACCATCACCACTGCATCAGCACCTTCAGGTATAGGACCGCCAGTTGCGACCTCTACGGCCTCCATCTCATTCACACGATATTGCGAAAGCTGACCCACCGGGGAGAATCCGACCAGCCTTAAGGGAACCGGATCTTCCTTTGCTGAAAGCAAGTCCTCTGAACGCACAGCGTACCCGTCCCTTAAGGATTTATCGAAATCCGGGACAGCTATGGCTGAAATAACGTCCTCTGCAAGAACACGTCCTGTTGCAGTCTCAATCGGCATTGACCTTACATGAGTACGGACATCAATTCCTTCAAAAAGATTCCTGGCATCCTCAATGGAAAGCAGGTCCCGCAATATTTTCCGTGGCATTGTTAGTTCAAATTAAGAAAGAAAAAAGAATGATCGAAAAAGGATCATTCGAAGATCGGAGTACCTATGCTGCCGGTGACCTCTTCAAAAGCAGCGACTGCTACCTTGGTAATAGGACCAACAGAACCATCGCCGATAGGACGTCCGTCAAGCTTTGTGATAGGTGCAGCCTCTGCTGCGGTACCTGTGACGAAGATCTCATCTGCGGTGTACATGTCAAACAGGCCGAGGTTTCCGACAATGACCTCATAACCGCGCTCCTCGAGAAGCTCAATGGCAGTAGCCCTTGTGATACCCTTGAGGTTGTTGATGGTTGGCGGGGTGTAGACCTTGCCGTTCTTGATGACGAAGATGTTATCTCCGGAACCTTCAGAGACGAAACCGTTCTGGTCAAGGAAGATAGCCTCATCGCCACCCTTCGCGTTTGCCTCGATCTTTGCAAGGATGTTGTTCAGGTAGTTCAGTGACTTGATATTAGGGGACAATGCATCCGGTGCATTACGCCTGATCCCGACGGTAATTGCTTTGAGACCGACCTCATAGAGATCGCCATACATTGCACCCCATTCCTGTGAGACGATGTAGATGCTTGGCTTTGGGCACTTGCGCGGGTCAAGACCGAGGTCACCAATACCACGTGTAACGATAGGACGGATGTATGCATCGGTCAGATTGTTCTTCCTCAATGTCTCAAGGATAGCCTCGCTCATCTCTTCCTTTGAGATCGGGACCTCAAGAGCAATAGCCTTTGCAGAATCGTACAGCCTGTCAACATGCTCCTGAAGCTTGAAAACACGACCATTGTATGCCCTGATTCCCTCAAAGACACCGTCACCGTACAGGAAACCGTGGTCGTAGATAGAAACCGTTGCATTTTCCTTTGTGACAAACTCACCGTTGTAATAGATCAGTAATTCGCTCATATGAATCCTCTTTAATAATACCGGTTAAAGGTACGTTTTTCTAAATATTGTATTCCTGATGATATCTATGTTATATATGAATATTTGTACCAGTTGGAATACTGAGGAGAGTAAAAGTGCTACTTAAACAGTGAATTACAAAAAAGGAGAATAATTGGAAAGCCAGGGTCAGGGATGTTCCTGCTCAGTTGAACTTTTCATAGCCCGCTGTTCAGAATATTTCCTGAAGATCGATTCATACTCATACCATCCCATTACAAATATGACAATTGCAGCAGGAACCAGAACGAGCATATTCAGGGAGATATCAGAGAACAACGTCATCACTACAAAAATGAAGAGCATAAAACCGGTCTGGAATAAAGAACAGCCGATCGCTGCCTTTCTTGGTCCCTTGGTCAGTGCATAGACACCCCAGAACCTTAAATTCAGGATGTCCTTTAATGCAAGAGAAGAAGTGGTCTCTATGCCCTCCATTCCCTTCATGAATTGCTTCATCCTCATGTCTGAGATCGTTTTAGAATAAAACAGAGCCAGAAGCAAAATAATAATGAATCCAAAACTGCCGATCAGGGACTGCCCAAGAAGGATCAGCAGGGTTGAGGCGAACATTAGGAGACCAAAGATCGCCGGAAGGTAGCTGGTCTCCTCACTGGTTGCTTTTTTCAGATTGTAAAGTGTCATTAGTGCAAAGAAAATGAGCCCTGGAATGAGAATTGTTTGCATGATTATTTGGGCCTCTGTTGTTTATACCTGACATCAACAAGTACATTACACAAAAAAGTATTGAATGGATAAATTTGTTTTGCCATGTGTCCATATATTGAGACACAATCTTACATTTAACCATCAAATTAACCCGATAAAACTCTCCTGTACAAAAGGCTTTTATGTATAAACACCCATGTCGTATCTCATCCGCCCAGAATAACAATTTTGGGCCCGTGGCTTAGCCAGGATATAGCACCGGGCTTCTAACCCGGGGGTCGTGGGTTCAACTCCCACCGGGTCCGTTAGAATCAACAGATAGTCCTGATACGACTATCTTCTTTTTGTTTTTTTGAAATCAAACTTTTGAGATTCATCCATCCCAACATTCAATAGATATATTCTGACCATTAAAGATCAGTACACGAGCAAATTTATTTGCAAAATGAGGGATCATATTACATACCCTCGTTAATTTTTGAATCTGGAACTCACTTTTAATTAGAGCTCCAGCCGATTACAACTAAGACAACCTGTTTTATAAAAACCAAATTTTTTATTAATACGAGGTCTAATGCTTCGGTTTTAAAATATCATATAAGTAAGTATTTAGATAAATCCAAATGATAAATATAAATACGTGTAGAAATACTTAGTTAACCACACAAAAAATTGGGTTTGAAAGAAATGGGGAAATTTTTGAACATCGGGATGTTCTCCTGGGAGAGTTTACACTCGATAAAAGTAGGCGGTATAGCACCGCATGTTTCCGAACTTGCGGAAGCTCTTGCTGAGAAGGGAAATTCAGTCCACATATTTACCAGAAATTCAGGACTTGAAACATATGAGAAAGTGAATGGAGTTCACTACCATCGTGTGGACCATTCTCTTGACGGAGGCATTGTCCAGCAAATGGACAGTATGTGCGATTCAATGTACTCAAGATTCCTTGATGTTACCGGGGAATATGGTAAGTTCGATATGTTGCATGTCCATGACTGGCATCCTGTCAATGTGGTCTCAAGGATAAAACATGAATTTGGCATACCCTTTATGTTCACATACCACAGTACCGAATGGGGAAGAAACGGTAACGTACACGGGGACTGGTGGGAAGCCAGGGAAATATCCCACAGGGAATGGAAAGCCGGCTATGAATCTGTAAAGGTAATATCCACCTCACAACAACTTACAGATGAGATCAAGTTCCTGTACCAGATACCCGATGAGAAGATATCCATCATTCCAAACGGCATCTTCCATGGGAAGATCAAGAAGGACGTTGACCCCGGTGAAGTGAAACAAAGATTAGGGATACATCCTCTTGCACCAGTTGTACTGTTCATAGGACGAATGAGCTACCAGAAAGGACCCGACTTACTTGTTGAAGCGGTTCCAAAAGTGTTGGACCATCGCTGGGACACTCAGTTTGTCTTTATAGGCGAAGGTGAAATGCGCCCCCACTGTGAATATCTTGCAAATGCAGAAAATGTTTCAGATAGATGCCATTTCCTGGGATATACAGATGATGAAACAGCCAGGGACTGGTTCAATGCATGCGATATCCTCTGTGTCCCAAGCAGGAATGAACCTTTTGGAATAGTCGTTCTTGAGGGTTGGGATGCTGAAAGGAACATCGTTGCAACAGATGCTGTCCAGACAATAGACAATTTCGTTGACGGAGTACTTGTATACAAGAATCCAGAGTCTATTTCATGGGGATTAAATTACGTGCTTGATGACCTCTCCAATGACAGCCTTAGAGAAACAGGTAAAGAGCTCATCGAAACAAAATTCAACTGGCACACAATCGCAGAAAAGACAATTGAAGCGTACAATTTGGATGAACAAAATGATTGGGTACCTGAGAAGACACTTGGAAAAGCAAAACCATTTTGGTGGAAAATTGATAGTGACCTCAACCTTTTCATAAGCAGAGAATTTAGTTCACCAAATGGTAAGGTCAAAGTTGATAAACTCATCATGAAGGATGAATTGAGTAAATTAGATACTTATATGACAGATGACAATTGGAAAGATCTGTCAAATAACGTATCAAGATTAAGGAACGGGACCGAAAAAGAAGGAATTGGGAAATTCCTTTATCATGATCTTAATTGGACTCAGACAGAATCTCAGTTATCAAGTCACATCGGATCAATATTCCATCAGGCCGGTGTTTGGGAATACAATGGAAAAAAGAGAGGGATCCAATTTAGAAAAGTAGCAGGCGATTGGCACAAGCTGATGAAATGCTACTATGGAGAATGCATTAAAGAACTTGGTGAAACAGACCAATATAATAGCGTTGATCTTAAGTGATCAACGCTTAAGATCCCAACTCATCATTTTACATATTAATCAGATGCTTTGCCCATTTCATCCCTTCAACCATTCATTTTCATTAATGTTCTTTCCGATACATTTCATGCACCCGGATCTGCCAGATTTTAAAGACGGAAAAAGTTATTCCTAAGTCTTTTTTGAACTTTTATTTTGCTTTATGTTAGCGTCGCATTTTAATGAAAAGGAAAAGGAAAGGAAAAATATCAAATTTAGCTGATGTTTGCACTCATTTTCTCCAGGGTATCGACCTCAGGCGAATAGTGCTTATTATTGCCCATCTTAACCCTTCTTGAGATCTCAATTTCCATCTGTCTCATGAAATCATCCACGGTATTACCCATGAGAATTATGGGAAGTCCCTTCTTTTCCATCTCATCGAGGACCAGGGATACATCATCACTTGCACTGAACTGCCGCGTTGGTGCTTTGAGATTCCTTACGAACGGATCAGTTGTGCGCCCACCAACGAGAACCTCATCGATATAGCCTTTCTCAAAAAGATGGTTCAGGTAATTCACAAAGGAGAAGGACCTACCCCTGCGCTCATCCCTAAGGTATACAAACGGAAGTATCTTGTTCTTCCCGGCAAGCTGCTGGCGTATCATCTCGGTGCTTTCCACATCGTTGACCTCGGCGGCATTGAAGATAGTACAACCTTCAAGTTCCATCCACCGGGGCTGCATGGCTTTTAGATAGGAATCAAGCTCCTCGAACGGTATCGGCCCACTGCCAACCTCATCGAGAACGTAATTTAAAGAATGTACAGTTTCAGAACCCAGAAGACCCCTGTGCTCTTCGGGGACCTCCACATTCCTGACAGTAGCCCCGCGCTTTTCGATCTCTTTTTTCATGTAATCCTGCAAAACCTCATTCTGCTCACAATTGATAACAACAGTACCTTTAGGGATTGAACGGGCAAATGCTCTTGCGATCTCACTTTTATCCCTGCCAAGTGTGGAGAGGTGGTCCTGTCTCACATTGGTGACCACCACGATATGTGGTTTTACAAAGACATCGTTGACCATCCTTGTGGTATATTCGGTGATCGCCTGATTTTCAAAGATAGCAACATCCTTCCTTTCATCAGGAGTATAGGACTCAATGACAGGTATGAACTCCTGATACCCATGGATGTTCTCATAAAGCGTTACATTTGAACCCATTCTTTCGATAGGTATCGAAAATCCGTTGACGATAAGATGAGGACGGTTTCCTGTCACCTTTGCCAGTGTATTATATCCACGCCTTGTGAAGATCTCAGAAAGACGATGAACAGTGGAAGATTTACCCCGGATACCCACCACATCAATGCGCGTATCTGTCAGATCCAGAAGTTCACGGTGTTTGCGACCTCTTTTTAGGAAACAATTAAAGCAACCAAAGGGCCCGTGTTTCTCGATCTTGAGAGTCAGCAGATCATCGCTTTCATCCATTACGAATACCTTGACCGCCCCAACCATATCCCTAAGTAGTTCCTTGCGCATCTCTTTGGCATCTTCGTGGACATCGAAGTGCCTTGCACTGCATGCAACGGTATTGCCACTACAGAATGTCAGGTGCCAGTCTATAGCATCCGCATTTTCAATTTCCATTGAAGGAATTTCATCAAGAGGTATATCCTGGTATGCGTCTATTCCCGCAAGTCTTGCAGCCATTGCACGTACACGGTCGACCTCCCTCCAGGCCTCGGAGGAACTGGAGAACATCTTCCCGCTGTAAGCAAGCATCTCCTCCTTGTTCCGCAATCTCCAGGTCCATCCACCGGACTTATTGTATATCTCATAGATTGCACGTTTCATTCGTCTTCCTCCGAGAACAGTGAAGCATTCCAGACATGTTCGTCCAGCGGTTTGCGTATCCAGTTGTACTTTACAAATGCAATGGAAATAGCAGCACCCAGCACCACTACAAGCAACTGGACAAGCCCGAACTCATGGAACATACCCTGTGGCTGCCCTTCTCCAAGAGCTCTTGCAAGGACTATAAGCGGTGCCAGCAAAGATAACTGCAGAGGCACGAACAATTTCCGCTCTGCAGGAGGTGTAACATGAAGGTTATATGCATTTAATCCCGCGATCAATCCAAGAAAGAAGATCGACAGCCCACGCGACACCGGGAAGATGAACACTAATGGAATCGTCAACAGCAGGGAAATACAGGTCCCAAGCCCGATCAGGTTCCTTCCATAGATCAAAGTTGCCTTCTGAATCAGACTTATACCAATAAAGGAAGCAAAAAGATTGATAAAATAAAGTGCAAAGAACCACTTGTTTTCAATTGAGAATATCGCAAGGATAGCCATTGAGACCACACCCACGCGTATCCCGGAGACCTTCCTGACAAACTCTGAAAGTACCAGGGAGACCATGAAAAGGATAAATGCAGAAAAACGATCGATTATCGCAGGTGCGGGATAAGTACCCACAGCCGCATTCTTCAGAAGAGCCAGATCAGATGTCGGGCTGAAAAGGATCGCAGGTGTTAGCATGCCTATAGCATCGCTGATGGCAGGGGTCACAAGGACCCACGCAATTGCCAGAAGTCCGGCGAATATACCGACAGATGCCATTGCATCATGCAGCCTGTATTCCGGTTTGATCCTGGAATAATTATAAGCTGCAAGCCCCGGAAGGATGCTTCCAAAGAACACAACATCAGTAAGATCATAACCTACCCCTTTCATAAAAAAGAGAGCCACAACAGGCAATACAGAGCCAAGCAACAGTGTTGCAACAAGTTCATCCCTTCCATAAATCATGGTCTTCTTCTGCAAATAACGAAGTCCCACATATGCAATTATAGCACCTGCAAGGAACAAAGGCAGCATAAGGAAATTCTTGCACGTATAAACAGCAAGGACCGGTACAACTATAACTCCTCCAAGACGATACCCGTAAAATTGGGTGAAGATAATGACCGAGAGAACACCAATAACCCCAAGTAACACTGCGATAAGCATAATAAATAGATGATTTCGGATATATATATTAAGTCTGGTATGTAAGTTGCAAAAAGAAATTTGGTCAGATATATCCTCTTTTACAAATTAGCTTTTTAATGAGAACACAGATCTGAACTTTCATCAACCACCCTCTCAGCCCTGATAAAGCTTCCTTTGATACCGAGATTCTTCCCATCATACCATGTCCCAAATACACGTACAGTGTCATCCATTGAGACAAGACAGATCCCCGGATAGACCACAATAACTAAACCTTTCTGAGTCCTGATCGTGAAAACACTCTCATATTTGCTGAATATCTTTCCCAGTACGATGCCTATGGGAATTCCAACAAAGAAATTTGCTTTCTCGTAGATCCTCGAATCAGCCAGTACCTTCCCCTCAAATTCTTCCTGAGCAGGAGAGGTCTTTGACAACTTTGGCCCCCCCATATCCCGGACAGGGACCAATAAAATGATAATAACCAATAAAGCCAGGAGAACTCCTGAGAGCAACTGACCTATGTAGTAGCAATAAAGCAGTATCACCAGTCCTATTAATACCCCAGCGATAATTCGATCCCTATAATTAGTATCCATTGAATCACCTGAACCCATTATTCGTACACACCCTCACCGGTCACTACATGCCCTTTTACAGTTACCCAACCATCCTGTCCCCCGGTAAGTTCTGTAGAGATACGGTCATTGTAACCATTGTAGCTCCAGCCATACACCCACCACTGGTTCAGACCTTCCATTCTCACTGAGATCTGTACATTGGTATCAGAACCTGTTTCATAATCCGCATAGATACGACTCTCATATTCATACAACTGAGTATGCTCTCCACGGGATACGGGATGTGCAGGATCATCAATTGCTACCTCCAGACCATACTTTGGAGCTAATATCGCCTCGCTCCCAAAAGGATACCTGGTATTTATTTCCGGCTCCACCTCCAGATTCATCCCGAAGCCGAACAACTCCAGCACCGGACTTTCGTCCGAATATTCACCAGAGGTCATCCACTCATCTGCAACATCAGGATCATTCACAGGATCATCTTCAGGGACAGCAACCGGATACGAATGATAGGTCGGCACGATCTCATCTGCAGTAATACTGAGCATCGGACCGTACTCCGTATCTACAAGACTGAAATTCCACCCCTCTGGCATATTATGAAGATTCTCAGAGATTAAACTTTCAGCTACCTTCGACCTGTTCTCAAAGACAGGAACCGGCAGGTAAAATGTAACATTTTCCAGTGTAGAACTGGTAGCGATCACTACGCCATACTCATAGTCACTTCTGTAACTATCCTCATAGGATTTTTCACCGCTGTAAATTCCTATGGCACCAATTATGACCAGCACTAGAACGAAAAACAAAACAACTCCGATCCCCAATTTTCTAAACCAGTTCATAAGCGATCACCAGAAATATGATATTCTTTTTAATAATCAAATGCTAACGAAGGGTTCGATATGATAAGCCGTTTTACTTCTCCCACAGGCAACATATACCCATAGACCTCATCCAGCTTTGGGTTTGACACATCAACACCGTATATCTCAAGATATCGTTGCCTTGCATCCGCTTCGATCACGATCATTTCCTCTTCGCTAATGACCATTTCATAGTCTACCCCTTCCACCATACCTTCAGGAGACTCACCATCCTCAGTTACAAGTAACCTCACATCACTATTCAGCACAGTACCCTCCAGATAATGAGGTAGTTCCCCCTTTGCAAACTTTATGTCGTTCTCAGTTACGTTGAATTCAGAATAAAGCTCATCCAATTCCTCATCAGTATAACTTATATCCGCTGACATACCACCATTTTCACCATGATCTACCCCAACAGCCAGAATAACAATAGAGCACAATGAAACAACCACCAGAACTGCTGCCAATATTTTCCTCATATGACCCACACCTTAACGATCCATGTGTATGCTTGGGCAGCTGACCCAAAAAACGGCTGCCCGAATGTTAACATCAATTCATCGACCCTGCGACCTCCAACATCTCATCCTTGTCAAGGGAAGCGGTTATCACCAGCTCAATATCATCCACATCCCATCGAAGCATTTTATTTCCATAAACCTCAACAAAGTCCCCGGGAGAGCCATTGACATCAACACTCTCGGAACCAGGGAACTCCGTTGGTCCGGGGAAACCGGCTTCATAGAATATTTCAGTAATATGCAACTGGGAGTCACCATTAATGTAAACCAGAGTGACCCTTTGCAGGACCTGACTCCCGGATGCGAACTCGCTGTTATCGAACAGTGATGCATGATCGAACTCGTAGCCCTCAGGGACATATGATGGGAGGAGAATATCAAAATCTGCTTTTTCCTGTGCTTCCTCCAAGGTTATATCCTCAGGAAGAGCAAACTCGTTCATGTCAAGGGTGCTAACTTCTGCACCCTCGGGGATCTCGAACTCGAATACTTCATCTGAAATACCGGTATTCACCTGCAAATTGCGAACCTCTACTGAAATAATTACGTTTCCATCGGTATCATACATGTCGTACTTCAGCGGCATCCATGTCTCTTCATCGACCCAGACCTTGATATTCCCGGTAAATGGCCCTGCAGATGATACTTCCTCTTTTGGCTCAAGGTTCATTATGAAAGTGTTCCTGCCTTCGATATTTTCCATTCCGGAAAAAGAGACATCGCTTTCATTAAGGAACTGTGCAATGAGACCAGCATAACTTATTTCCTGATCCAGATCGAGATCCGGCATTTCCATTATAAAGACCGAGTTTTGCCCGGGATCATATGTCCACATGGTCTCTCCATTGGAAACGACAATTGTACCTGCCTGTTCTGCAGGCTGTTTAGTGACCGACCTCATCTTCTCTTTTTTCTGGATCATATCCTGCTCCATCACGGATTCCTGACCCATGAGTGACATTGTCAGATACAAAGTGAATGAGGAGTCTTCAATAAGGTCATTTTTCTGTTGCATTTTTTCTGCGATCTCTTCTGCTGAGACCTGATCATCCACGCACCCTGCAGATAAAAATGCAGAAAATATCAAAAGGAGAACAAACAAAACTTTGGTTCTTGCCATATTACGTATCATTTCAATTCACGACCACCATTCTCACGGAAGGTTTATGTTTGATATCCACAATGCAGATAAACATAATAAAAGTTTTGCATTTATGACAAAATTGTTTTATCAAAGCACCCCATTTCAAAAGACAGAAGCCCGGAGAAGAGAGATTATGCAGAGAAAAGAAGGAAAAGTATTAGGCATAACCGGAGGACTCCTAGCGATTATCGCAGGAGCATATATGTTCGCAGTTACAGTCGGTGGCCTCCAAATAGGAGGATGGGGAATTATATACGGAGTACCTTCAGTATTTGGGATTTCTGACCCCGAGCTTATCATGTCCGCATTTTGCTTAATGATAATGCTCTTCGGAGCAATGGGGATAGCAGGAGGGATATATGCCGAAAAAGATCAGCTGATTGCAGGCATATTGATGATCATACCGGCTATCTTCGGATTTGCATTGCTGAGCGTGATGTGGGCACCTGTCGCTGCCATGCTTATTCTGGGAGGGATAATGACAATACGTTCAGGCAAATGAATTCTTGCCTGATGGGAGGAGGGTCAATATTTTCCCGTCAGTTTGGCAATCGCCCTGTGTACGCCATGGATGCTCAGATCACTGCCTAAGTACATCATGGGACACCTGCCTGTAAAACATTGATGTTCAGCACATAGCTCCCTTACAGCAGGCGTGTCGGTCCTCCAGTGGATCCAGGTATTGACAACACCTTTGTCAAAGAGTTGCTTCATAGTATCGGCAGGTTCCATGGTGGTCAGACCTATCACCGCATTCTCAATACCATCAGGGACTTCCCCTACGGACTTGATGGCATCAAACTCCGGCCTATTGGAAAGATCAACATAATAGACGCTTTTACCACGTTTTTTCAGCTCATTGACTGCCCACTTGATCGCAGGTTTTGTTTTGTCGTCCACTACGACATACTCATCTGCATTCCAGAACTCCGAATAATCCAATCCCATATTAGCACTCCCTTGATATCGGAAAATAATTTTACTATAATAAAATGTAATTAACTACTTAAAATAATCTTATACTTCGTCCTTTAAAATACCTTCTATTTGCTCTTTAGTCAGATTCACACCCCGGAATTTGCCTAATATTATACAGATATATCCGAAAAGTGCAAAATATCTTGATCCGAACAATTTCCTCCAGTGGAAATAGGGGGGTTTATGCGGACATACATCCTTATTCTCATTAATGGATAGTGCTTTCCTAATTGAATAGTCGTTTTAGTAACATATGGTAGTTTTAAAGATAATGATGGAGTACAAATATAGCATATGCAAACAACTACCCCTCTATTAAAGCAAAAAAGAGGAAAGAATTTGAACCAGATAAAAGAGTTCTTCAAACGAGACAAATTTGCAGAATACATCAACGCCGAGCTTCTGGAAGTCTCAGAAGGATATGCAAAAGCAAAAATGGACATTCAGGAACACCACCTCAATGGCGTAGGCATCGTACAGGGCGGAGCAACATTTACCCTTGCAGACTTCACTTTTGCAGCTGCTGCCAACTCCCATGGGACAGTTGCAGTTGCAATAAATGCAACAATATCTTTCGTGACAGCTGCAACCTCAGGAACACTGATAGCCGAAGCACGAGAAACCTCAAAGAACCCGAAGATAGCAACCTATACCATCGAAGTTACCGATGACAACAGCAATACAATTGCCATCTTCCAGGGAATGGTATACAGGAAAAAACAGACATTAGAGTCATTTATTGATCAGGCGTAAGGATTCGACCTCACCTTTTTCCGGATGTTCGAGCCCAAGCAGGAATTCCTTCAGCATCCGGTGATCATCCACAATTTTGTCAGCATTGATGATGCTCTCTTTACTGACATAAGTAGGCACACCCACACAGAACATACCGGCCCTGTTCGCAGCCTCCACACCCATTGGTGCATTCTCCACCACAAGGCAATCACTCCGGTCAACATTCAACATCTCAGCAACTTTAAGGAAAGGGTCAGGTGCAGGTTTTCCATTTTCTACATCCTCGCCACTGAGAACAATGTCAAAAATACCATCAAACAATCTCCCAATAACATCATGCACGATATTCCTGTCGGCACCCGAGACCACTGAAAGCATGAAACGCTCCCTCAATATCGGAAGGCAATCATCAATTTCCCTGAACGACTTCAACACAAGTATCCTTGCAAACTCTGCCCTGTATCTTTTAATCAGGCCATCGACATCAAAATCAAGAGGATCGATACCTTCCTTCTCAAGCAGGAAACTGACGATCTCTACGGTCTTTGACCCTTCCTTGTCATAGATGTCCTGTTTGTCCATATTGATACCCAATTCATCAAAGATATGCTGCATAGCCTCGGTGTGATAGGACATAGAGTCCACCAGTACACCATCCATGTCAAATATCAAAACTTTTAGCACAAATTACACCCTTTAAAATGAATAGATTCCAAACGCTCAACATACTAAGATGAAGGGAGCTATAACACAGGTTATTGATATAGCTTATTAAAATAAGCTATTCTCATAACGTGACAACAAAAAACTTACACTAAAAATACGAATATACCTGCAACGTCTGCAGATACAATTTCCCATCCAGTTATTTTAACCTGATCTCTTTCTCATGCTTGTGGAGGGCCATCTCGATATTGGACTTGAGGTCCTGTTCCTTGAACGGCTTTGAGATGTAACCATAGGGCTCGGCGAGTTTCGCCCTCTCAAGGGTCTTATCATCAGTATATGCTGTAAGGAAGATCACCGGAATATCGAATTTTTCCCTGATCTTTTCAGCTGCCTCGATGCCATCCATCTCGCCTCTGAGCATTACGTCCATCAGCACAAGATCAGGATAGAACAGATCCGCTTTTATAATAGCATCCTCTCCTGAAGGAGCCGTGCCAACTACGGAATATCCCATCATTTCAAGCTTGTTCTTTATGCTTAAAGCAACGATATTCTCATCCTCGACGACTAAAATATTTGCCTGTTTCATCTTGTGACCTTCAGATCCTATTTTTTTCATTGAATATTATTGTGAAAGCTGTTCCGCAATTTCGATCCATATCAATAGTTCCCCCTATCTGATCGACCAGCGTTTTCAAAAGCTGTAAACCCAATGAAGTGCTTTTCTTATAATCAATTCCCTCAGGGAACCCTACACCATTATCACTCACGAATAGTATAAATTTATTTTCATCCCCATGCTTTAGATCAATACAGATCTTCCCCGACATTCCCTCAAAAGCATGTTTCAAAGAATTGGTCACTAATTCATTTATGATTATCCCAAGAGGGATTGCCGTATCCATGCTCAAAAAGATATCCTCGACACGAAGTTCCAGTTCAATATCCTTATCAAGAGAATATGAACTGATAAGCTCAGCTGAGAGCTTCTGGATATAATCAGCAAAATTAATGCTTTCCATATCTGTTGACTGGTAAAGTTCCTCATGGATCAACGACATCGACATAACGCGACTCCTGCTCTCCATAAAAGCCTGAACCACAGAAGAATCATCAAACTCCATAGAACAAAGATCGAGCAAACTGCAGATTATCTGAAGGTTGTTCTTGATACGATGATGTATCTCCTTTTTGCGCATCGCTTCGACCTCCATCAACGCCTTTTCTGCGTTCTTGCGCTCAGTGAGATCATGGATTGTGACAATTATGCGCTCCTTACCTCCGATCATAGCCGATCTTGCCATGACCTCGGTCCAGAACAGCTCACCATTCTTCCTCTTTCCCTGCCATTCAGCATTTGCAAACCCATTTTCAGATGCAGTATCGATAAGCCACATGATCTTTTCCAATGAATAGAGAGCCTTTCCCTGCTTAATATCCTCAGCAGTCCTTCCAAGCACTTCTTCCCTGGAATAGCCTGCCATCTCACAACCCCTGTCATTGATATCAAGCATCTTGTAATTCTCCTTTTCATGGATAGTTATACCATCAAGTGAACCATTGAAAACGACACGATAGGTTTCCTCAGAACTTTTCAGGGCTTCCTCTGTGTTCCTGAACTCGGTCACATCCTCACCAGAACATAACATGCCTGTGATAACACCTTCATCATCTTTCAGAACCACAGTATGCCATGCAATGATCCGTACATCCCCGGCGCCAGTGACAATGCTACTCTCAGAATATTCCATGACATTAGTGTCGCCAGCCATTATTTTAGGGAAAGCTTTGCGCCCCTGAAAACTGAACTCTTCTGAAAACCCCAGATCATACCATTTCTTCCCGAGGAGCTCGGACTCAGGAAGACCGAACATCCTGCACCCCTTCCTATTTATAGAGATCACCGTCTGATCCCGATCAACTGCAAAAATGATTACACCTGCTATATTCAGGTAATTCTGGAGCTTGTCCTTTTCCATTTTTAGCATAAGTTCTGCACGTTCCCGATCGGAGATATCCCTGCATATGCTAAAATAGGCATCTTTTCCATTCCATTTGCCAGGAGTTACTTTCACTTCAACCGGAATGGAAAACCTGTCTTTTGTGAGTATGGGAATTGAAAAGGAAGCATGGTTTTTCTAATGCACTTCCTCAATGGCCTTTATGACCTCACCGTGATATTTTTTGGAATGCAAACCCATAGGACCTAATTTGCAGAACTCTTCCAGCGTATAGCCCAGCCTATCAAGGGTCTTTTTGTTGGCATCGATGATATTACCCTCTATATCTAGCACAAAAAAAAGGTCTTCAATACTTTCGAACAGGGTCTGCAGATCCTTTTGCCTTTTTTCCAGTTTCATTTCGGACCGGATCCTTGCGATGAAACCACCTATCTGTACAGCAATGGCCTCCAGAGAATCCTTGATTTCAGAAGGTAGTATATCATGGCTATGTGAAGCAACGTTCAAACTGGCCACCACTTTACCACCGTATGTTATCGGAAGAATCCCACACCCAAGCATACCTTTTGTGAACGGATCAGAAGGGATCTTATCCGTAAACTCAAAACAAGCCCCATACAAAGGCAAACCTTTTTCGAGGACAGCATGCTGAGGAGAATCTGACCCATAATGGGAATTTCTGCGAATGAATTCCTCTGAAAGGTTCTTCTGCATTACAAGATAGATCTCATCAGTATCCTCATCGACAAAATATATGCCACCACAATCAATAACCCCTATGTTAAGGGTCGTTTCAAGCAAAAGTTCAAGGTTTGTGAGCAGATTGCTACTGGAACACAAGGCAATGCCTATATCTCGCTGGATACGCAGCAACCTATCCGACACAGGAGCATTTACATCAACCCCTTTTACAGGTTCATTTTCAGATTCGTACATGCTAACTCCCAAAAGAAAAACGCAGATATTGAATATTAAGTTACTTGACTGCTTATAAATAAACCTTGATTTCTCCCGAGGGAAATGAATTATTAATAGAAAACCATTATAATTCTCCGTGATACTATGCCAGAAAACGTTGAAGCAAATCCGATAACTTCATGGAATCCGCAAAGCAAGCATCCGAATATCTCTGAAACAGCATACATACACCCACAGGCAATGGTCATCGGGGCAGTTTCCATCGGTGAAAAAGTGATGGTTGCGCCCTACGCATCTGTAAGGGGAGATGAGGGACTGGACATCAGGATCGATGATCACAGTAATGTCCAGGACGCAGTTGTCCTTCACGGTCGTCAGACCATTGACCAGAATGGCAACCCGATAAAGGAGAACCAGGTGGAAGTCGACGGGGAGAACTATTCTATCTACATAGGAAAGCGTGTATCCCTTGCCCACCAGGCACAGGTTCACGGACCAGCTGTTGTTTTCGACGGTGTGTTCATAGGTATGCAGACATTTGTCTTTAAGGCAACAATTGGAAAGAACTCAGTACTTGAACCAAAGGCCTGCGTGATCGGCGCGAATGTCCCGGAGAACAGATACGTCCCTGCAGGAGTTACCATCACATCCCAGGAAGATGCAGACAAACTGCCTGAAATATACGAAGGATACACATTCAAGAACACCAACCGGGAGGTTGTCGAAGTAAACGTAGAGCTGGCAGATGGATACAACCAGAGGAAATAAAATAAGGATCAGGACCCGCTCACGTACGGGTAACCCTCTGCTTTCCATTTGTTGATACCACCCAGCATGTTGTAAACATCGGCATATCCGGCATCAACAAGAATGTTGCTTGCTGTGACACTTCTCGCACCCGTCCGACAGTAGACCAGTATCGTTTCATCCCTTGAGACCTCGTCCAGCCGTGAGCCAAGTTCGTTAACATTAATGTTCACAGCACCTTCGATGTGCTCAGTTTCGAACTCATTGACAGTACGGACATCCAGCAGGAAAACTTCCCCGGAATCTATCATTTTTTTTGCTTCCTGTACCGATACATCCGTGTATCCTGCGGTTCTATCGACCTCGACCACCTGATCTGATGTAGCCGGTTTAGCACAACCTAAAATGAAACAGGAAATTACCAGAATTGCAAGAACCAGTACAATTTTCTCAGAGATCATATTCATTCATCCTCCATTCTGCAAAAATATTCGCCTTCAAGAGCGAACTGGCCATAAACATAGCATTCTTTACAGAGACAGCCCGCTTTTTCAGGAACAGGTAACTTGTTACCCCTTGCACAGAACATATACCCTTCTCCAGGGGATGATGGACAATGTTTACAATTGCAGGCTTTGGAATGATGAAATGAAGGGCATATCCCAAAGTATTTCCCGCCGATCTTTTCTCCTTCAATATCAGACATAATTGATTCCCATAAAATATAGGGAATAACTTCCCTTTATCTTTATCTGAGAACCATTTGTGCGATCAGACCGAGGTGGTCCTCATGGAAAGGTGCAAGATCCTGCTTTTTTATGATCTGGAACTTAGTATCAAATTCCTTTTCAAGCTTCTTTACTTCTTCTTTGAACACCTTTGCGGGATTGGCAACAGTATCAATACTCCTCGCCTTGATAGACAGGAGAAGGTGACCCTCATTCTTCAGAAATTGTCCGCAGTTCACTGACGCGATCTGTGCCTGGTTGGGCTGTGCCACATCCTGGAAGACCACGTCGACCTGTTCAACGATATGTGCATAGGAAGCAGGATGATTAGCATCTGCAAGGATCGGGATTATGTTCGGCCTTGTATCGCATAGCTGTATCAGTTCCCTCATGGTGCGAGGGGAGAATTCCACAGCATAAACCAGACCATCGGTGACAATATCAGAAACGTGGCTCACAGTGGTTCCGGAGGCTGCACCCAGATACAGGACATGGGAATCCCTTTTGATGGGAATGGTCATCTTCTTGAGAACCATGGCAGCAAGCTTGCTCCTGCGTGCATCCCAGATGCGGTACTCGTCCCCTTCCGCCTCTACGAGTCTTTCACCGTAGACAGCTGAACCGGGTACTGCATTCTTTGTACCGATGAACCTCTTGCCACTCTTCTGTACTTCGAAAATACCATCTGAAAGTTCTTTTGCAGCCATTTAACGCCTGCCCCCTGAATTCATGTTCCCTTTAGCCTTACCCCGACCTTTCCCGGAAGGTTTCTCCCTTGCAGGAGGCTTTGGATTGGAACTTTTTATTGAGTTTACCTTCTTCTCAAGACCGACCTTTATAGCAGGACTCAGTTCTCCTGAATACACATCTGTGCGGCAGGCAAGACTGATCTTTGCAGCCAGTGCACGTGCGATCTTACCCCTCTGCCACCAGGGAGAGTTCTTGATGAGTGGATGATTGAATATCAGGCCATGCTTCGGCGAAGGAGCACGGGACCTGAGATGCTTGAAAAGTGCCCGGCTGGCACCCATTACCTGGACCGTGCTGGAGGGGAGTTGTGAGAGTCTCTCAAGACCGCCTGTCATACTGATCAGGCGTGCGCCGATGAGAGGACCTGCAATATTGGTAAGGTTGGGAGCGATCTCTTCCATGTTCCGGAGAATGCTTTCCTCGATACTGTGCCGGTTATCATACATATCACATATGTTCGAAGCGAACTGCTTCACAAGTTCCTCATCAGCAGGAGGAAGTTCGGCACCCATGGAGGATGAAGCCTTTTCGAACATCGCGTCATCAACAGGTATGTTGGAACGTGCACCATGCTCTTTTACGAATCTTGCAAGCTGCTCTGAACTGAATCCCAGTTCCGGGAAATGCAATCCATACCACTCAGACAGGCGCTCGGACAGTGCATTTGCTGCATCATCAATGTCACCCAGTGCTTCAACTGCCTGAATGATACGCATGTCCGGTGTGTTGGTGCGGGAAATACGTAATTTTCCTGCACGTATGCTCACATCGCGAAGCAGGGAATCGTATTCCCGATCATCTTCCACAAAATAGAAGGAGATCGCCGGAGCGCGGATGTCGAACCCTGCTTCGGGGGGGTGTGCACCTGCAACATTCCGTTGAAGCAGACCTTCTGCAAGCTCCTCGACGTCCTTATTGAAAAGTTCGCAATCAACAACAACATTATCCTCAAGGGTTAGGACCCCATACCATGTAATGATCTTCAAATCAATCCTTCCATATTTTTGCACCGGAGTTGTTCGCACGTGTCAGGACAACGTTGCCGCCAACGGTATCATCAAGGAAAAGCTGTGCTTCCTTTCTTATCTGTTCAGCCATACGTCTGTGGTCCACAATACCAAATACCACAGGTCCAAAAGAGCTCATTCCTGCACCTGCTGCCCCAAGGTCCTGCATGAACTCGATAAGGTCCCGCACAGCCGGTGACTGCAAAGCAACCTCTCGTTTCTTGAAACCAACTGACTGCAAATGGTTCAGGGCCATTCCGAAGTTTTCAATATCGCCCTCTATGATAGAAGGCATCATCTGCATCAGCACAACATGACTGACTTCCTGTACTTCCTGAAGAGGAATAGGACACTCTTTTTTGAATATATCCACTTCCTGGGCATCATGTGCCCCTTTGGAATCCGGAAGTGCCAGTATGATGTCCCACTCTGGAAAGTCATGCCTGAAGATCACCGGAGCTGGATCCGCCCTGCTGGCAGATGAAGGGGAAAATGACCCCTTATCACTGAACTTATGCCCGCAATCAACAAGGAAACCGCCATTTTCAAAAGAAGCAACACCTATACCGGAAGTACCACCCCTGCCAACCCTGATGGCAAGTTCGTTGACGCTCAACCCAAGATCGTAAAGTTCGTTAACTGCCGCTGCAGCGCTCAGGGCTATCTGGGTACCTGACCCCAGACCAACATGAGGAGGCATATCTTCTTCCACATGAACCTTTACGCCTTCACCTTCGGGAAGTAAAGCTTCCACAGCAGCATGCACCCGGTCTGAAAGGCTTGATCCACCTGTAATTTCGATCCCATCATGCTTTTCAGCACTCAGTGTGATATTAGGCGAATCAAGGGTTATCCCCACACCGCCATCCACCCTTCCGAGCTCTGCATTCATGTCTATTAAAGACAGATGCAACCTGGATGGAGATCTTATTTTTATCATGCTCGTTTATCAGCGTTCATAATATTAAACACTAACACCCGAACGGGAAGAGCGTTTGTTTTTCACAAACCACCACCCTACCCCCAATACTTTCCTGCTGAACATGAACCTCAGCAGAGGGGGAATAAAAGACCCGATGCGGAACCGGATATCGCCTGACATGTTCACATCTAACCCCTCTTCGGCAAACAGAGGATCAACAGAATAATGGAATTTCCTGCAACCACTGTGAACCACAGATGCCAGGGTGTGAAGATATCCGCAAAGCATCCCTGTATCTGCCGGGTCAGGAAGACCGTAGTCCAGGTCACAGGACAACTCACGAATATGTATGGCTGAAAGGATCCCTTTCAACAGGCTAAAGACAGGATCGCGGATACCATAGACCATACGTCCTTGTGTGTAATAATCATCAAAGGACTCCCGCATGCCAGATCCTTCCTCGAGATCGTTTTCCCCCTTGCCTTCCACTTTGCGTTTTATCCATTCCAGGGTGCCACCTTCATCGGCCTTACCCGAAGGCTTTTCTTTGTTGTCAGGTTCCTTTTCCAGAGTATTCTTCTTCGAGAAATGCGTCGAAAGGATTGTCCACTTCACATATGCCCTGCTATGAACGCCATTCAGATCGGCCCTTACATTGAAAACAACGTCTATCGGAGCTAACAGGACAAGCCCCAGTAAAAGAATAATGCAAAGGCTAAGCGAGTAGATGAGAAGTGACATGTTCAACCGCTTACGATGTTGTCAAAAGAAGTGATAGCGGATTATTCGCCATCATCCTCGGGCACATCGCCCTCAGGTTCTTTTCCTTCACTCTTTTTCATCTTCCCTTTTGCAGATTTAATCTTCTCGAACACTTCCGGGACGGCTTCGATCAGTTTCCCGAAATCGCTCTTTCCGGAAAGGGTCATCAGGCGAACACCTTCTTCCTCGATCACGAGGAAAGCAACAGGCTCGATCTTAGCACCGCCACCGCCACCACCGCCGAATCCGGTTTCAGTTTCACCTTTGGTGCCTTCTCCGCCACCGCTGCCAAAACCAAAGGAAACCTTGGTAACAGGGATGATGGTCTTGCCCCCGGCAACTACTGGTTCTCCGATCACTGTCTTTGCACTGACCATCCGCTCAAGCTCGGTGGTCACTTCTTTTATAACATCTTCGACTCCCATATCGATAACCTCCCAATTATCCGGAAGCTGGATCACAACACCCGGATATGTGCTATATAAAAGAAATTATGGTGGACAACAGTATAAATGTATCCCCACAGGAATACATTTTAAAATTTAAAATGCCGTTACTGCCCCTCGTTGTCCATGAAGAAGTTCATCAGCGAATACTTCACTTTCTCAGGGTCCACATCCACGAACTCTTTACTTTCTGCAGGCGGGAACACATCGAAGACAGCAAACTTGCCGAACCTCTGCTTTGAATCGGTCAGGAACCTGCCATCAAGAAGTATGCGTGCACCGTAATCCTCAGGGGAACGGACAACCCTGCCCATGGCCTGCCGGATCTTGCGTATCGTTGGAACTTGTATGGCATATTCCCATCCTGCACCGTAACCAAAGACATGATCATATGCTGATTCCACTGCATTCATCCTGTCATTGAGGGCCGGATAACCCACCCCTACGATAATAACGGTGCGACCCCTGCCATCACGGTAATCTATACCCTCACTCAGGGTTCCCCAGAGATAGGACATCAGTACGGCCTTGCCACCGGACTCACCTATAGTAAAGAATTCCTGCCTGACTTCCTGGGAAGACACACCGACCTCATCAAGGAAGATAGGGACATCTATTCTGGGTTCAACTTTTGAATAGAACCTCTTTGCCTCAAAGGAGCTCTGGAAAAAGATGATAACATTCCCCTTTGAATGCTCAATTGAATCCAGGAGGACCTGTTCCAGCAACCCGACCGTATGCGGATCATCCCGGTTCTTGGCAAAGAGAGGAGGAATGGACACTGCAATTGAAAGGCGTTTTTCTTCCGGGAAGGAGGTGCCGAAGGATATCTCGCAGGTTTCCCGTGTGATCCCAAGTGTCTTCTTCACCATCTCGAACGGATGAAGTGTCGCTGACATCAGTACACCTGAGAACAGGGAATTGAAGAGCGGTTCTGTAACGTTTTTAGGGATACATGTGAACAGTTCCACGCGACCGTAGATCTCATCGTTCATATCCCTGCGGACATTTAGTATAGGATAATAGTTAGGATTATGGGACAGCTCCAGGTAAGCTGAAAGGAAATCTGCAACATACCGAATGTGGGAGCGCTTCATAACACCAGTTAAACCTTTCTTATACTGGTCACGGTAGGTCTCATCGAGTTTTGCCCCGATCTCGCTTGCCTCTGAGAGAAGTATCTGGATCTCATCCTTGTCACCAAAATCCTCCTTTGCGTTGCGAAGGAACCTTGCACGTACTATGTCGTTGCGGTCATAGGGATCACTGATACGCATATCATACCAGTTCTTCCTGACACGTTCGCGCTCACCGAACTTGAACCTGGAATTGTAGGTTTCGGTAATAACATCCTGGAAGACCTTGAACAGGTTATGGATATTGTCATCTGCCAGAAGGTCGATGTTGGCCTCAAGTTCTGCCCTTGCTTTTTCGATGGAATGCTCGGTCAGGGAGATAGATGAATGGGAACGTGCTGCCGATTCAATGTTATGCGCTTCATCAAAGATAGCGATGACATCCTGGGGTTCCTTTTCAAGCCAGCCCAGTACCGTTGAGAAGATATCCGCATTCAGCACATGATGATAATTGCATATCAGAAGATCCGCATGCTTGAGCTCACGTTTTAGCAGCTCATATCCACACATACCATTTTGAAGAGCATGGTCATTGACCTCTTCAGGAGTGCGTACTTCTTTAAAGAGCCAGTCACGGAACTTTTCACTATCGGACCTAAGCACCTCATAAAGGTCATTGCAGGACCGATCACGCAGGCCTTTGGCCTTCTCTTCCAGGGCATCGAGCTCCTTTGCAAGTTCATCGCGAAGTGCTACAAAGGCCTGGTCATGGGATTTCTTGTAACTTTCTCTTGCGGACCTGAGCTCCTGCCGCTTAAGATGCATTTCCCGCTCGGCTTCCATAAGCTCAAAGGTGTTCTCCCTTTTGACAGAGCACTCCTCATAATCCGCTTCATGGGGACACATTGTGGTCTTCCCTTTCACAATAGCAACCTTGACATCATGCATCTTCTTGATGTCCCGGGCTTCATTGATGAACTGGACCATCTGCTGATGTACATTCGTAGCTATAATGACAGTCTTGTCAAGCTGCTTACCCACGTGAAGTGATGGTGACAAGGCACTCAGCGTCTTGCCGGTTCCGCATGCGCCCTCAAATAGTACGAACTGCTTCTGTAGAAGGGCAGAATGTATTCGGTCCATTGCCTCCTTCTGGTTATTATAACATGAACTCTTGGGAAAATATTTCATATACGCGGGATTGTCACTCATCGCACACCCTATGTATTCACCCTACTTTAATGGTATGATGGATCCTCAGTCCAGAGGTCTTACCGACACAATGTCCTCTGCAATAACACGATCTGTAGTACTATCAAACACCTTAACAGTCATCAGAGTGCCTTGCCTGAAGCCGTAATTATTAGAAGTATCCGAGTAACCCCCTACACTAACACGGACCGTGGAAGCATCCGTACCATTTATACTGTCATCACCATTAAGCACCAGGAACTCACCGGCAGACCACAGACCATCATCGATGCATGGATTATTGCTCTTGTAGGTTGCACATGTACCGGAAGGTGTCAGGTCGTAATATTTTGCAGTTACCTGCCCGTACACCTTGAACCCGCCATGCCCCACTTTACCTACATAGCTGCTTCCATCGCCACTTAGGACCACAAAAGTGGAGTCAAGGTCCAGCGGGTCTCCGCCTTTGTGTTCGAGTATCACATAGTTCTCTTTATACTGTACTGAATTAGGAACGCCGCCAACAGCATCTTTGACCTCTATCATAGCCATGGGCGTAGAAGAGGAAATGCTTCCAAAGATACCATCACCAATTACTGCTGCTGCCACCACACCTCCAAGAAGCACGGTCAGCATGACCAGCAGAAGCGCTCCGATTATTGGTGCTACTGCACCATCGTTTTTTAGGATCGCTAACATAATCTCAACCAACCGGGTAGATTGCAGAGGAATATTAAAGATTTTTGACAGACAGTTGCTATATATAAAACAAGAACTTGAATTGAACCCACTTTTTTAAAAATAGGAGATTCAATTTATTGAAAAGTATACCCTGAAATAGCAATGAATAGCCAGATATATACATAGCCGGTCTTACTAGTTTCTTAAAAGTGAGAAACGTGTTTGGATAATCGATAGCTTTTTATCTAACTTATTTAATGGGTATATTGCAAAATTTGCAACTAATACAAGTTAAACCAACTTGAATAGGAGAAAATAATAATGGTAGCAGTAATTAACAGAGATGAATGTGTAGGATGCGGAACATGTGTAGATGACTGCCCATCCGAAGCAATTTCAATGGACGGCGACAACATCGCTGTAGTAGATGCTGACGAATGTATTGACTGTGGTGCATGTGTGGACTCCTGTCCAACAGATGCGATCACAATGGAATAAGCCTGCTTATTCCATTTATCTTTCTATTTTTCTATTAATTATTTTGTATTGTATCATATTTTTTGTTTTGCATCTTTTGTTTTGCATACTGTTTATTTCAATTGCTGATTTAGATTCAGTCATTTCACATTGATCATTATCAGAAGAGTTACGTTTCAGATCCGAGCGTACATTTAATAGTTAACACGGTTGAGTGAACAATAACTTTTTTACCCGCAACCAAAAATAAAGCTATAGGATGTTGTTCATTGTGGCGATAGATTTAAAGCATTGACAACGTTAGGAGTAAAGATCATCATGTTAGTTGTATTATCAGTAGGTGGATCCATACTCGCAAAGGACCTGGATCCTGAGCATTTTGTTGCTTATGCTTCCGCACTCAGGGAACTGGGACGTGAACATAAGTTAGTGATAGTAACCGGTGGCGGTGTTGCAGCAAGGAATTACATAGACGTTGCAAGAAGTGTCGGAGCAAACGAAGTTGTATGTGATTTTATTGGAATTGACATCACAAGACTCAACGCCCAGCTCCTGATCGCAGCACTTGGAAAAGATGCGTACCCTGAACCACCCACCAGCTACAAGGAAGCTGAATCTGCCCTTGCATCCGGAAAGATAGTGGTAATGGGAGGAGTTATTCCAGGCCAGACCACAGATGCGGTTTCCGCAGTTCTTGCCGAATATCTCAATGCAGACATGATGGTGATCGCAACATCCGTTGACGGTGTATATTCAAGTGATCCAAGAGAAGACCCCAATGCAAAGAAATATGATGTCATGACAGCAAAGGAACTTGTCAGCGTCGTAATTTCAACAGAAATGAAAGCCGGATCCAAATCACCTGTAGACCCTCTTGCTTCCAAGATCATTGAGCGCTGCAACATTGATACCATCGTAATGGATGGAACTGATCCCGAAGATGTACTTCAGGTCGTACTTCAGGAATGTTCAAAAGTAGGAGAGATAACCGGAGTACACCTTGGAACACGTATAATCGGCTGATATAAAGACAAATGCAGGGCTGATAAACGACATTTTTCATTGATGGCAAAATAAACTTGTGATGGAGATTGAATAAAAACCATCACAGGAAAGCATCTTTTTTTGGAATATTTTTATATAATAGCATGATACATCTATATTAATACATATATGTTTGAGGTTAAATCTACAGTCTAATTACAGCATTCCGTGAAAATATGGCTGGGTTCAGTAATAAATTGAAGAATCTTACAAAGGGGATTCTTCGAAAAAATGGGAGCAACGGACAGGAAGGTTCACCTTTCGATTCACAACCGTCTCCGTTTGATTCACCGCAATCCCCTTTTGCAGCAGGCCCCCTTGATTTTGGTGATGCCACTAATTCTCCCGGAGGGTCACCTTCGGGACCACCGGTAGGTTCGCCTTTCGGAGCTGCACCCTCATTCACTTCACCGGCAGGTGCAGGTGGAGAAAACACCAAGGAAACTGAACCTGTTGACAATAAACAGATCAACGAGAATGCTGAAAAGATCAAAGCGCTTGAGTCCAAACTCTCAAAAGTAGATACAGCCATATCTACAGTCCAGAGAGAAAGCCAGAGTGTGAAGACAACAGTGGAAAAGATAGACCAGAGCGTACTGGAACTGCTTTCGCTTTACGAGCTGGTCTCGAACCAGGTAAATCCTTTTGTTGGAGATGAGCTTGGTGGTCGTGCCACCATTGAGCGTTTTGAAAAAGCTGATAAAAGGATAGCTGAAGTTGCTGATTTTGTAATGATGCTCCAAAAAGAGGTAGAAGGACTTAACCAGAGCATACAGATACCAGGACTTCCTGCTGAAACTGAATCAAAGATAGAGAATATAACTACAAAAATGGATGTGTTTGCAGATTCTCTTGTTACACTTCAGGAAAGCGTTACGGAGATCGCATCCCAGGTCAAGGATGCGTACGAAAGGGAAAAGCAACTTGACATGGACATCGTGGATATTGCACAAACAACAAGTACCTTTGCAGGCAGGATAGGCGAACTTGAGAAGATCGACCTTTCCGAGCTACAGGAAAAAGTGGAACAGGCAATTCTAAAACGATCACAGGTGGCCGATGAGGCTATTTCAAACCAGACCGATGAATACGGACAGCCGGTGAATGGGGGAAAGGAAGCAAGCGCAAGAAACCCCATAGTCCGTCTGGAGTCCATTAAGAAGAACCCTATGAGCGTCGTGGTCCTGCTGAACTGGATAGAGTTCCTGATGGAACGTGTCGGCAGAAACAACCTTATGGATGCTCTTGATTATTATGTTGATATTGGCTGGATAAGTGAAGAGGTCAGATCAGAGATCATGGCCTATGCCAGAGGAATAGACTACTATGTGGAAAAACCCACATGGAGGCTTTTACCGGAAGATCACACAAAGTCACTGCTTTTCATCGAAAAACTTTGCGGACGCAAGATTGACAGGAACATGCTCAGCATGATCGACAGGGAGATGGCGAAAGTGAAACATGGGTTGGAGGAGCTTTATGGGATTTGAGACCACTGTTGTTATTTCCATATTCTTTGTCTCGATCCTTGTCCTCGGCACAAATTCCTACGCTGTGATGAGCAATTCAAATGATGTCATAAGCGATGCTGAAAGCATAAGGTATGAAATGCAATATACGAAACTGAACAGTGGAATATCCCTTGATTCAATGACATTGGACGATGAAAACTCCACATTTATGGTCGAGGTGACCAACAGCGGGAATATTGTCCTTGATTCTGATGAAATAAGTATACTTGTAGATGGACATCTCTTAAATTATGATTATTACCCGGAAACTGCAAAATGGTATCCAGGAGAGGAAAAAACATTTGCAGTTGAAGATGTCACCAAACCTGGATACAAAAGAGTGAAAATTATTACCGATAGTGGAGTGTCCGGATATCTTAGCGGTGTTCCGGATAAAATAAAGGATTAATAATTAAACTGAGATTATACTAGTGAATCGTAAAAGGTGTAGATATGGCGTTCCTAAAAAGCTCAGATACCCATTGTTTTATCAAAGACAGGAAGGCTGAGACTGCAATTACCCACATGATATTTTTCATAGCTGCCATTCTTATAGCTATGACCGTTATTGCAGTAATGTCTGCAAATGTCCAGTCACTTACAGGTGCTACTGCATCAAGCAGCAAGGTACTGTCGGAGCAAATAAAGACAGACATCACCATCATCAGCGATCCAAAGATAATACCATACGACAGTACTTCAAAAGAGTATACATTCTATGCAAAAAACACTGGCAGGACTGATCTGGATACCGAATACCTTGACGTGTTCATAGATGGCCTGCATGTTGATCCGGAAAATATAGAGATGGAATTTTTTGATCAGGATGTACTCTGGCGGCCAGGAGATACACTTGTTGTCAATATGAAAGTAACAGATGAAATGACCACAGGTGATCACAGAATACTGATCGCCACAGAAAATGGAAAGTCCGACTCAATGGATTTCAGGATATAAGAGAGGAAATATGCCATCGATTCGTTCTTTCGAGATTCCCAGAGATGAGTTCAATAGAAAACTTGGAGGAGGATTCCCAATGGGATCCCTTGTCGTCATCGAGGGAGGTAGTGGAGGAGGTAAAAGTACCATCTGTCAGCGTATTACCTACGGCCTGATCGAGGGAGACACAAGTGTTACTTTCATCTCCACACAACTCACAACAAAGGGATATATCAACCAGATGTACTCGCTTGACTATCCGATCGCTCCACACCTACTGAAAGGAAGACTACTCTATATCCCGGTAATACCCCTTATACAATCTGCAAAGTCAAGGATCGATTTCATTGAAAGATTAATGGGTGCAGAAGAACTATTCGAGAAGGATGTCATTGTAATAGACACAATATCTGCACTCATAAAGTACAGTGCAAACACTGAAAAAAGTCTGGAACTGATATCGTTCTTCAAAAAGCTTAATGGAATGGGAAAGGTCATAATCCTGACAATAGAAGCCAGTGAACTGGGAAATGAACTTGCATCGATGTTCCGCTCATCCTGTGATATTTATATGACACTGCAGTCAAAGGCAATGGCTTCTGAGGTAAAACGTACAGTTATTGTGAATAAGTTCACTGGGGCAAAAGGCCCTGTGGGGCAGATGATAGGTTTCAGGATCGAGCCAAAGGTAGGACTGGTCGTTGAAATAGCATCCGTCGTATAAAAAAACAAGCTGAGGAATATTAAGTGGAAGCTGAGTATCAAAAAACATTACAAAGAAACCCCCATCTGGGAGTTTACATCAAGGACTTTGTAAAAAGGACCGGCAATAACCCTGAGTTCGTAACCAGCCTCTCAAAAGATATACAGGACGATGGATACATCAACCTGATACTCCCTGTGGGAGATCCCGTTTTCATTCATCTGTACGGAACCCCCGAAATGGGAGAGATCGGATATTATACAATAGAACCTCCCCTTAATAATCTTGAAAAGGCGAAATACGATGCCATTATGAACATAATCCTTGAAAGGTCTGCAAACGAACCTGTCCCAAAGAATGAAGATAAATTGAAGGAACTCATTGGGAAACTTTTGACCGAAGTAGTGGATATCGGAGTAGGTGGCCAGATCGCCACTGACAATAAGTTGAGTTTAATAGAGAAACTCATCGCAAGACAAAAGAAAATTCCTGTTACCCAGCAGGAATTCAACAATCTGCAGTACCATATTGAAAGAAATATCATTGGTTCAGGGCCCATAGAACCAATAATCAGGGACCCCCACCTTGAGGACATACACAGCATAGGAATATCCGGAGTCTTTATCGTCCACAGGATACTGGGTATGATGAAAACAGACCTTTCTTTTGGAAATGAGGAAGGCCTTGACCACTGGCTCAGGAGCATGAGTGAAAGGATCGGCAGACCTGTAAGTGATGCCAGACCTATCGCCGATGGTGCACTTCCGGACGGATCGCGTATCAATATCGTTTACAGTCATGATGTAAGCAGGCGCGGAAGCAGTTTTACCATGCGTAAGTTCAGTGAGGTTCCGGTAAGTATTATCGAACTGATCATGTGGGGAGCTATCAGTTGTGAGATAGCCGCATACATGTGGATCTGCCTTGAGAATGGGATGAGTATATTCTTCAGCGGAGAAACTGCAAGTGGTAAGACCACCATGCTCAACGCGTGCCTTGCATTTGTTAACCCGAAATCCAAGATATTCACAGCAGAAGACACAGCAGAGGTGCAGCCACCACAGCCAGTCTGGCAGCAGCTGATAACCCGTGAGGACGGACCACCGGACTCAAGGGTCGACACTTTTGCACTCCTGAAAGCAGCTCTGCGGTCCAGACCGAACTATATCATTGTGGGTGAAATACGTGGGGAGGAAGGAGCAGTAGCTTTTCAGGGCATGCAAACAGGTCACGCAGTAATGGCAACATTCCACGCATCTGCTGTCACAAAGATGATCCAGCGTCTTACCGGTGACCCGATAAATATTCCCGTTACCTTCATTGATAACCTCAATGTTGCAATGATATTACAAGCAGTATATCGAAACGGAAAAATCATCAGGCGGTGCCTTGCTATTGAAGAGATAGAAGGATACTATGAAGATGCAGGCGGTGTCGTTACAAGAGCCGTTTTCCAGTGGGATCCGGATACCGACACCCATAATTTCAGGGGTATTAATAACAGTTTCATCCTTGAGAATAAGATCGCAACCAAACTCGGATATGAGGACAAGAGGCAGATATACAAGGAACTGATGTTGCGGGCAAGAATACTGGAAGAGATGAAAGAAAGAGAGATCAAGGATTACTACGATGTCCTTGAGATCATTATCAACTTCTACAAGTATGGTGTTGAAGGACTGCCTTTTGCAATATGAGGACAGATAAATGGACTTTCAAAAGGCATTCAACGCACTGGAAATGGAACCTAAAGCTTATGTGAAAAAAATAGCTTTGCCAGTAGTGTCTTTTGGATTTATCTTCTCGATCCTTATCTATGTGTTGTTACCGGGCCTCTTCACTGGAAGCGCTCAGATCATTCCTGCACTTATTCCAGTTATATGCATTATTTTTGCATTCTACTACCCTTTTGCGATACTTGGAAGTAAAGCTGCACAGATCGATAACAACATGCACTACTACATCACACAGATGGGGGCAATATCCACAGCTGAGACACCAAGGCTGGATATAATAAAGATAGTTTCCAAAAATGAGAGTTACAAGTTCCTTGCAAAGGAAAGTGAAAAGATATACAACCTTGTCACAGTATGGAACATGAGCCTTTCCGATGCATGCCGATTTACATCAAAGAGAACTCCCTCTGTCCTTTATGAAGACTTTCTGGACAGGTTTGCACATGGCCTCCAGTCAGGAGAGGATATCAAAGTTTTCCTTGCTGCAGAACAGAATGTCGTAATGAACGAGTATGAATCGATATACAACGGAGCACTCTATGCAATAGAGGTCATCAAGGAACTGTTCGTTTCCCTTATTATGGCACTGATATTCCTTGCTTCTTTTGCAGTGATCATACCTGTCATTACCGGAATGGATGCTGTTCTGCTGATGAGCATAGTTGTTAGTGTTTTCGTAGTAACTGATATTGTGATGATCACTTTTACAAAATCAAAGGTCCCGAAAGACCCTATCTGGCAACAGACAAAAATAACAACAAAAGCCAAGACAAAATTATACCAGTCCATCCCAATTTCATTTGCAGGCTGTATTATCGTCGCCATAGCTGTCATATTATACGGCAAACTGGAACTGCCTATTGCTGTTGCAGCAGTAATGACACCACTGGTATATATAGGCCATGTTGCAAAAACAATTGAAAAAGAGATCAAACGTAAGGATGAGAACTATTCCTCGTTCATCAGGTCCCTTGGAAGTTCTGCAGGTGCAAGAGGAGGACTTATCGACGAGGCACTTAAATCATTGCGTATACATGACTTTGGCCCACTTACTGATGATGTTAATGCACTTTTCAAGAGAATAAACACCCGTGTGGACAAAAGTAAGTCATGGGACTTCTTTTCAGCCAGCACCGGAAGCAACCTCATACACCGGTTTAGCGCCATGTTCGTTGAAGCCACCAAACTCGGTGGACAGCCGGAAGTGATCGGTGATATGATCGCCACAAACTTCCACCGCATCGTAAATCTGAGAAAAAAAAGGTACCAGTCTGCTTCCAATCTTGTAGGAGTACTATACGGACTTACAGCAGGAATCGGTTTTACCCTTTATATCTCACTTGGAGTCGTTGACCTTATGCAGGACATGTTCACGACAATTTCGATGCCAGAAGGGATGGGTATGCGAATGATCCTGAACACGGACATAGGGAGTATAGAACTTCTTTCGGCTATGATATTGTTCATCATGATAGCACATTCACTCATGTCAGCGCTGCTAATCCGATTTGTTGACGGGGGGCATGTCCTCCGTTCAACGACAGATTTTGTGATTATGACATGGATTTCGGCTTTCAGCGCAGTGTTCACAACATCAGGCGTTGCATCCCTGCTTGGGGCCACGTGACAGAAACAGAGAGTTAACCTAAGAGATTCAAATTAATGTAGTCAAATCCGAAAATCGATGGTTTTCAAAATGAGTTGATAAAAACTAAATGAACAAATTATAAAAATAATAAAAAGTCAACCGGATGGGATCATCTATCCAGCATGTCCTTTATGTAATTTGCAATTGCCCTGCCAACCTCAATGGTACTGGCATCCCCACCAAGGTCAGGAGTAGTTATTTTTTCAAGTATGCTTTTGCCTACAGCCTCTTCAACGAGGTCTGCTTCTTTCTGATAACCCATCCATTCCAGCATCATCTTCATACTCAGGATAGCTGCTATCGGGTTTGCAATACCTTTACCTGCAATATCAGGACCGCTACCATGTACCGGCTCAAAGAAAGCATATTTATCCCCTATGTTCGCACTGGGAGCAAGCCCCAGACTGCCAACAAGTGCTGCTGACATATCGCTCAGTATGTCACCAAAGAGATTGGTCGTGACAACAACATCATACCTCTCAGGATATGTCATCAGGCTATATGCCATTGCATCCACCAGCATATCCCTGTGATCAACTCCTTCTGACCTTGCGGTCTCACGGCAGACATCCAGGAATAACGTATCCGACTTCAGTACATTGGATTTATGAACGATCATAAGATCATTCCGTCGCTCTTTGGCTAGCTTGCAGGCACTCTTTGCGATCCGCTCGGATCCTTTCCGGGAAACCACCCTTTTCGTATATGCCACATCATCATGAATCTCTTCGATGGATGAATACATACCTTCGGTATTTTCCCTCACGATCACAAAATCGAAATCACTTTTTCCGGTCACACCTGTTACACCGGGAAGAGGTTTGATCGGACGGATGTTCGCATACATGTCAAGCTCTTTGCGTATTGTGAGGAGCACACTCTTGTAATTGGGATCAGCCGGTGTGGTGATCGCTCCAAAAAGAACACAATCACAGCTTTTCAGCACATCAAGGTCATCGTCATCGATAGCTACCCCACATTTCTCCCACTTTCCATATCCTAATTCAAGCGGAACCTTTTCGATTGGAAGACCAAATACATCAAGGACCTCTACGGCCGCAGGGATGACCTCCTTACCGATACCATCACCTTCAACCACTGCAACTCTCATTTTTTCAGACATGATTCACTTCCTCTTCTCCGCAAGGTCCAGTGCCAGGTCCCTGACAGCTTCTGCCACAAAGAACTCAGATGCGCCCCAGTGGACCACAACGCCTTCGATACCGTTAATGGTAACCCGCCCGGACTTCTCGGAGCGACAGCACCTGGTGATAAAAGGCTTTGTGGGTTCGAAGATATCGGACTTGAAAGGACATATGTTCACCAGTGAATACTCAACATCCGGGAATCTGGTCTCAAAAAGCTTTTTAGATATCTCGCATCCCACGAGCAGAGTGCCATCCTCTGTTATTGTATCGCAATCAAGGAACTTGCCCTTAAGCCCGGAACAGGAACAAGGGAATACCGTCTTAGGACCTTCGAACTGGGAGAGATCTATAACGTTCTCAGTAAAGTGCACTCCGAAGTCCCCGAATATGCCACTTGCCTCAAGCCTTCGTACCACGTGGGAAAGCCATGAGGGTTCCGGAGGGATCACATCGACGATCTCGATGTCTATGATCTCAGACAGTGAGGGTTCATGCACGAACGTCACGTGATTGTCCACACCTGTGAATATGACGGTACTGACACCATCCTTGCAGAGGCCTGCAGCGATTTCAATAAGCTGTGCACGGTCCTTTATGTTCAGTTTTGCGTCATACTTTATGACCTGTTCACCTGATGCAACGAGGTCAAGCTTTTCCACATCACGCAAAAGGTCATCGCCTTGCTTTGTTACATGATAGATGGAATATTCGATATCATCCTCACCAACTTGGTGCTCAACGACCATGTATTCGGAAAGGAAATAGATGATGTTCTCCTCTGTATCATCAGGGTGTATCCCGGTCACACCTACATACTTGTATTCATCTGGAAATATCATGAGCCACTTTATTTGTCCTTTTCTTGTAAAGCCTTGCGATGTGCCACGAGCCCACCATCTGTGAGGATCTCAAGCAGGAAATCCGGAAGTTTGTTGCCCTTGAAATCTTTCCCGTTGACGCTGACGTTTCCTTCAAGCAGGTCAACTTCCACAGTGTCCCCTTCCTGACATTCAATGTCAGCTTCCATTAAGGGAAGTCCGACATTGATGGAATTCCGGAAAAAGATGCGCCCGAATGATTTCGCGACGACACAGGAGACCCCTGCATACTTAAGGGCAAGAGCTGCCTGCTCCCTTGAGGAACCACAGCCAAAGTTGTTCCCGCCGACCACGACGTCGCCCTTCTCGACCTTTTTAGAAAAATCAGGGTCAATGCCTTCCATCGCATGGTTAGCAAATACCTGCATATCAGTGGTTCGGAGATATTTTCCCGGAATGATAACATCCGTGTCAATATCATCGCCAAAAATCCATGCCTTTCCTTTGATCTTACTTTCCAATGTTGTCACCTGTGATGTAGGTTTTACATGATAATATTTGTAAGTAGCGGAAAAAAGAAAAGAATTGTGTGACCGAAATGGTTCAACGGTCACAGGTCCGGAATTGCCTTCAGGTAATCCCTCACCTGAGGACCGAAATCCTCACTGCAAAGTGCAAAATCGATAACTGCCTGTACATATCCCAACTTATCGCCTGTATCGTATCGTTTGCCTGCGAACTTGTGAGCATAGACCTTCTGTGTGTCATTGAGCATACGAATACCATCCGTAAGCTGGATCTCTCCACCTACACCTGTTCCTGCATCCCTGATGCAATCGAATATCTCAGGCGTGAACACATACCTGCCTATGGCACCTATGTTCGATGGAGCTTCTTCAATGGAAGGCTTTTCCACAATGTCCTCGAGAATGCACAGTGACTCTTCCAGTGGCTTACCCTTTATAATACCATAACTGCTGACCTTCTCCATTGGGACCTCTTCAACTGCAATGGTAGAACACCTATATTTCTGGAAGACCTCGATGAGCTGTCGGATACAGGGAGTGTGATTGACAATGATATCATCACCAAGGAGGACTGCAAAAGGATCTCCACTGATGTGCTTCTCTGCGGTCATAATAGCATCTCCAAGCCCCCTTGGCTCTTTCTGCCTGATGTAGTGGATATCCACCATGGAAGAGATATCCTCCACCATTTTCAGAAGTTCGTCCTTATGCTTTTCCTTAAGGTGCATCTCCAGCTCTGGAGAACCATCGAAATAATCTTCAATGGAACGTTTGCTCCTTCCTGTGACAAATATAATGTCGTCGATGCCCGATGCAATAGCCTCCTCCACAACATAATGGATCACCGGCTTATCGATTATTGGAAGCATTTCTTTTGGCATGGACTTTGTCACCGGCAGGAACCGGGTCCCAAGACCTGCAGCGGGAATTACAGCTTTTTTGACATCCATTTACAACATTCCTTATGACGATCAAACACAGATTCTTATCGATCCTTCAATAAACGTTCATTATTAAATTATAAGAGGTTAAACCACCAATAATTAATCCATCATTGGTGGGAAAATGCACAGAAGCTGTGCATCATACCTCTATCACATTTCCATCCAGTACGTCCCTTTCACTGACATCCACTTCTTCCTGAACAGTACCGTAGCTTATCTTGTAAGGTCCAACCGGCATGGTATCGAACTGAGTCTCGCCATCGATCGGACCCTGTGTGGAATATGGTACCGTAAAGGAGTAAGTGCCATCCGAAACGGTTGACTGTGAGTATACGAAGGTCCTGCCAATGTTGGTCAGAATGGTTACCGAAATTGTCACATCCTCACCTTCAGGTGCTTCACCAACGATCTGTGCACCCTCGACATACTCGAATATCTTGACATATCCGGTATTTTCCAGAGCGAGGTTTCCTTCAAAGAGCATATTGTAAATGTTCTTATAGCCAGTCTCAGCGGAATTACCAGCAGGAGATTCGTGCACCATACGGTATTGTTCCATTCCCCTCGCATCGAAGATATGAAGGCGTGATTCCATGGAATTGAAATACCTTGGCCCGGGCACGGTCTGCACTCCCTGATCGGTTTGAACAGGAATGTAATAGTCAGCCGTATCAAGCGTCCATGCGCTCATGGCATAGAACTTACCGGTTGCCATCTCCACATCAGAGACGATGTATCGTGCACCTGCCTTCTCAGGATCAGGATGGACAGCCTCAAGGACCGCTGTGGCCTCTTCTTCGGACTGTGCTGTGAAGAAAGTGGATGCACCGGGCTTGTTCTCTTCCTCGATGCTGTTCCTTCTGCCACCAACTCCCTGCTGGAACGGATTGGCGTTCGGGATACGATGTCCAATGACCTCTATCCAGTGACCATAGTCCCACCAGGACATAACACCATATGCAGTATCAGGATACTGGTAGCTCTCACCCTTTGCCGGAATCTCATAGCTTTCGTAATAATCCAGTCCCGGGTCAGGTGTGTTGGAATTCAGCCACATGGTAGATTCGATCCAGTATCCATTGGGACCACCGGTGTACTGGGACTGCTGCATTGACATGTCATAGCTTGGATACATGAAAACGAGTAAGATCACCAGAACTGAAAGCACATGCCAGATCTTGATGTTCTTAATGTCAAACTTGTCCTTTAATTTGAGATCCTCGAGCAGGTCTTTCCAGCCTGCAAGTTCCAATATCTTGATGCCGACGTAAGCAGAGAGGATCGCAGCGTTTACTGAATAATAGTATGCGAAACGGTTCTGCTGGAGCATGGCCCAGATGATCATGAAGGTCCATACCAGCAGGAATGTCCTTTCAGGAGTGTTGTTCTTCTTGAATGCTTCATAGCCGAGGAAGATTATTGCAATTAGTGAAATGAATCCAAGGGTTGTGAAGTTGCCCCAGAAGGGAGCGATGGAGAACTGGCCGCCTACGGAAAGAAGAGGGGATGCTTCGGCGATTGTTAGGCCGCCCCCGGATGTCAGGAAGAAACCGGATATCCGGGTTATCAGAGAATAAACAGAAGGCAAGAGTAGTTTTGCCATCAAGATCCCTAAAATAGATAACAATAGGATAAAAGCCGGATAGTAATACGCCTTCAAGTCTTTGTTTTTAAATGAAAGAGAGATCCCCGTAAGTATGGGGAATGCAAAAAAACCAGCGAGCAGTCCTTTGATAGGAAGTGATTTTCCATAGCCACCAAGTTGTGGCGTTATTAAAACAGCTACAAAAGCAATAGCAAATATGATCATACCGCCAATTGCCAGATAGTCAGTTGACCTGTCGCTCAGATGGTCAATGATGTGCTGGATGGCAATGTATACTCCTATAATGAAAGCAAAGAAAACTCCGCCTGTCCATGCTGTCATATATGCGCTTAATGCAAGACCTGTAAGAACAAAATAAGGAAGTGTCTTTTTTAATGAAGAAAGTTCATTGTTTTTTATATCCTCGAAACTAAAGGGATTTTGCCTGGCAGTTTTTAGTGCCAAGATCAGGAACATGGCTGTGATAGTGCTTAAAAGGGTTTCCGAGATATGGTGGTCATTGAACCCCATCATTGACCTGGACAGGAACTGACCTGGAGCTATTGCAATGAGAATTGCTGCCATCAAGCCGATCTTACGGTCACCAAAGACCCATTTGGCAGCGAAATAGGTAGGAATTACCACAAAGGCTCCGAGGAATGCAGGGTAATAAACACACACAGTATTGATCAGATCCTGACTTGGTGATCCGAGCCCAAGCATCCAGATGATCGTTGCAAGCGTCATATCAAATAGGGGAGCAAATATCTGCTCAGTGCCATATGGATACTGCGTGTATGCATCGAACCACAGCATATTTGGGAAGTTATGAAGAATGTTCTCCACATTTCTGAGATGATACCAGGGATCATTTCCTCCAAAGCGTACAAAATCGGAGGTAATAAAAACACTTGCATCGGGTATAGTTCGTATATATAATGCTATTATAAAAGCAATAAAGATCCCTGCAAAATAGGGAAGGCTGTTCCTAAATTTCTCATTCATCTCATTAGCCATATATTACACCTGATATGATCACCATGCATTCATAATTTCCATTTAGGCTTCCAGTTTAGTGATAGTATGATATAAGCATTTTGTAATAATTGCCCACACAAATCTAAATTTAACATAAGTTGCAAATAATGCCTCATGCACAACATTTAATCGTTTAAGATCGATCTTTGAAAAAGTTCCATGATCTTATCCCATGTCCTGACTGGTGGGTCGTACTTGTCAGTATTACCAAATTGTCTGAGGATCTGTTCCCTTATATCATCAACATTCTGTGGCCTCACAAAAAAAGTTCCTTTGTAATCAGCCATTGATTCCTTAAGTCCACCTACCTCTGAAACGACCACAGGCTTCCCAAAAGACATTCCGATATGAGCAATCCCACTCTGGGATGCCCGAAGGTATGGCAAGACCAGCACATCTGCTGCACTGAAGTAGGTAGGAATCATGTCATCGGACACGTACTCATCAACTAATGTTATCTTTTCTGAATAAGGGGATCGTTCTATCTGTTCCAGAAGCTCTTTACGGCCTTCCCAAACCTCACCGACAATTAGCAACCTGCTTTTTTGAGCTATTTCCTCAGGCAGCTCTTCAAAGGCCTCTATAAGATAAGGTATGCCTTTGTATTTTCTGATCAGGCCAAACGAGAGGATAACAAACTCTTCTTCTATGGAAAGACTTGCTTTTGCATCCCTGCTTTCCAAAGGTTCCCCGTACTGGTCATAGAGACCATGGGGAATCACATGGATCTTTTCCATGTCGATGTCATATCTTTCAGCAACCAGTTGCTGATCTGACCTTGAATGGGTTATGTATGCATCCAGGTCCTTACGGAGACTTTTTCCCATCAATTTAGAGTATAATCGAATTGGCAGAATGGCTTCTTCAAAGGGATCCACAACTTCGTGAAACTCAATGACCACCTTTGTTTCTTTGCCCAAGCTGGAAAACAGTTTCAGCAAAAGGTGCATATGAGCTACCGAAGATGTCCACCACTGCAATATTACAACATCAGGATCCTGTTTTTTAAAAAAACGATAAGCTTTGAACCAGGTAAACGGATTATTGTAGTCCATCCCGTCAAAGACCTCAACATCGGAATTGAAATCCAGGGTGGAAATATCCTTCCCAACGTGTTCCTTTCCCGGAAACAGGAATGTAGGCAGCAATTGCCTGAAGCAGATAACTGAAACATCATAACGTTCTGACATCGCGTTTGCTAATCTGATCGTATAATAACTGATACCACTGATAAAACGCTTTGAAGGTCCCACAATACATATCTTCTTTTCAGACCGCATCTAACCTAAAATTGCATCATCTTTATATTAAACTAATGCATGAATATCCTAAAGAGGTAAAACATTGAAGATTGCACAGATATGTCCCCGTTATGCTCCAGACATCGGAGGAGTGGAAACTCATGTTAAAGAGATCAGTGAAAGGCTGGCCCAGAAGGGACATTCTGTCGATGTTATCACAACCGACCCCAGTGGCAAACTGCCAAAAGAAGAGATAATCAATGGTGTAAATGTCATCAGATTCAAGTCATTTGCCCCGGGAAATGCCTATTTCCTTGCTCCACAGGTATATTCATATTTAAAATCCCGGGAATATGATGTGGTCCACGCACATAGCTATCATGCATTCCCTGCCTTCTTTGCAGCACTTGCCAAACCCGGAAACAAGTTCGTTTTCACCCCGCATTACCACCGCAGCGGCCACACTTATTTTAGGAACTTGTTGCACAAACCATACAAATTATTTGGCAGGATGATCTTTACCAGAGCCGATACAATAATATGCGTATCCGAATTTGAAAAAGGACTTGTAACTGATGATTTCAATGTCAGTGGTAAGATCGAAAAGATTCCCAACGGAATAAATCTTGCAGAATTTGAGAAACTTAAGCCCCAGAAAGATGAAAGTGATGAAAAGACGCTCCTTTATGTGGGACGCCTGGAAAAATACAAGGGCGTACAGTACATAATTCAGGCTTTGCCAGAACTTACCGGATTCAGATTCAGGATAGTTGGAAAAGGACCCTATGAAGACGAACTTCGCAACCTTGCCGATCAAGTTGGTGTTTCTGATCGCATCGAATGGTTAAAGGGCATCTCAAGGTATGAACTGCTGCAATGCTATGCATCAGCGGATGTTTTTTTGATGCTGTCAAAGCATGAGGCATACGGGATAACTGTGGCGGAGGCTCTGGCTTCTGGAACTCCGTGTATTGTGGCAAGGGGGAGTGCGCTGGATGAGTTTGTGGATGGAGGATATTGTGTCGGTGTAGACATACCAATTTCCAAAGAGAGTTTTAGTGGTGAAATTAAAATGTTAATTTCAAATGTCGACACAAAGAGAGATAGTTCTAAAAAATTAATGGATTGGGATGAAGTTGCAGAAAAAACAGAAGATGTGTATCAGGTAACACAAGTGTGATGATATTTGTGGATGTCCAGTCATATTGAGATTAACACGTTAAATTATGAAGGGTTCATAGAGGTTAGTTGATAATGAAAATTTTAATTTCAGTACAACATTTTGATCCGCCTGGAGGAGGAGCTGAGCTTTCATTAATGAGTATAGCTAAAAAATTGGCGGAAAAGCATGAGATCTATGTCCTTCAATCGGGAAAAAATAATGAGATAAAGTATTCAGATGAAATCAAAATTATTGTTAACAAGGTCCCCGTCTATGACAAGCATTGCTTGTTCCCTATAATTTTACAGGCTAAATATTGGAAAAAAATTCTGGATGAAAAAATCAATGACATTAAACCAGATTTAATTTTAACACAACTTAATTTTGCACCACCCACGATCGATATTGCAGTTAAATATAAGATTCCCTCAATTTTCTTTATCAGGAGCTATGAGCACTTCTGCCCGATAGCATTCATCAATGGAACAAATTGCAACAGACAATGTCAAAATTGTATTCCCCTACAAAACAAGTTACGTTTTCTAAATCTGGATAAATGGTTAGAATGGAATATTGATGCAATAAGACATTCAAATCTTGTGATCGCCAATAGCAAATTCGTTGCAAATGTCACAAAAGAATGGTCTGGTATTGAACCATTTGTTATGTATCCAAGTATTGATATGTCTAAATATGAAAGTGACAAGCAATCTAAAAAATATATAACTATGATTAAACCAACAAAGATCAAAGGTTTAGATATCTTCTTAAAGATTGCAAAATCAATCCCTGAAAAAGAATTTCTTGCTGTAGGTGCCGGGAAAAGACTGTTGTGTACAAAAACCATAAACAACATACACAACGTCAATTCTCTGGGATGGACTAAAAATATGGATGAGGTGTATTCGAACACCAGAATATTGCTTGCTCCTGTCATATGGCCTGAACCATTTGGAAGAACAATTATAGAAGCTGGGATAAATGGAATTCCAAGCATTGCCAGCAATCTGGGCGGCCTTCCTGAAGCTGTCGGAGAAGGCGGTATTTTAATCGATGATGTTTACGACATTGACCAATGGGTAGAAGCAATTTATTCATTAGATGACAGCTCAGTGTATGATGAACTTTCAAAGAAAGCGGAGTTGCATGCACAAAAGTTTGGGTTTGATACAAATTTTAACCTTTTTAAAAATAGTGTAAAGGAATCTTTAAATATTAATTTATGATATGATGCCAGATTTTAATAGCCAATTATAGATATATTATTAAATTTAAAAATATTATTATATTGAAAGAACATCTATTCAATAATTTAAAATTAATATTGAAAACACCCCATAATAGCTCAATTTTTTATTTTTGCCAAGTGGTTTTTTTTCTCAGAGAAAAAATAATCTTCATCATAATATTTAGGTTCAAAGAATTCGATTTGGCACTTTAAATCTTCAACATTAGTTACTTTAGTTACTATTTCCTTTTCAATAAGAGAACTCATGTATTCAATTCCTGGTAAGTCAACTAGCAATGTTTTACATTTGAAAGCTAACCCTTCATAGATAGCAGTAGAAAACACTCCAATTTGATATTCAGATTCAGCAAAATAGTGGTAAAGTTCTTTTTTATTGTCACTAATAACTTCTACATTTTTTAGATGATTTGCTAATACTAGTTCATTGTATTCTTTTTCCCATCGGTCATATTCACCAGGATGCAACTTATATACTATATTATATTCATCCAAAACTTGAGCTGCTTCATATACAAATTTTGCCAGTTCTTTTCCTATTGCACCTTGAGACAAGAACAATATCTGTTTCTTTTTTTTCATTGCTTTGTTATATTTTTCTTTTCTTGTCCTCATGTATGGAAATCCATAACAGATAATGTTTTTTTTACATATAGGAAAATTAACAATATCATTCCAATAAGTCCCAAATGAATAAAAAATATCCGGGAAATACGCTAGCTCTTGATTACAATTTGGGAAATTATAACCTAAATGATAGGGACTAATTGTACCATGCTGTATTTCTATGACCTGAATGTCATTATCTTTGGCTGCAGATATTAGAGGGATGTTATAAGTTCCATATGAAACAACCACAAATATTGTAGAAGGGTTTCTTTTTTGAAGCAACTTCTCGTAGAACTTATAATAGCATTTGAACTGAATTATCCATTCGGAAAAAAAATTTTTAAAATTTAAATCAATATTAAAATGACTGTTTATTTCATATTCTAATGAATCTATCCAATTAAGTTCCTTAGTTGTGAATTTTATATTACTTATTTTTGTATAAAGATAGGATAACAATAACATTCGGTCCAAATATTTGCGGTGCATCTCATTTTTAGAAAAATGTTTACTCAAATACGGACTTTCAATGACTTCATATTGACTTGCTTCCAGATCATCTAGAAGATATTTTGTATAAATGTCTATGTATTCACCATCCACTAATATTTTTCGAGGGTGATCAAATACTAAAACATCTTTTTCATAGTTGCCTGATAAAGGATTTTTTATAATAGCATTGTAGAAATAACTTGGAAAAGCCTTGATATTATCTTTTAAACTATCCTTTGTAGTATGAGGTTTTGTAAAAACTCCTGTTTTTTGAGCAATTTCAGAATATATTAGAAATCTTGAAATCTGCCAGACTTTGACTCCCTGAATGTCTTTGTGCAATAAACCATATTTATCTTCTAACTCCCAGATTTTTTCACAGATTGTTTTTACAGACATCTCATACATTACCGAAACTTCCTTTATTATTTCAATATTTCATAATGCTTCATGTTTTTCTATTTGAATATTCTTGCTGGATAAAAAAACTAATCCCCACTTAAGAATATCCCCTATAGATACAAATTGCACTGAATTTTCCCATATAGTATGAAGAACAAGCTGCATTCATCATAACTTTATCTTGAATCAGATAATAGATAGAGAAAATACTATATAAGATACATATGCATCATTAACAAAAAGTCTTGACATATACAAAATTTAATGGCCATAAAATGAAACCAAAAATCATTGCAATAATTCCGGCTAGAGGCGGAAGCAAAGGTATACCACGGAAAAACATAAAATTATTGGCAGGGAAACCTTTAATATCGTATTCAATTCAAAATGCATTAAACTCAAAGTATATTGAAAAAGTAGTGGTTTCTACAGATGACGATGAAATATCATATGTTTCAGAACTATATGGCGCAGAAGTAATTAAAAGACCAAGAAAACTAGCAGGAGACGACATCACATTAGACCCTGTGATTAATCATGCATTAAATTGCATCGAAAATGTAGAAAAGAAAAAATATGATTTCGCAATTACTCTTCAACCTACATCTCCACTATTAAAAGCCGAAACGATAGATACAGCAATCGAATTAATATTAAATGAAGAATTCGACACTTTGATAAGTGTGAAAGCAGATCACCACCTATGCTGGACTAAAAAAGATGGGCATTTTACACCCCTCTACAAAGAAAGAAAGAACAGACAATACCTTGATCCAATTTATAGAGAAACTGGTTCTTTCTTGATATCTAAGAGGAATTCTATTTCTGAACACAACCGTATTGGAGAAAAGCTCTCATTATTTGAAGTTCCATCCGAAGAAAGCATAGATATAGATACTTATGAAGATTGGATGATCGCAGAAAATTCATTAGAAAGAAAAAAGATCGTGTTTCGAGTAGATGGTGATTCTGAAATTGGTTTGGGCCATGTTTATCGAACTATCACCCTTGCAAGCAGACTTGCTTTCAAAAATGAAGTTCTGTTTTTAATGGATGAGAATAAAAGAGCTGGTGTTGAAAAAGTAAGTTCATCCAACTTTACCATCGTTACTTTTGATAATGATGAAAATCTATTTGAAAAGTTAGAACAAATCAATCCTGATATCATCATTAACGATATATTGGATACAAACACAGACTATGTGACTAAATTGAAAAGTATGGGACACTTCGTTGTCAATTTTGAGGATTTGGGTGAAGGTTCCGAACACGCAAATATTGTTATTAATTCTTTGTATGAACATAGTTACCCTCCTGAGAATCACTATTTCGGTCATAAATATGTATGCCTAAGAGATGAATTCTATCTTGTGCCTACTAAAAAGACAAACGAATCTGTACAAAATATAATGATCACTTTTGGAGGAACTGACCCAAGCAATCTAACCTTGAGAACTCTTAAATCAATAAAATCTCTTAACTTCAAAGATGTGGGTGTAACTGTAATAATGGGTTTGGGATACGGACCAAAGGAAGAACTTTATGCTTATGTAGACCAGCTCTTAAAAGAAGGGTTCCACATTACTGTCAAAGAAAATGTCAACATGATGGCTAAAGAGATATTCAATACAGACATTGTACTCACATCCAATGGAAGGACGATCTATGAAATTACAAGCATTGGCACTCCTTTTATTTCAATATCTCAAAATGAAAGAGAGTCCAGACACCTGTTTGTACATTACCTGAAAGGCATTATGTATCTTGGAATGGAATATGCTGTATCGGAAGCAGATATTGCTTCAGCCATAAAAGAATTGATCGAGAACTATGATTTGCGCAAGAAAATAAACGAGAATCTCCTAAAAGCTGATCTAAAAGGAGGCATGGATCGAACTTTAAGATTGATCTTCGACAAATATAAAGAATGGGATGAAAATGAAAGTATTAAATTTTAACAATATGGAAATATCAGAAACTTCAAAACCATTCATTATCGCAGAGATTGGTGTCAACTATTACGACATTGCAACCAAAGAGGATATAGACACACTCGAAGCAGCTAAACTTATGATAAAAGAAGCTGCTAATGCCGGTGCGGATGCGGTTAAATTCCAGACATATAAAGCAGAAAAACTTGCTTCAAAAAATTCTCCTGCCTATTGGGATCGAAGTGAAGAAGCAACCGGTTCACAATATGAACTATTTAGCAAATTTGATAAATTCGGATTGCAGGAATATAAAGAGCTTGCCGATCACTGCCGCACTCAAGGAATAATATTCCTGTCCACACCTTTTGATTTTGAGTCTGCAGATTACCTATATGATCTAATGCCACTATACAAGATTTCATCCTCTGATCTGACTAATTTAGCATTTATAGAATATATAGCAAAGAAAGGTAAAGCCATATTGTTGGCTACCGGAGCATCCACATTGGGCGAGATAGAGGAAGCTGCAAACACTGTGTTAAAGACAGGTAATAAAGAGCTTTGCTTAATGCATTGTGTGTTGGATTACCCAACAGACTATGAAGATGCCAATTTGAATATGATCAAACATTTAGAAGCAGTGTTCCCAGACCATCTAATCGGCTACTCAGACCATACACGACCCGATGAAACGATGATGACTCTTACTACAGCTTACCTGTATGGTGCAAAAGTAATAGAAAAACACTTTACTCTGGACAAAACACTTCCTGGTAATGACCATTACCATGCAATGGATCCTGATGATCTGAAGATGTTTGTTAATAACATCAATCTGCTTCAAAAAATTAGTGGCCAGTACTATAAACATCCATTGGAATGTGAAAAGGAGTCGAGGAAACAGGCTCGTCGAAGTATTGTAGCTAAAGTCAGTATGAAGAAAGGTGAAATTCTTACTCGAGAGAAAGTTACTTTCAAAAGGCCAGGGACCGGTATTTCTCCTGCTGATCTGGACAAAGTGTTGGGACGAGAAATTACTAAGGATATTTTAGAAGATGACTTGATTTCCTGGCATAAAGTATAATTATTTAATTTTAATGGAGATTTATATGTACATCGTGCTGACTGGTGCCAAAAAAAATATAGGCGATTTTTTAATAACTGAGAGATGCAGTCAATTACTAAAACACCATAAACCTGAACATGAATTAATTCAACTCCCACACTGGAAATCACTGGAAGAACATATCGATTTAGTAAATGAAAGTTCAGGAATAATTATAAATGGTGGGCCTGGTTTTCAACCTCATTTTTATCCAGGGATCTATAAGCTTATGCCCAATCTAAAAGACATTAAGGTCCCTATAATACCAATGGGTTTAGGATGGAAAGGTATCCCAGGGGACTACTTAACTTTAAAGAATTATAGCTTCAACCAACAATCATTGAATGCACTAAGCCGCATCAGCAATGAAGTGGAATTCATTAGTTGCCGTGATTATTTGACAAAAGAAGCTTTAAAGCGCAATGGAATTAACAACGTTTTGATGACAGGTTGCCCTGTATGGTATGATTTAGATTCGATAGGCAAGAATATTGAAAGGCCTAAGGAAATTAAAAAACTTGTATTCACCCCTGCCCAAGATCATATTTATAGGATACAGAATGTTAAAATACTAAAAATGCTAAAAAACTTATTCCCTGATTCGGAATTGTATTGTTCTTTTCACAGAGGAATTGAAGCCGATGAATTTACTTCAAAAGCCGATGAAAAAAATAATATGGCTATTAAAAGAGAAGCTGATGAATTAGGATATAATGTTGTGGATACTTCATATAATCTAGACAAAATTCAATTTTATGATGATTGTGATTTGCACGTGGGATATAGAGTTCATGCCCACCTTTATTTTTTAAGCAAAAGAAAAACATCGATCTTGCTTCACGAGGATGGAAGGGGAAGGGGCGTATCAGAATCCCTTAATGTCAGGGGAATCGATGCGTTTGAACGTACTTCGGTAGGCTATATAGCCGACAGGTTAAATGTTCCAAAAGTTTCAGAGGCATTGAAAACAATGTTTGAAAATATAAGACCTAATAGCTATGCTATCGAAATGCTGGAAGACTATATAACGGAAGAACTAACAACTAACTTTGCTCGATTCGCTGGTGTGGATAAAGTTATAGATGCCCATTATGATGTTATGAAAAAGTTCATCAAAAGTTTGCCCTGATCAGGGATTAAGCATATTTTTGAAAAACATAATTTCATCTTTTTTAAATCCTTTTAGTAATCCAAGTAAAACAAAATAAACAACAACACTTACTGCTATTGTTGCTAATACATCAAATGTTCCAGATGGATTAAATTCAATGATTACAAAGCACATCACGAGTGAAGCAAATAAACATTTAAATATGTACACAAAGTCTATATTGAATTTAAATAATTTAAAAGAAAAATATGAAGTGGAAGCAAAACAAACAGCAAACGCAAATAATGTTGCAACCGCTGCTCCTATAATACCTATATAGGGTATAAGTACAAAATTTAGCCCCAAGTTCAAAGCAGCTGATAAAATCCATATTATACCTGTAATTTTTGTTTTCTTTTCCATGATAATTATTTGGGTAATTATGGAATAAGAACCAGAAAATAGCATACTTACTGCAATAAAAGGCGTTATAAGATATCCTTGCTCTGCGATTTCTGATGTAGATAGGATTGTCAATAGTGGTTTTGATAAAAGTGATATACCAAATACAGCTGGGATTGAAAATGTTAGAAAACATTTAAGAGAATAAGATAGGATTGTTTGCACTTCTCTTAAATTATTATCATCATAGTGTTTAGATAATACCGCAGGAAGTATAAAAGAAAGAGGCGTTACGAACATACGTATCATGTTTCCAAGAGAATATCCTGGTGAATAATATCCAACAAATGCGGCCCCTAGAAATATTCCTATTACATAACGATCACTGGAATTTACCACCCAACTTGATAAGTTTCCAGGAATAGTAGGCAATCCAAATATGAGGAATTCTTTTAAATATATAAATCGTGGATATTTGATCCCAATTTCTAAAACAATACTATAACCGCTAATCAAAAAGATAATAAGTCCTTTTAGCAGTAGACCTATTAATGCGCCAAAGAGACCTGCTCCCATAAATATAAAGAATGCAACCAAAATTAAGAAAAGACAAGTTTGTATGAATAACAAGGAAGAATATTTTTTAATCTGTTGTGTTGCTCTGAAGTAATTAAAAAAAAGATTATTCAAGCATTCAATAAATACAATTAATGAAAGAATTTTTACAATTGCAATGTCTCCATTGAATAAAACTGAGGCCAATGTACTAGAAAATGCATAAATCAGAGTCGTTGCAACCAAACTTGCTATCAATACTAAAAAAAAGATAGAATAAAATATTTCTTGTTTTTCTTCCCTTTCTTTTGCAGAAGGTAAAAATCGAACCATTGTATAAGACAAACCCAACATAACAGTTGCAGGCACTATTCCAATTGTAACTAAAACTTGAGCCCAAGCTCCATAGTCCTCTATAGATATATTCTTAGTTAGAATTGGAAGTAGAATAATTCCACTTAAACCTAAAAGGAGGTTTGTTACACCTACTAATCCGACTCTTTGTGCAAAAAGTTTATGGTTACTCATTTTTTTGGATTGATTAATAGTAATATTTTTAATTGAATTATCACAAGTAAACTTCTTATGCTAATTCTTTTTGTTTTTGCTTAATTAAATGTTTTTATTAATTTGTAGTGACAATATATTTATTATTTTTAATTAAGCTACTTGATAAAGCCATATTTTCCAGGGAGAAGATGTGCTTTCAAATACTTTTAGATACTTTAAATCATTTTCCTGATGATTTTTAATTTCAACTGCTGAAAAGATGTATTCTCCACCCATTTCCTTAAATGCTGTTGTATTTAACTGCAAATTTTCTATTGCGGTTGATTTATCTTTCGTTACCATGAAATCTCCCTCGGTTTCATTGGCAAATATATAGCACCTACCTCCCCAATTATCAAAACAATCCCTATTAGCCTCATTTTTTCCAAGCTCTTTTTCAATTATCGCCCTAAATTTATGTTTATACTCTAAGGGGTAATTGCTTTTATAAAAATCTACGGTGTAAAATCCATTGTGTTGACTAACACTTGGATGAAAACCGATACTAACAACTCTATAGCTCTCCTGAGGCTTTCCAATGTATGTTGAGATACCATTGAAAAGTTCTTCTGAATAGTATTCCTGATAAGTTAGTTGATCACTTCGAATCGCACCTAGACCCGCTACCTGATATGTATCCCCTTCGTCCGAAAGTGTAAATAAATATCCTGCTTGAACCAGAAGCAAAAGCAAAACGATTGTTTTGCCATATTTTAGATTACCATAAATTATCTTTAATGAAAGTGCGAATATCATATACCACAAAAGTGGATGTAAAGCATTGAATCTGCTAAAATTGAATATTGTCAGAACTGTTGAATAACTTTTTATGAGGTCTAATAAATGTGAATTCCACAGACCATAAAATGCAGATATTAAAAGACAAATGGATACAAAACCAAGTAATAGATTATACTCAGAATCTCTAAACTGTTTCCGTAAAATTTCGAGGATTTCTTCAATTCTTCTATCTACAACTCTTGAGAGTAAAGATATGAATATTTTTAATAATATCACTCCAAATATACAGATAATTGTTCCCCACATAGCAAGAATAATAGTATTGGTGAACATTGCTATTATTGGAAATGAAATCGTACTTATGAGTGCCATGTATGAGATAAATGACCAATTCGACTTATATTTTGAATTTGTTTTCATCAGGATAATAAACAAAGATATCAATAGTGCTAATCCAATTCCAAGATGATGGACACTATTTGCATGATACTGACCATATATGAAATTATATCCTGATTTCACTAGGAATTCACTAATACCGGCTGATAGGTCTATGTTCACAAATTTATTAGAGAATTCTACACGTTGTGATGTATAGTTATGGTCAAAAAAGATATTATAGATCAAGTTAGAATTTCTTATTAGAAATATTGTGTTCATTAGTAATAAAGAGTAAAAGAAGCGTGGATTGAAGTCTTTTTTTGTAATTAGATCAACCATCCATAATATCCCAACGAAAGCCAAAAAGAATAAGAAACTATGAGTATAAGGTGCATAAAATGGGATTAAAGATATAATCAACCATTCTTTTTTTGATGAATCTTTGTTTCGAATATTCAGAAATGCATAAAGTGCAAGGGGTAATCCTGCAATTCTTAATCCATTAAGTGGAAAGAATGGAAGCAGGGAAAATGTGAGAGCTACACCAATATTTATAATCTCATCTTTTGACTCAGATAATATATGTCTTGAAAGAAGCAAATACATCCCAAAAAAAGCCACTACATGCACAATAGCGATACTAAACGCATAGGCTGTAAATGGAGAAAAGAAATAGTATAACCACAGATTTGGAGATACTAAACTTACTGGGTTTATTTCTGAAATACTCTCAGTGATTGGTTTTATATCTTCGTCTGTGGATCCAAATACTTGTCCACCATTTACTATTATTTCATTTCTTACCTGTAATGAATCATGGACATCATGGACCAAAATTGGCGATTGTTCGCCTAGAATTACAAAAGAACTTAAATATGCAGACAATATAATTAAAGCAATAAATATATATTTATTAGCTGTTTCATTTCTCATTTGGTGCTATAATTTTCGCAATGTTAAATAAATATATCCCATTATGGCTTTGTAGCCTAACTTTGACAGTCAACATAAGTCAAAGTGTTCTTAGTTGTATCTGAATTGACCAAAATGCAAACCAAACTAAGAGCATACGAAATAGTTCCTAAGACCAATATATCCTTTCCAATTGGAACTATCCTAACCGTTGAAAAACTCTATGATGACCTTGATTTTCTCACTATCTTTGGTAAACACAAAAAACATGGCATTGACATCAACAGACTATTGAAAGGTCTTGTGAACTATAAACTCACAGACAATTTCAGTATCAAAAGTGGTGCATTTCATGATAATTTGAGTAAATTAATTGAAACTTCCAAATAGGATTTCCTGGCAAAAAAAGCAAAAATTGGGATGAAAGAGGAGACATTCTCTTTAGAAAAGGCTCAAAAATGTCAAACTTGGATTGTAGAAAATAGCGGAGAAGAACAACGGCTTGTGACTGCTAACTATTGTATTACTAAAGTAACCCCAACACACTTATCAAGATGATTGCTCCAAAATGTTTAAACAGTATCCGATTCTAAAGAATGATTTCAATAAATCAAGGTATTATTTTAAAAATTTTCTTACCTCAATCCAATTTAAACAAACATAAGGCAAATATGAAATTGATGTTGCTGTTGCAGCCCCAATTGCTCCGTACAGTGGAATTAAGAGGTAATTTAAACCAATGTTTAAGATTACACAAATTAACAAATTAAATGCTCTCTTTTTAGCCAAACCTTGATAATCTAAAAATGTACTTAAAAATATTGAAAAAGAATAACTTATTAAATAAACAGTTAATAATTGTAAGGGCAAAACTGATCCAAGGTATTCAATACCAAAAATTAATGGTATAAAATACCAAGAAAGAAAAATAATCACAAGAGATATCGTTGAAAATATCAAGGCATTAACCTTAAGCAATTTGTAGAACATTTTTTTTAAAGATTCTTTATTATCTTTGTTTAATTTTGCAAACACAGGCATTGATCCCATTGCTATTGCTAAACTTATGTGTGGCAGCTTTATTGTGATCTGTTTTGCAACGGAATAAATTCCAACTTCTGTATCTGTTGCAAGCAAACCAAGCATCAAAGTATCAACTTCTGTTGCAATTAAAAATCCAATACTTATAAAAAACAGTGGAATGCTATATTTAAGAATCTCTTTTGAAAATCCATCTGTTGACTTAGCATTGTTTCTTTTGAAATATTTTATCCATAATAAATAAAATCCAACTGTTGAAGCTACAAAATATGCAATCGTAAATGAGTTTATAATACTAATTACATCCAATGAAAGCTTTAAAGCCAGGAAAACCAATAATAATTTGAGCCCATACTCTATAAAATTTATGATGAAATTATATTTAATTCTATGTAACCCCATGAAGATAGCTTTTAAAAATTCGACCAATCCCGCCAGCAGAATTAATGGTGCACATAACAAAAAAAAGGATGCAAATTCGGGCCTTCCAACAAGTATTGCTAAAGGTCTATGAATAAAAATTATAACAATGCTGAAAAATAAACTGAACATTAGTCTTAATTTTGCTGAACTTTTTAAAATATTATATAACTCAATATCTCTATTATATTGAGCAACGTATTTTCGTGCAGAACTATTGATCCCAAAATAAGAAAATAAAAGAACTATAGTTAGAATTGAATAAAAAAATGACCAAGCACCAAATTTTTCAGCCCCTAAAACCCTAGCAAGATAAATATTTAACAAAAAATATAAGGAGAAAGAAATTCCTTTTGTGGCAAAGCTCCAAAAAGTTTCTTTTAAGAGCTTTTCTCTTAGAGAAAGAACATTAACCATTGCTCATCTCGAAAATATTATCTCATTTGTATCTTTTCTAGCTGGTACAATCGGTGTTCTTTTAGGAACACCTACAGGTATTATACTAATTGGAATATAGGTATTATCTACATTAAATCTAGAACAAAATAATTCATATCTGTTTTGCATATCTGCTTGTATTTTAATACCAATCCAACATGTTCCCAATCCCTTAGCGTGTAATATTAGTAACAAATTCTGAATAATGGCTCCCATATCTAAATAAGCATAATGTTTCTCATCTTTAGAATACTCAGTAATTTTTATAAGAGGGACAATTATAAGAGGAGCCTTATTATAAAATGTTTGTTTTGTAAACATTTTGACAAAATCTTTTTCGTCTTCATTTTCAAGGATTAAGAACTTCCATAGTTGACGATTACAAGAACATGGAACCCACTTTGCAATATCAATAGCATCAATTAAATCATCTTTAGCTACATCTTTTTCAGTCCATGATCGAATACTTCGCCTATTTTTGATTGTATCAAATAGACTAGCACTTTCATCTAATTTATTACATCCTTTTTCTGAAATCAAGTCTTCAACAAATTCATCATGAAATTTTGCTTCATAAATTAAATACCAAGCCCACCTTGTTATTTCATTTGATTGAATTCTTCGTCTGGCGAATTCATTTAGCAACAATTCTACTTCAAAAAGATATGAATCATAATTTTGGTTCTCGGTAAGTGCTTTATCAAGACTATGTCCTCTTTTTGACAATTGAATTTGTAATTTATCATTAGATAAACTTTTAGTCCTAATTATTAAAAATCGATGATATAGAATTGATTTAATTAATTTCATGAGGACTCCACCATTTTAATTTTATTAATAAATTCATGGCTTTTATGCTTCATGTCTTCCAATTTACATTCAATATTATATCCATATTCATCATTCCAAGAATTAGATAGTGCTAAACATTTATTAAGGAAATCATCTAACATAAAATTTTCAGAGGTAATGTTTGTGTAACAATCTAACATCTCAAAATCTTTCAACAATAAATAGATTTTGCTATTTATTATAGAGTCCATAGAATTTGATTCTATACTAACAAAAGGCGTATTATTTTTTAAGCAAAAAATCGTTCCGTGGAAGCGATCAGTTACACAAAATGAAAGATACTTGAATACTTCTGCCCATTCAAATGGATCTAATCGATCTCCCAAATTCAAATCAGCAAAAGGATTATACATACTTAATGCTATAATTTGATATCCAATTGACTTGAAATAGTCCGTTATACTTTTTGAAAAATTATCCCTATTATAAATCAAAATACCGAGAATCGGTTTGTTTAAATCAATACCTTCTTCGATTAATATTTTGTGAACATTTGTTTTTTTGATTTCATATAAAAATGTTGGGTCTGGCATTTTCAAAAAAGGAATTTCTGGATTCACACCTAGACTAGAAACAAAATTATGTGTATAATCATCTCTTACACCAATAAGATTGAAGTTATTTAAAGAATTACTTAATGATTTATTATATTTTTCAACCAATCTTAAATCAGATTTATAGGAACATACTGCATAAGCAACTTTTTTGCTGGCAATCTCATCAGATAACCAATAAATATTTGGAAATTTTGGAAATAATTTGCTATTTGATATTTTCCACACAACATCACTGCCTACAACAAGCAAATCATAATTTTGTTTCATAAAAAAATTTAGAGCCCCTTTATAGGTTCTAAAGTTTGGAAAATCTCTATCTAAAAAAATATTACGATTAACACAAGTTCTAAATTTGAGATACCTCTTTAAGTTATAGAGGGGAGCTTTTTTATAAGTCTTGAATATTTTTAAAATCTCATATAATTCCAGTCTTGGGGATCTATAATCAATTATTTTTACATCAAAATCATCGAAAGATTTCTGCAAAGAATTACATAGAGTGTAAGCCTGAAGAAAAGCACCATTATTTGTTACGTGATGAAAAGTAATTATTCTTATTTTTTTCATGACAATAGCTCCATTCATTCAAAAATGAATCGATCATTTTTCACAGAAAACTTTCTCTAATTGTATAATAATATTAAAGAATCGTTCCACATATGCATTAATCCCTTAAGATCATATGATATCTTGAATATCAAAGCCACACTAAATAGATGTTTACCAAACAGCATTAAATTGAGTAGTATCTGCCAAATTTAGATAGATACCATTTAATTTACCTAAATATTTAGATAAAGAATGATTAGAAGCATTTTCTAGGCCATTTGAAATTAACTTCATACTTAATTGGTTATTTTCTACAATTAAATTAATTTTTTCTACAATTTCATCGTGATTCATTGCTTCAAATGCTATTCCTGTTTCCATATCTTTGACGATCTCATTTAATCCATCAATATTACTTGCCATTACTGGTATTCCACATGATTGCGCTTCTAATGCAGTAATACCAAGCGGTTCCCAATGAGAAGGTATGATGAAACAATCGATACAACTGTAAAATGTTAATATATTATCTATAAAACCAAGATAAAGTACCCGTTCTTCAAGATCATATTTTTGAATCATATGTATCAATTTCTCCCTATCGGGACCATTTCCTACAATAATTAATTTTAGATTTCTATTTTTTAGTTCATTAATAGCTAATATCAATTCTCTCCAGCCCTTCCTTTCGATAGTCCTAGCAGCAAATCCAATCACATAATCAATCATATCTATGCCCAATTTACTTCTTTCATTGTTTTTATCATATGAATTAATACTCTGTAAGTTGAAAGTATCAGTATCTACAAAATTGATGAGTGTATTGCATTTACTAACACATATTTTTGCATCAGTCAATAATTTCTTATTCGTAGCTCCCGATACTGCAATGAACATATCTACTTTTTTTTGAGCTAGATTTAAAAATAATGGATATAGTATCCCATTTCTAAATATTTGTCCGTGTTCATGAAATATTAGAAGTATATCTCTAAAACATAATTTTTTTAATAAATATCCCATAAAAAATGACTTCTGAAGATGGCAGTGCAATATTTTGACATTTTCATTCCGAATTATTTTTTTGAGTTCAAAAAAAGAAAATACATCATATTTATTATTTGATTTTCTATAAAATATATTACCATTCGATTGAATATTAATTGAAGATTTTCTTAAAACATATAGAAGATGTTCAGTATCCCCATCCTTTTCAATAATTCCCTTTACAATATTCTGTGCACCACCAAGACCCATATGATCAATAATATGTAAAACTTTCAATTTATCTACCATAATCAAACTCCTATAATAAATTCAAACATTACATATTGGAATATTTTATAACCTTATTATGAAGCCCCATAAAATCAAAGGTTTTCTCCAGTCCAAGTTCTTCGTACAATCTCAAATATTCCCCACCAACTCTCATCCAATCCATATTTTCAGCAATCTTCCTACTCCTAAGCCCCATCTGTCGACGTCCTTCGGAATCATCAACTAGCCTAATAATAGCATCTGAAATTGCATCCGAATCACCCATGGGCATAAGCACACCATTTCCGTCCAGAAGCTCTGAAGTCCCACCAGTATCCGTGACAATAACCGGTAATCCTGCAGCCAAAGCTTCCAGTAGAGCATTGCTCATGCCTTCATTCAGGGATGGTAGAACAAAAATATCGCTGTTTCGATATATTTCAGCGATTTGATCATGGTCCACATAACCTTTAAAGTCCACCTTGTCAGTGATATTCAGATCATCTACTAATTTCCTCAGTTTACCTTCCTGGTTACCTTCACCAACAAGAATCAATCGTATCTGTTTATCCTTTAATTTATTAACAGCTTCTATTAGGTAATTGATACCTTTCCTCTCGATCAATCTTGAAACACAAACAATCCTTATTTCGTCATCACTTGTACTATCAAAATCCGGCTCAAACTCTGAAACATCGATCCCATTGTAGATCACGCCTATTTCCTGAGATGGTGATGTGTTTAGGGCAAGTTCCTTTAAGCCCTGACTGTTCGCAACCACCGCTACGGCATCAGTCCAGATCTTTTTGATGAGGGGTTTCAAGAAGATGTATTGAAAACCGAACCTTTTGTTGAAGCCTGGAACATCAGAGCCCCTTAAAGAAACAATATAAGGTATCTTTTTTCTGAACAGGTAGGCTACTGCACCACATGGAACACTAAAAAAAGCATGACATATATCATATTCTTTTTCCTTCATCAGCTGATCAATGAACTTTTTTGCTTTCCAGCTGTAGCTCATGATCTCACGTTGTGTCCAGTAGTGAATATCCTTTTTATTAACTGGTAATTTATAAATGGTGACAGTATCACCGATCTTCTCAGTTTCAAATTTGTTGGATGAAGAGGATGTGACTAGATCTACATCAAGACCCTTATTTGCCATTTCTCTTAAAAGGTACTTGCATGCATTGCTACCACCACCTCCCAAAGGCGGATACTCATAGTTCAGCATCAAAACTCTCAATCGACCAGCCTCTCGACCAGATAATTCTTCCTGCCCTCTCCTCCATAGTAAATCTTGAGCATGATATCAGCCAGAATACCGGAAACAATCAACTGTACACCGACCATGATCAACAATATCGCTAGTAGTAATAGAGGACGATCTGAAAGAGCCATCCCAAAGAACAACTTCTGAATACCAAGCCAACCCCCTATCAGGACACCGGCAAAACAGGATATTAATCCTGCACCTCCGAACATGTGAATCGGTCTGACAGAGTATTTCTGCCAGAAACTTATCACTATAAGGTCTAGGAATCCCTTGATTACCCTTTTCCAGTTGTACTTGGTGACACCGTAAGCCCTCTGGTGGTGTTGTACCTTCGTCTCACAGATGAGGTAGCCTTTCCAGAGTAGCATTGCAGGGATGTATCTGTGGGTTTCTCCGTAGAGTTCCAGATCCTTAACACATTCGTTGCGGTATGCTCTAAGGGTACAACCGGAGTCATGAATGAACTCACTGGTTATACTTCTTCTGAGCAGGTTGGCGAACTTAGAAGTGATCGTCTTGGAAAGGGGATCTTTTCGGTCGGCTCGCCAGCCGCAGACCACATCGCAATCTTCGGTTTCGAGCATCTCCACCAATCTTGGGATGTCTGTAGGATCGTTCTGCAGATCACCATCCATGCTGATTACGATATTCCCTTTTGCATGATCGAAACCTGCCTTCATGGATGCACTTTGGCCAAAGTTCTTCCTGAACTTGACTATCTTGATGTTCGGATTTTTCTCATGGGCAGCTTTTAATTCTTTGAAGGTACCGTCAGTACTGCCATCATCAACGAATACAACCTCATAAGTCCTACCATAATTATCAAGAGCACTTTCAAGAGCTAACACAAGGGGTTGTATATTATCTTCCTCATCGAGTAGAGGAATCACGACCGATATATCAATAGGATCCTCCTCAGGATCCATATTATTACTATCATTATATAAATAATCAGTAATTCTTTTCAGTTAGATCACCTCATTGGCCCATGGAATCAATATACCACTGCACGTACCGCTTCAATCCTTCTTCCAAACCGATCTTTGGACTATATCCGAGATCTCTGGAAGCTTTGTTGACATCAGACCATGTGTGTTCAGCATCGCCTTTCATGGAATCACTGTAGATGATCTCAGATTCACTGGCCGTGATGGAGACGATCTTCTCTGCGAGCTCACGGATGCTGATACGCTCTCCACCACCTATGTTATACTCACCTATGCCATTTTTCATTGCACGTATGTTTGCATCGACTACATTATCAATAAATGTAAAATCTCTGGTTTTATTTCCATCTCCAAATATCTCGATGGTTTCATTTTTCAGGGCTTTTTTGGTAAAAATGTTGATCGCCAGATCAGGTCTCATTCTGGGACCAAATACGGTGAAGTACCTGAGGGATATTGTATCAAGGTCATAGAGATCGTTGAAAACACGACAGTAATGCTCAGCAATAAGTTTCGATGCACCATATGGTGATACAGGTCGATTTGGATGGTTCTCATCGAAGGGTAGATATGAAACCTCCCCATAAACTGAAGACGAAGATGCATTGATCACCTTGCGTACTCCGGCCTTCACCGCAGTTTCGAGTATGTTCAATGTGCCTGTAGCATTTGCAGAATGTGATTTGGAAGGATAGTCCACAGAGATCCTTACTCCAGCCTGTGCTGCATTATGGAATACGTAATCCACATCTTCAAAAAGGTCATTTAATAACTGCTTATCAAGTATGCTCCCTTCAACAAGTTCAAAATATGGAGAATCCATGAGTGATTCGATGTTCTTTCTTTTTACTTGTGGATCATAGTATGGATCAAAGTTATCCAGACATACGACCTTACCCATATCCAATAGCTGTTTACACAGATGTGATCCGATAAAGCCAGCTCCTCCAGTCACTACACACCGCATGCCCTTTTAGAAATAGATGATTGTATATAACTGTTTTCAAATTGTGTAAATAGTTAGAAATAATTGCTAATAAAAAATGCAAACCTCTTTACATAGTGAAGGAAACTTAGTTTACTCACACGATGTTAAAAAAACCATAATGGTTATTTTCGCCCATACTCATCATCGAACCGAACAATGTCATCCTCTCCAACGTACTCCCCAAGCTGCACCTCAATAATTTCAAGCGGCAACTTCCCCTGATTCGACAGCCTGTGCCTGATACCAGCCTTGATGAACGTACTCTCGCCCTGTCGTAGGAAATACTTCTCGCCATCATTCTCAACGCAGGCCATTCCTTCAACAACGACCCAGTGTTCGCTCCTGTGGTGATGCATTTGAAGACTCAGTTTCTTGTGTGGAAATACAATTATGTTCTTGATCTTATGCCTTTCCGAATTTTCCAGGATCGTATATGACCCCCAGGGCCTGTATACAGTCTGGTGTAGCTGTACGCGTTCATCCTCCTCGTCCTTGAGAGCAGATACGACCTCTTTCACCTTCTGGCTGCTTTCCCTCGGGCAGACAAGCAGTGCGTCCGGAGTGTCCACAACGACCATGTCTTTGACATCGATCATTGAGACGATCTTTTTGGGTTTTGAATAAACGAGATTATCAGTAGAATTAACCAGCAGTGCATCGCAGTTGTAGATAGCATTGCCATTTTTATCCTTGTCGAACTCATTGTAGATCGCATCGAAGTTACCAAGATCGTTCCATCGGTGATCGATCTTTACAGTAGCCACACGGCCTGACTTTTCCATGATCCCATAATCAATTGATATTGAGGGCACCCTGCCATATATCTCCTGAATATCCTCCGAATTCTCAAATACATCAGACACTTCCGGAGCATGAGCTTTCAGTTCACTAAAGAAAACGTCCGTGTCAAAAAGGAACATACCGCTGTTCCAGAGACATCCTTCCTTGATGTACTTTTCAGCAGCCTCGAGATCGGGTTTTTCCTTGAACTCCGATACCTTATATCCGACTCCAAGAGGTTCACCGGGTTTGATGTACCCATAGCCTGTTTGTGGCGATGTCGGGGAAATGCCAAAGGTTATCAGATACTCAGATGCAAGATTTTCTGCGCTTGCAATGGTTTCCATCGCCCTGGTGTCGAGAACATGATCCGATGAAAAGATGCCAACGACGGACCTTCCGAACTTCTTAGTGATCTCCTGCATCCCATAACATATCGCGGGAAGGGTGTTCTTGCCCCGGGGTTCCAGAAGGAGATTTTCAAGAGGAAGCTCAGAACCCAGTTCTTCGACCTGTCCGATAACGAAGAACTTTTGGGATTCATTTGTCACTACGAATATCTCGGAGATATCGGATACTTCAAGGCATCTGAGGACTGTGTCCTGGAAAAGGGAAGTATCGTTCAACTTTAAGAACTGTTTTGGATATTTTTCGCGGCTTAATGGCCAGAGGCGTGTTCCCGAACCGCCTGCCAGGATGATGGATCTTATGTTCTCAGCTCCGTGATCGAACCATGTTTGATGGAATCGATTTGATTAACATCATAATAGTAAATTTCGTGTTAATTAATAGAATAACACATATTAAGTTCTTTTGTGCTAATCGTCAATTGAGAACAAAAGAATTCAGTCAAAAATGAGAAGAAAACAGATTCTACAACTGAATTAAAAGGATTTCCAGAAATCAAAAAGGTAATACTGGAGTTCACAACGAAACTTGTTACAACGACCCGATCCCCAACAACTGCAGGATCCCGAAGTTCCCCCAGATGACCATCAGATTGTTAACAACAAGGAACACACCAACAAAAGTGATAACTCCCCTGACCATTGGCCACATCTCGGAAACCTTAGAGTCTGAAGAGGACATGATGTCCTTGTAGAACCAGTATACTACAAAGACAAAAGCAAGCTTCAACACAAAGAATGCCCACACCCCGAACTCTGCGATGATCAAAGCCAGGAAACCGTTCTCTTCAACCCCAATATTCAGTGCCTGAGCTGTTGTGATAAAATCACCAAGTACGTAGAATAGCAGAATATATCTGATATCGTAAAGGAAGCTATTGAACTCCCTGAGAGAATACCAGTTCTGTGTGGAAAACTCCTGCTGCATAAATAATAATATCTGTGTACATTGTTATGTATGAAATGTCCACATAAATTCGTTTCATGTACACATATAACCTCAAGCCGTCTGTTGGCAACGAGATACAGGAACATCACTCAAAAAAGAATTGCCATGTAAACTTATGTAGTAGAATAACAAATCCAATTACATGGAACAAGACAAGAACACGATCGACATTACCTCATCACTTTCTGATAACAACTGTGATGCATACCTGATGATAGGGAACTCGAACAATGCAGACATATACTACTCAACACATTTTCTTGCAGGCGACCCTTTTACATATATCCAGACAAAACAGGGAGAGGAGATCCTCATAGTATCCACCATGGAGCTGAACAGGGCGAAGATGGAATCCCGGGTAGCCAATGTACAAACCATGCAGGAATACGGCTATATGGAAAAACTGAAAGCAAGGAAGGACGGGGAGCTTGCATACTGTGACTGTCTTGCCGAGATATTCCAGAAAAAAGGGGTTAAGCACATAATGGTGCCACATGATTTCCCGCTTTTCACCGCACAGACGCTGAAGGAAGAGGGATTCACAGTGATCCCTGCGAAAAGCCCTTTCAAGGAAATGAGAAAAAGGAAGGCTTCTGATGAGATCGAGAATATCAGGGCATCACAGCAGGCCTGTGAGAAAGCAATGGAAGATGCCATTGGACTAATCGCTGATGCAACCGTGAAGAACGATGTCCTGTACTCCGGCGATGAAGCCCTCACCTCGGAAGCCATCCGTGCGGCAATAGAGCATACCCTTCTTGACCATGGATGTGAGGCTGAAAGCACCATCGTGGCCTGTGGATTAAAGTCATCGAACCCTCACTGGGAGGGAGAGGGAGAAATTACCGTCGACCAGCCGATTGTCATCGACATATTCCCGCGCAGTAAGAGGAGCAGGTACTTTGCAGACATGACAAGGACAGTGCTTAAAGGGGATGCTTCGAAGGAACTTATGAATATGTATGAGGCAGTGCATGCTGCACAGGAAGCAGCTTTTGCAGTACTGAAACCCGGAGCGCTCTATAGCGAGGTCCATAATGCTGTCTGCGATGAGTTCGAAAAGCGAGGTTATGACACCATCAGGAACAACTCTGAAGTTGGGTTTATTCACTCCACCGGGCATGGCGTGGGGCTGGACATCCATGAGCAACCTTCTGTGGCCACGCAGGATGGAGAGGTCGAGGTCGGGCATGTGGTCACCATTGAACCAGGATTATACTACCCCGAACATGGGGGCATACGCCTTGAGGACATGGTCGTGATCACAGAGGACGGGTTTGAGAATTTAACAAAAATGGAAAAGGAATTTGTAGTTTAAGTCTACTAAGACCAATCATATATCAAAAGCTGGTGCAGACATATGGAAAATAAACTTCATGAGATCGAGGAGATAATCGGAAAGTACAGGAAAGCCGGAGAGATCCTCTCTACAGTTAGAAGTGAGGCGAAGGATAAGATCAAGGTCGGAGCAAGCCTTCTGGAAGTTGCAGATCATGTGGAGCAGAGGACAATCGAACTTGGAGGATTCCCTGCATTCCCATGCAACATTTCAAGAAATGACGAAGCTGCGCATGCAACACCACTTGCAGGCGATGGAACTGTCTTCGCTGAGGATGTCGTTAAACTTGACCTTGGAGTTCATGTTGACGGTTATATTGCAGATTCTGCCCTTACAGTGGACCTTACGAATCAGAATGGAAATCTTGTAAAGGCATCAGAGGCCGCATTATATGCAGCTATCGACACGGTCAGAAGTGGTGTGAACACCGCAGAGCTTGGAGCTGTCATTGAAGACACCATCCACGAACATGGATTCAAGCCGATAGTCAATCTCACCGGCCACGGGGTCGGACAATACCTGGCACATGTACCACCCAGCATCCCGAACAGGCATATCAACCACGGGGCAGTACTTGAGACCGGAGACATCATTGCCATTGAGCCTTTTGCCACAGACGGAGCAGGCATAATCTCTGACGGGGCACTGACTGAGATCTTCTCACTTGTCGGGAAAAAGCCAATACGCTTACCTGCGGCAAGGAAAGTGCTGAAAGAGATCGAACCTTACAGGACGCTTCCTTTCGCAAGAAGGTGGCTCACTTCAGATAAACTGGACTATTCCCTTATGCAGCTTGAGAAGGCAGGGATCATCACATCATACCCTGTGCTCAAGGAAATTGAGGGCGGTCTGGTCTCCCAGGCAGAACATACCGTCATTGTCACCGATGACGGCTGTGAGATAACCACTAAATGAAGGACTGGTAAAATGAGATCTGCACTGATACTGGTATTGGCAATTGTATGCATCATGGCCGTTGTACCTACCTCATCCGCATATTCATGGACCAATGAGATCGTCCTGGAAGAGGACGGAATGTCATGGGACTACACAGAAGGCTACACTGACCAGGTGGCTACATCATACAGAAGCTTTATCGATTCCGAGGTTGGGAATGACGATGACCATGTCAGTGCATGGGAACTCATGAAAGTAGATCATATCACAAGGAACCGGCTCAAGACATCCCTTATGGAAGAATTGGATATCACATTTGACAGCAGCTCAGAGGACGTACATGTTACAGATGTGGATGCGGAGATCTCACTGGACGTCCTGGGAAGCACATCCAAGACAGACGGCATCACCAACATTTATTTTGTGACTTACAGTTTTGACAGGAACTTCTTTGACATGGGCAGTAGTATGGCCTTTGATGGAGAACCGGAAACAGAGGTCTCCATCACCCTGCCGGCAGATGCAAAACTGCTTTCATACGATGGCATCAAGATCAAAACAATTGATACAAAGGACAACAGGACAGTTATCAATGGTTTCTTTGAAGAAGAGGGAAAGGTCACCATCGATTTTACCAGGGACGAAGTTGAAGCTGAAAACGAGGTTGAAACGAAGCTGTAACTGAAGTCGATGAAGCAGCCGAATGAGAAAGTCCTGAAAACATTAATATAAAGTGAAAGATTCCTTTTGTTCATGATAATAGAACAGATACCACTTGAAAATGGCACTGCTATTGGACTGAAGCTTGAGATGCAGAACGCACCCCTTCTCGTCATAAGAGCTGACAAGGGGTTTGTCATGTGCGGTTACCTCGATACCGAGATGGCAAATAAGCTAGGCGATGTTGCAGCAAAGGTCAGAGGAGTGAATGATCTCGAGGATGTGCTCCACGCTGAAGTGCTGGATGTCTCAAACCACGCAAAAGCCCTTGGTGTCAAAGCCGGCATGAAGGGACATGAAGCACTTGAAATGATGTTCTGAGAACATCTTATTTTTAACATGTTATACGCATTTGAACTGTCAGGTGAGCATGAAGACCTGCCACGAGCAGAAGTTCTTGCCTGCCTTGACCTTGTAGAACTTGAATATGAAGAGAGTGACTACTTTGACCAGTGTCTTGTTGTGGACATTGAAGGCGACCCACAGGAAGTGAGAAGGAAACTCGATTACGTCGCCGAACGTGTTGCAATGGCACACCACATCCTGAAGGTCATTGAGGTCGGCCTTGCTGATGTGGATACCATTCTTGAAGTTGCCGAAAAGGCTGATGTATCCGATCACATCAATCAGGACCAGAAATATGTAGTACGTGCAAAGCGCATCAAGCACAATTCCACCATTGTCTGCGCAGACATGGAAAGAAGTGTTGGCGGTGCCATCTATAGGAAAGGCTTCAATGCGAACCTGAAAGAACCCGATGTAGAGTTCAGGCTTATCCTTTCCGAAAAATGCGTCTTTGGTTCTGTCATCGCATCCGTGGACCGCAGTGCCTACGAAGCACGTGCGCCCCACAAAAAACCATTCTTCTACCCCGGCGTGCTCCGGCCCCGTGTGGCGCGTGCGCTTGTGAACATGGCCATGGTAAAAGAAAAGGACATTGTGTTCGATCCGTTCTGTGGCACTGCCGGAATACTTGTGGAAGCAGGTATTGTTGGTGCGAGAGTTATCGGACTGGAGGTTCGCTACAAGATCGCTGTCGGCGCACATATGAACCTGCAGCACTTTAATACCGACCACACCATGATGCTTGGAGATGCCTGCAGAGTGCCTCTTGTGGACGCGTCGGTCGATGCTGTCATCGCAGACCCGCCTTACGGGCGCTCAGCAAGGATCGAGGCAGAATCACTTCACCACCTCTACAAGGTCTCTTTTGCTGAGATGTACCGGGTACTGAAACCAGGCGGCACAACCATAATCGTCTCAGAGATAGATATTGCCGAGTTTGTAGAGGATGCAGGCTTCGTCACTAAAGCTCAGTATTTACAAAGGGTGCACAAGAGCCTGACTCGAAAGATCACTGTACTTCAAAAACCCGAATGATCGATGAATGGGCATTATGCAAACCAAATGATTTCGTGCAAAAATCATTTTCATACAAATGATCAATTGCCGTGCACCCTCATTTCTGCACAGAATTCTGTATCAGGTGCCAGTAAGCTGAAAGCTCCTTATCATAGTGGCTTCGTTCCCCGAACCTGGAATCGATCATCTGCCAGAAGCGTGGGCTGTGCCTTAATTCTATAAGATGTGCCATTTCGTGGAACACCACATACTCGACAAGATCTTCAGGCAGGTGCATCAAATGCCTGTTGAAGTTCAGCCGGCCAGCGGAACTGCAACTACCCCATTTTGTCTTCATTTTCCGGAAAGTCACTTTCTCAGGGCTAACTCCAAGCTCATCGGCGATCTTAGTGGTGAAAGAAAGAACAAGTTCCCTAAACTCAGCATCATACCTCCCCACAAGTTTTTTGGAAGCAGCATTCTCAATGGTTGCCAGTGAATCCGTGTAACGCCTGTATACCCACAGCCTGTGCCGCAGGATAAGTTGTTCATGGTCCGGAAAGCTTTTTGGAACTACGACATTCAGCCGGCCAGCCCTAAATTCCAGTCTTGCCCGCTTAACCTTGCGATGGCTAAGGGTGTAAGGGACATCAATTCCATTGATACCGATGTGATGGTCTGAGTTCATAACTCATCGGAAGGCGGAATTATTGGAAGGAGATGCTCCAGTACATCGGCCATGACCCTGTAGCGTACAAGATGGTCGTGCACACGCTCATGAGCCCTGCGTATGGCATAACCGTCCTCCATCCAGTCAATGGCTATCGGATAGTGCACATCCATGAAAACAAGGCCGTACGCATGTGCAGGTTCCAGGCCTTCCTCATAGGAATCAGGGTCAAGCATCTGTTCCAGCCACTCTTCGTCGCGAACTCCGCTTCCCACCATCATTAAGGCAGTTACTATCTTGCGGACCATGTTCCACAGGAAACTGTTCGCCTCAACATCGATGCGTGTCAGGTTACCACTTACCCTCACATCTATACGTTCAACTTTCCTAACAGTGGTCCTACCTGGAGCGGTAGTACAGAAATTAGCAAAATCATGACTTCCGATCAGAAGCTTTGAAGCAGAACGGATCTTTGAGATGTCATATTGCTCCCCGCACATGATGTAACGGTAGCTTCGACTTACAGCATGCCTGCGAGGATCGAAATTATCAGGCACCAGTGAATGTGCCCATGCCCAGATGGTTCCCGGGAGCTTTGAGTTGATCACACGGGGTATCGCCAGATTGGGCACATCAGTGTCAAAGGCAACTACCTGCCCCATGGCATGCACCCCGGCATCCGTGCGTCCGGAACTGATAAAATTAGCTGACTTTGGATCTTTTATGATCTCCAGCTCTATCAATGTTTTGAAAAGCTCACCCTCTATGGTTGGAACGTGTGGCTGGACCTGAGATCCCCTGTAGTTTGATCCGACATATGCAATTTTAAGCGCAACCCTCATTGAATCACTGATGCAACATATAGACCTCTATCTATAATATGATTACCATAATTCAACACATATTCGAGTACATAGAATAACAATCTGAATATATTTTTTTGCTTTTTATAAAAAGAGAAATACTTTAATCTTCATGCCACAAGTTTAAATACCAGATAATACAATCTAATCTAAATTTTTGAGGCGAAACTATGATATCAAAACAACAGATCTCTGAGATAATAAGCAAGTACGATCAAGAGGATCTTGCTATTGCAACCGTCTGCTCACACTCAAGCCTCCAGATCTTTGATGGAGCCCGTAAAGAGGGATTAAAGACAATCGGGATCTGTGTAGGCCAGCCTCCGCGTTTTTATGATGCTTTTCCAAAAGCAAAGCCTGACGAATATATCGTTGTTGAGAGCTATTCCGACATTCCAAATATCGCACAGGAACTTGTCGATAAAAATGCGATCATAATCCCACACGGTTCTTTTGTAGAATACATGGGCGGCAAGAACTTCGCAGAGCTTCCGGTCCCAACCTTTGGTAACCGCGCGGTCCTTGAGTGGGAATCCGACAGGGAAAAAGAGAGGGAATGGCTTGAGGGTGCAGGCATTCACATGCCAAAAAATATCCCGGACCCAAAGGATATTGACGGAGCTGTGATGGTAAAGTACTACGGCGCAAAGGGAGGAAGAGGTTTCTTCATCGCCAAGACCTATGAGGAGTTCATGGAGAACATTGACCCCAATGAGAAATTCACCATACAGGAATTCATACTGGGAACAAGATACTATCTGCACTACTTCTATTCACCACTTGAGAACGAGGGTTACAAGTTGAGTGAGGGAACCCTGGAGATGTTGAGCATGGACAGAAGAGTCGAGTCAAATGCAGATGAAATCTTCAGGCTTGGCTCACCAAGAGAACTTGAAGAAGCTGGCATACACCCCACATACGTGGTTACCGGAAACGTACCACTCGTTGCCAGGGAATCTCTGCTGCCACTGATATTCTCTCTTGGAGAACAAGTGGTCGAAGAATCCATCAAGCTCTTTGGCGGCATGATCGGTCCATTCTGTCTTGAGACAGTTTTCACAGACAAACTCGAAATAAAGGTGTTCGAGATATCCGCACGTATCGTTGCCGGAACAAACTTCTACATATCAGGTTCACCATATGCAGACCTTGTAGAATCCGGACTCTCCACTGGCAAAAGGATAGCTCAGGAGATCAAACAGGCAAAGGCCGCGGGTCAGCTGGATAAGATCTTATCTTGAACAAGGCTGAAAACCATAGAATTGCATCGAAATACATGAGATGCACCTGTGGTGACATACAATCAGAAGAGAAATAGACCACTACGATGTGGTCATCCTGGGTGCCGGAGATTTCCCGGCTCCAACGCTTTTCTAGACATCTCGGAAGCTGCATGAAGTGGAACTTGGGACGGAACAGACATGTTCATTCGATGCCAGGATATTCCAGAAAAAGAACCATTGTAACCAATCTATTTGCAACAGAAAACGACAACTGGATTTCAAGGGATAGCGTAAACGTCTCTACCACTGGAATACATACTGGAAGACCGGCAAAGGAATATTAGGGACTACCAGAGAATGCTGCTCTGACCTTTCAATCGAGACCCATTACGAAAGAAAAGCCCTCGCACAAACCATAGAACAGGAATGTTGTGGTCAAATGATGGTCAAACGGCTTCAAAAACTGCTTCAGGGACCACTGCAATAGAGCGCTTCTTTATCAGGAAGATCATAAGGCAAAGTAAGGATGACATCACACCTATGATAGTCGAGACTCCCAGCGGCAAGCCGAAACCAATCCCTGCATAGGAGATGTACGTCATGACAACCGCAGTCATAAAGAGTGCAGGAGCCGTTGCGATCCAGTGGAACTTGCTGTGTTTTGCCAGGTAAGCCGCTGCAGACCAGAGGACGATGGATGCCATGGTCTGGTTAGCCCAACCGAAGTAACGCCAGATGATCTCGAAGTCAACCCGGGAAATAAGAAATCCGAGGACGAAGAGAGGGATGGCCAGAGACAAGCGCTTGAGGAACTCTTTCTGAGAGAGGTTAATGATGTCAGCGATGATCAGGCGAGCACTTCGAAAGGCGGTGTCACCCGAAGAGATAGGCAGGATGATAACCCCGATGATGGCCAGGAGACCACCGAGAGGACCAAGCAAGGTGGTGGATATTTCGTTCACCACGTAAGCAGGACCGCCTTGCCCCAGAGCTGCATTCAAAGCGCTGGAGCCGTTGTAGAAGGACATGCCCAGAGTAGCCCAGATCAGGGCGATGATTCCTTCGCCTATCATTGAGCCGTAGAACAGAGGATACCCGTATTTTTCATTGGTGACACAGCGGGCCATCAAGGGCGATTGAGTTGCATGAAAACCACTGATGGCGCCACATGCAATGGTGATGAACATCAGAGGCCACATGGGCAGATCTTTCGGGTGTAAGTTCGACAGGGTCAGTTCGGGGAAGAAACTGTAACCTTTAAAGATCAGGGCGGTGATTAGCCCAATGCCCATAAAGATCAGGACAGCACCGAACAGGGGATAGATGCGGCCTATGATTTTGTCCACAGGCAAAATCGTGGCCAGAAAGTAGTAGCAGAAAATGATTGTCACCCAAGCTGAAACAGCCAGACCTGTCAGATTGCCAAGTAACTCGGCGGGACCGAGGACGAAGACCACACCGACCAGAAGCAGCAGAACAATGGAGAACAGGCGCATAAAATGCTTGAAACCGTTGCCCAGTTCATAGCCAACCACATCCGGGATGCTGCGCCCATCGGAACGTATCGAGAGCATTCCGGAAAAATAATCATGGACCGCACCACCAAAAATGGAGCCTATGACAATCCAGATCAGTGCCGATGGCCCATACAGGGCACCGAGGATCGGGCCGAAAATTGGACCGAGGCCTGCGATGTTCAGTAGCTGAACAAGAAATATCTTTTTAGGAGACATCCCCACGTAGTCAACCCCGTCCGCCAGTGTTGTGGCAGGGGTAAGACGGCTAGGTTCAGGTCCAAAGATGCGATCAACTGCCTTTCCGTAGAAGAAATATCCGCCTACAAGAAGAGCGACGCACGTAAAAAAATATAGCATATTACCTCGATCGACAGTTGATATAGCCATGTTAGATAAAATATTTGATTGTGTCATGAGAGGGCTTCATGCCCCTCATTTTTAACAATAATCGATCTTTTTGATATTGCGGGAATAATCCGTGAGATTTCCCCAATTAATCTGACAAAGCATCTGCAGGATACGTTCCTCCCATGTATTGCTACCAGTGGTGTACGGATTTGGAACCCATTCAGGAGGCCTGCTCCGCCATATAGGAGACATCATTGATCAGTTCAGAGGTCTCATTCATAAGCTCAATGGTCCTTTCGATAGCTTCGAAATCAATTTCCTGAGAATTGGTTTCCACGAACTCACCAAATTCGTACGAACGCTGCAGGAAATCTGCATACGTTGTTGCAACAGACTCGACCGAAGGAGACAACGAAAACCCTTCAAGTTCCTCAAGATACCTTTCGGAATCTTCCCTGAGCTTTATCCCGCCTTCCTCCAGCATGACACCATCCCTTTCAGAAGATGCAACCTTGATAGCTTCATAGTCATCAAGCAGGACCTCAGCAGAATCCGCAGTCCAGCGCAGGAAATCAATGTCTTCCATTGTCTGTGATATCGAGCCTTCGATCCCATTTACACCGTTCTCAATATCTTCGCAGCCTGCAACTGACAATGAGAAGAATACCATTAGCAATACGAGAAGGTTCCGATAAAAAGTTAGTTTCATGATCTGTTTTCCATCAATTCAATAAATGTACACCATAAAAGAGGTGAATTACAGCAATATATTCAGGCAGTTATCGATATATAAGTATTGACCAGAAATTGCATAATAAGCATACCCAGAAGAGCTGCAAATGGAACAGCCAGATTGTCAGAACTACCCGATCTTGCCTCCACATACATACCCGCAACACCACCTGCGATCGCCAGGGTACCTGCAAATGGATAGCTACACAGGACTGCGCCGAGAAGGCCACCAGCAGTCCCCTCAATTGTCTTTGATGAGTTCCCATAACACTTCTTGCCATGAATGCCTATGATCGTGGCAAGACCATCACCCACTGCAAGCACAACGATGGAAGCATAGCATATACCCTCATCCAGCCTGTAGGATAACAACAGAAGTACCAGTATTGAGATCAAATAAAGTAAAGGTGCTGAAGCAAATTCGTTGTACTCATTCTTTCTCCAGAGGATCCTGAAAAGTGAATCCGACCTTATTTTTGGTTTTATCAGCTCAATACCCAGAAAGAGAAAAGTGAGGAACGCCACAATCCCTACTGCGAGCTCCTTTCCGAAATAGACCGCTATCACCGGAAAAAGAGCACCGGAAATGTGTATCACTTTTCTTAATGGCAGATAGGAGAGGGAGCGTGGGACCGTACATGCAAAGTTTTTCAGCACCATTTGTTCACCGGTGAAAAATCATATATGCATAGTTATTGATTAGAACTAAATGATAAACCTAAAGGATGATGTTCAAGCCGGCGTGGTCAAAAAACGCTATATACTCGGCAGAAGGGACGAGAACGAAGAGGGAGTGCTTCATATTGGCAGATACCTTGCGCTTGACAGGTCTTCAGGCTCACATGTCGCCATTGATGCATTAAAACCACATGCCATCCTGATATGCGGGAAAAGAGGGTATGGTAAATCCTATACCATGGGAACCCTCATTGAAGAGATCACACTTTTGCCCCGGGAGATCCGGCAGAATGTCGCATCCCTTGTCATCGACACAATGGGAATATTCTGGACACTTGGAAGAGGCAATGATCCCCAGGCAGAACTGCTGCAAGAATGGAACATGGAACCGACAGGCTTCGATGCAGAGGTCTTTGTGCCTGCAGGCCATGTTGATGAATATAAAGAAAGGCATATCGAAGTGAAGCCTTTCTCGATACCTGTGGCTCATTTACATGGTTATGACTGGTGTGAACTTTTCAACATAGAAGTAACATCTCCACTGGGAGTGCTACTGGTCAGGATAATAGAGGACATGCGGGAAAATGAAGGGAACTTTTCTTTCGGAGATATCATTACCAGGATCAACACGGACGACAGGTCCGATGATGTTACGAAAATGGCTGCTGAGAACTATCTCAGGACCGCTTCCTCATGGGGAGTCTTTGAGAAGGATGCCTGTGGCATTTCCGAACTTATCAAAAATGGGTGCACATCAGTACTTGATGTGAGCGCTATCGAGAACAAGATAGTACGCTCTGCGGTTGTAGGCATAATTGCAAGAGACACCTATAACAGAAGGCTGCAGGAGAGGCGTTCTTATGAAAGAATGGTCATGGGCGATGAAGAGATCAAACAGAAGATGCCCATGGTCTGGATGTTCATCGACGAAGCTCACCTGTTCGTGCCTTCAAAAGGAGAGACACTGGCATCAGACGTCCTTATCAACGAGTGGGTGCGACAGGGAAGGCAACCGGGACTATCAATAATCTTTGCAACCCAGCGACCTGCGGCATTGCATCCGGACATTATATCCCAGTCCGACATTGTGATATGCCACAGGCTTACTGCAAGAGATGATATTGAGGCACTGGAAGCCATCCGTCCGACATACATGAAAGAGACCATAGGGGACGCTATCAGGAAGATGGGACTGGAAAGGGGCATAGCATTCGTTGTGGATGATACGTCAGAGAGCACACACCTTGTGAAGATCAGGCCAAGATACAGCTGGCACGGCGGGAACGAACCAAGTGCATTGAATGAAAGGAGATGAGAATAATGGATATTAAGAGAAGTGCAGACATGGTGATCAACACCTGCATGGGTGCAAAGAAAGGGGAAACTGTGCTTATCGTTACTGATACATGCACTGACGAGAAGATCACAAAGGCACTGTATGCCTCTGCGGTCGAAGCGGGATGCGAGGCCCTGATGTTGACAATGGAACCAAGGGAACAACACGGTGCGGAACCACCTGTAATTGTTGAAGAAGCAATGAAAAGCTCTGATGTACTGCTTGCTCCGGCATCAAAGTCACTTACACATACCCAGGCACGCAAGCATGCATCCGAAAACGGTACAAGAACCGCCACAATGCCGGGAATTACCATCGGCATGATGAAGGAAGGTGGCTTGAACGCTGATTATGAGAAGATCAACAACTTAGCCGGGGAATTGCTTGAAACTCTCAAGGGATCAAAGGAAGTCCGCATTACCACAGAACTGGGAACTGACCTTGTCATTGATGTGGATGGAGCAGAGTGGATGGCAGACACAGGCATGTGCCACGAGAAAGGTACGACTACAAACCTGCCTGCAGGAGAGATGTACATCGCTCCAAAAAATGTGAATGGCAAAGCTGTGATCGATGGGTCCATGGGAGGCATTGGATTGCTTGAAGAGCCACTGGTTATCAATATCAAAGACAGGAAGGCAGTAAGCTTTGAAGGCGAAGGTGCTGAAAAGCTTGAACGGATGGTGAACGATGTCGGGTCGGACGGGCGTAACATCGCAGAGCTGGGGATCGGCATCAATCCGGCTGCAATGCTTATCGGAGTCATCCTTGAGGATGAGAAGGTCGGTGGCACGATCCATATAGCACTGGGAGACAATTCCACTTTTGGAGGGGATGTTACCGTTGACCTCCATCTGGATGGCATTATCACGAAGCCGAAGGTGGTTGTTGACGGCATTGATCTGAATGTCGAACGTTTTGCATAAGATCCCCTAATATTGTGCTAAAGTTAGATGTTGACACGGAAATATTATTCCGGTAGAAAGTACTTAAATAACTGAAAGATATAATCAGAGCATAGATTTCACACTTACTTGAAAATATCACCGGTGATTATAATGAAAGGAAGAGTATGGAAATTCGGAGATGACGTTGACACTGATGCCGTCATCCCTGGAAGATACCTTATAATGAACACTCCTGAGGAACTGGCGCCGTATACTTTTATCGGAGTACGCCCGGATTTTGCTGAGAACGTTAAGGAAAACGACATTGTTGTTGCAGGCAACAATTTCGGATGTGGCTCATCAAGAGAACATGCACCAATCGCTCTTAAAGGCTCAAAGGTCGGATGCGTTATCGCAAAGTCATTTGCAAGGATCTTCTTCAGGAACGCTATCAACATTGGTGTTGCACTTCTGGAGTGCCCTGACACCGACAAGATCGATGATGGAGATGAGATCTCCGTAGACTTTGAATCCGGTACTATCGACAACCTCACAAAAGGTGAGAAGTACCAGGCTACACCTTTACCTGATTTTGTCCGCGGTATCGTAGATGCCGGCGGATTAAAGGAATACACAAGGAAGATCATTGATTGATCTTACCTTTCCTTTTTGTTCTTACGTTGATACATATCAACATTCATACTGACTGAATAAAATATGAAAATTTAACCTGGAATAACTATTGGAGGAAATTTTATGGCACAATATAAAGTACCAGTCCTGCCTGGTGACGGGATCGGCCCTGAGATCATAGCTGAGGGTAAGAAGGTCATCGATGCAGCTGGAGAAAAATTCGGATTCGATGTTGACTGGACAGAATACCCACACGGTGCAGACCACTATCTTGAAACAGGTGAGTTAATATCCGAAGATTCACTCAAAGAGCTTTCAGCCTACGAGGCAATCTACCTCGGTTCTATCGGAGATGACAGGATCGCACCTGGCGTACTTGAGAAAGGTATCCTGCTTGCCGCAAGGTTCTACTTTGACCAGTACATCAACCTGCGCCCTATCAAGCTTCTTGAAGGCGTATGGTGCCCCCTCAAGGACAAGACCCCTAAAGACATTGATTTCGTTGTTGTCAGGGAAAACACCGAGGACTTCTACATCGGTATCGGCGGACGTGCACAGACCGGCATGAGCAAGGACCTGCTTGAGGTCAACAGGACACTCTACAACGCAAAGTTCGGACTTGACATCGAGACCGACAGCGAGGAGATCGCATACCAGATAGGAATGATCTCAAAGGAAGGTACACAGAGGGTCATGAACTACTCCTTCGACCTTGCTGAGACCAGGAACAAGCACGTTTCATCAGTCGACAAGGCAAACGTCCTTTCAGACATCTACGGATTCTGGAGAGAGGAATTCAACACAATTGCAGCAAACCACCCTGATGTTAAGACCGACTTCAACTTCGTTGACGCTATCACCATGTGGTTCGTCAAGAACCCTGAGTGGTTCGATGTGGTCGTTACCCCTAACATGTTCGGTGACATCATCACTGACCTTGGAGCAATGGTACAGGGCGGTCTCGGACTCGCTCCTGGTGGAAACATCAACCCTAACGGTACAAGCATGTTCGAGCCTATCCACGGTTCAGCACCAAAGTACAAGGGCCAGAACAAGGTCAACCCTATCGCAACCATCTGGGCAGGCGCAATGCTCATCGAACAGCTCGGTGAGAAGGAAGCTGCAGACTCCATCGTCTCCGCTATCGAGAAGAACATCCTCGAAGCAAAGGTCCAGACCTACGACATGGGCGGCAGCAACACCACATCCGATGTTGGTGACGACATCGCAAGGATCCTGCTCGAGATGTAATTCAGGACCTAACTTTTTCTTTTTTACCTTCACGTCTGAAAAGGCGTGGAGGAACTTTGAATTTTGAGATTTCATATTATTGATTGTATCCGGTTAGCTGCAAGTTTAATCTCATCTACCAATTAGTACAACATCAATGTGCAACCATAATACGACCAATATAGCATCTGCCACCATCCTTATTTAAATCCCATATCCCAAAAAAGGAAACTATATATGAGCAGGAACAAGATATATTATAATGGGCACAATTCGTGTGCCATTAATACAAATTGACAAAAGGGACTATCGCGGGGAAGAACATGAAGATCAAGAGAATAGTAGTAAACAACCTTTTTGGGACGTTCGACCATGATATCCCGCTGAACATCGATGAACACATAACAATTCTTCATGGACCCAATGGTATCGGTAAGACCGTGCTGCTCCAGATGCTCAATTCCCTTTTCCGTTCTAACTACTTCGAACTTTATCGCATTCCTTTCAGCAAACTGACAGTTGAATTCAGCGACAGGAGCAAGCTTATTGTGAAGAAAAAGCTGCATCTTGAGGAAAATACCCCGCATAGCCCGGAAGATAGCACCTATCGGGAACTGGCATTTGAATTATTAAGACCAGGCAAGAAAAAACAGCGCTACACTGTCAAACCCATTGACATAGAGGAAGTGTTCTCATCTTTTAAGGTCGAGCACATGATACCTGAGCTTGAGAGGATCGATGACAACACGTGGGTCCATTTCACAACACAGGAAAAACTAACATCTGAAGAAGTGATGAACCTATTCAGCGACCGTTTGCCACAGAAAAGGAAAGACGAACCTGCATGGCTTAAGAATGCACTGGATTCGATCAATATCTGCTTCATTAAAACGCAGCGCCTTTTGAGCATCTCATACTCACAACCTGTAGAAACAGAGAGAAAGACATCAGTAACCCCTTCAGTGATCAGTTATTCCGAAGAGCTGGCAAACCTGATGCAGCATAAACTTGCAGAGTATGCAACACTTTCACAATCCCTTGACCGTACATTCCCAGGTCGAATGCTAAAGAATGGAGAACACCCTGAAACATCCATAGAAGACCTGAAAGAGGAATTAAAGAACCTGGAGCAGAAACGCAAATGCCTCATCGATGCAGGATTCATTGATACTGAAGAAGGAATTGACGTTGGTGAGGTCAAGGAAATAGATGAGAAGAACAAGAACTTCCTGCAGCTATACATTAAGGATGTTGAACAAAAGCTCAGTGTCTTTGATGAGCTTACCCGGAGGATAGACCTTCTTATCAAGATCATAAATTGCAGATTTTTATACAAGAAATTGTCCGTGAACAAAAAAGACGGTTTCATATTCACGACATCAGAGGATATGCGCCTTTCTCCCACCAAACTATCATCCGGAGAACAACAGGAACTTGTATTATTCTATGAGCTGTTGTTCCATGTTGATCCTGAATCCCTGATACTCATTGATGAACCTGAGATCTCACTGCATGTTCTCTGGCAGCAGCAATTCCTCAGGGACCTGCAAGCTATCACACAACTGGCAGGCTTCGATATTCTCATTGCTACACATTCGCCACAGATCATACATGACCGCTGGGACCTCACCGTCGAACTTCGAGGACGTGACGATGAAGAAATACCTGACAGCCGATGATATAGCCAACAGCGCCAGAATGATGCGTACCCAGTATCGCGGTAGCATCATGGTAATCGAAGGCAGCACTGACATGAGGCTTTACAAGCGTTTTGTAGATGACAGGAAATGCAGACTTATCCCTGCCAATGGGAAGGAAAACGCCATAAAGGTCGTCGAAATACTCGAAAGGTCTGATTTTGAAGGCATACTAACGATCGTTGATGCTGACTTCTGGCGCCTTGATGGCATCGATTTCGAAGAGAGAAATGTGCTCGTCACCGATACACATGATCTTGAAACAATGCTTATAGCATCAGAAGCTCTCGACAGGCTTCTGGAAGAGTTCGCAGCACCTTTCAAGCTGCAAAAAATGAGGACACCAGTACGTGAATTGCTTCTTGATGCTGCCATGCCCATAGGACTTTTCAGATGGCTTTCATCGTCCTCAAAGGACAAACTCTCACTCAGGTTCAAGGACATGCATTTCGATAATTTCATGCAAAAATTTCCATTATCAGTCAATATCAAACACCTGATAAGGGAAGTCAAGGATAACTCGAACGAACACTCCCTGAGTGAAAAGACCATAAAGAGAAAAATGATCACTCTCCTGAAAGAAGAGCATGATCCCTGGCAGACATGCTCAGGTCACGACATCGTAGAAATACTGGCATTTGGACTGCGTGAGGTTTTCGGGAATTCAGATTCCCGATATGTTACCGAAGGCATCATTGACAGAAGTTTAAGGCTTGCTTATGACATCACAATGTTCAGGGAAACCGACCTTTATACTTCGATACAGGAATGGGAAGACAGAAACCCAACCTTTGTAGTGCTCCAATAAAAATATAGAGATGAAATGTAAGCTGAAATACAGTATGAAATGAAAGCATAAATGGAAAGATCAAAGTTTCGACATTTCACTATAATCAAGCACCATCGAAACAGGAGATGTGTCAACCGGAATACCTGCTTCCTCGACTGCAGCTACAAGATTCACACCTACGGCCACCAGAATGCCGGCCATTCCTTCTTCTACAGGAGCGCCGACCATAGCATCTGAAGAGTCACCAATACTCAATACCCCGCCAATACCCGAATCTTCCAGATATTTCAGCACTTCTTTTGTCTTTTCAACTGCTGAAGAGGGTATGTTTCGCATGTTGGCAAGGATACGGCCATTGCCTGTGTCCAGGACGTCCAGGACCGATGTCTCATTGCGCATCATGAATATCTTGACAGGGTCTATCGAGGTTCCCGAATATGATATCATATCAAGGAACTGTACCGGATCATTGTGTTCCATCTCTATGATGCCGCCATAAGCAGGTTTGATAGGAATACCGCTTTTGAGAAGAAGACCATCGAATGTGATACTGCAAACAGTTGCTATATTAACACACCCAGGAGGCACATATATACGTGGATCCGAGTCCTCTTCGAATACCTTTATGTTAGGACTTATGCTGATGTCCCCTGATGATGCGTATTTCATAACATCTATGGCATTATCAAAATCATCCTTGTCCACAGTGGAAAGGTTCACAATGACATTGCCTTTCTTTGAGAACGGATCGTAGTCGGTCTTATAGATAAGTTCCTCGATCCTCGTAATAACAAAGTCAAGTCTGTCCCCTATCAGGGCATCGTCCAGTTCCTTCCTGCCGGAAGTGGTAATGGTACGACCGTTGTAGCCGTGTTTTTCAGTAAATCCCCTCTCATCAAGGATCCTGAGGTGATAACGAACAGCACGCTCCCCCAGATTGTAACCGCGATTCTGCAACTCATCTGCAATATTCCTCGCACCTATGGGCTTATCGCTTTCGCTGATAACACGCATTATTTCAATGAGCTTACGTTCTATCTGGGGATCGGTCATCTCTCAGCACCTGATATTATCAAAAAATTAATGGTTTAATTTGGAAATACTGCCTATTCGGAATAAGCAACGTATGTACACCGGATATAAATTTATAATTTGCTATTGCCGGTTATATCTTTCCTGTTTTTAGTATATAAAGCATAAGCCATATTCCCATGAATGCAGCTATGACGAATCCCGCAACTCCAAAAAGAGGAACATCGCCAATATAAGGCTGCATCCCAGTCTGGATGATAAGAGAAGAACCTAAAATGATAGAAGAGATAATTAAACTGAATGCTAACCGGTTGCTCGCCGCATTGATCTCAGCAACAATACGATCCATTCCATGATGTTCGAACTTTAAGTTCAGGTAACCTTTCTCTGCTACTCCCAGTATATGCGAGATCTGCAACGGTGCCTTATGCAACATCCGTGCCGTATACCACATGTCTGTGTAAAAAGTATCTGCAATATTGCGAGGCTTGAGGCGGTTATGCATGATACCTCTGGCATAAGGCTCAGCAACTACGGTCACATTGAAATCCGGCACCATCTGAAGGGCGAAACCACTTACGGTCATTACACCCTTAAAGAGCAATGCGATGTTTGGAGGTATCCTTATCTTGAACTTCCTTAGCAGTGTCATCATTTCTGCTATCATTAGCGGAGTATCAAGCTGCTTTAATGACCTGCCATAATATTTGTTCAAAATGTGTTCGTAATCGATCTTAAAAGCATGCACATCAATTTCTGCAGGCACCATTCCGAAGTCTTTCAATACTTCAAGGTACTGGTTCACGTCACCTCTGGTAATAGCGATCAGTGCATCGATCAACAGGTTCCTTATCTCTTTGGATATATGTCCGACCATACCGAAATCAAGGAGGGCGATCCTGCCATCTTCCAGGATCAGGACATTTCCGGAATGCATATCCGCATGGAAGAATCCATCCTCGAATATCTGCTTCATGAAGGCCTCTGTGCCGTATTCTGCGATCTTGTTCCGATTCAGTCCAAGCTCATCGATCTTTTTGAAATTATCACTCTTGATACCATCGATATAATCAAGGGTCAGGACCCTCCGACTGCTGTATTGCCAATAAACACCTGGAATGATGATATTCGGATCGTCCTTGAGATTGGTCTGGAAACGCTCGATATTGCGAGCCTCCTGAGTATAATCCATCTCCGCGTATATGGACCTTTGAAGTTCGTCCACTACCTCCACAGGACTGTAAAGCTTTGCTTCCTCCACGTGCTCTTCCGCAAACCCGGCTATACTATAAAGAATATCGAGATCGGAATCAATAACTTTCCTTATACCGGGCCTCTGGACCTTTACAACAACATCCGCCCCTCCGTGAAGCTTTGCCCGGTGTACCTGTCCAATAGATGCCGCAGCAATAGGTTCTTTGTCAAATGACAGGAACAGGCTCTCCACCTTAGCACCCAACTCTTCTTCAATGACCCTTTCAACTTCCGAGCACTCGAATGGCGGTACATCGTTCTGGAGTTTGACAAACTCTTCGGCATACTCTTTTGGGATAAGGTCCTGGCGCATGCTCATGAGCTGGCCGAACTTAACGTAGGTGGGACCAAGCTCTTCAAGTACCATACGTGCCCTTGCAGGACCAGTTCTGGGCTGGTTCCCTTTGCCTAAGCGATCCTTGAACCTGGACCTGAAGGACCCAAGGGACCTTATACCCATCTGGTCCACAAAATACCCGAAGCCATACTTGATGAGCGTATCAATGATTACCCCATAGCGTTTCACCATGGAATACCTGCGTACTATATTGGAAGCCATCCAAAATTCTGCCTGCCATTAAATTCTATATGGCAACCCATGCAACAAATAAAACAACTAAGGTATTACAAAAATAAATAGAAGGAAAGATCAAAAGATCATTCTTCTTTGTTCTTTTCCTTTAGCAGCTCTTCCAGATCTTCGATCTTTTTTTGAAGGGATTCTATTTCTTCCTTGGTAGCAAGATCAGACTTGCCAAAGACTTCCTGAACCTTTGAAGATATCTTATCGTCCAGATCTTCCTGCTGTTGCTTTCGCTTTTCGATCATGTCCTCTACAAACTTCTTGCCTTCTTCCTTGTTGAAATCACCATTCTCAACAAGTTCTTTTACATACTCATCGATCTTCTCTTCTGTAATAGCGTACATGCCCAGGCCAAAAAGTCCTAACTTCTTCATAGTGTCTATCATCAAAATTAAACCTCCCGTAATAGAAGTTAACTTTTTTAGGATATATACTTTATGAGAAATCATTTCAAAAAAGAATAGCGGAACGGTCTTCATGACCCCCGGTCGAGATCAGTTCACTGATTCTGCGATCTCTTCGAGAGTATGCTCAAGGTATCTTGCATCACTCATCTCAATGAATTTCTGACAGACATCACGTGCATCGCCATCCATGATAATGGATCCATTATCGAAAAGAACAGCCCTGTGTGCTACTTCCTTGACGAAGTCCATGTGATGGCTCACAAGCACGATCGTTGTGCCGAAAGTTGCATTGATCCTCTTCAGGGAATTTGTCACATCCCTTAATGTTACAGGATCAAGATCACCAAACGGCTCATCCAGCATGAGGATCTCAGGGGATGTTGAGAGTGCAAGTGCTATGTAAGCCCTGACATGTTCACCACCGCTTATCTGGTCGGGCTTCTTGTCAAGAATGTCCAATGGAAGGTCAAGTGCCTCAAAGATCGGTATTGCGTATTTGTCCACATCAGTGCTCAGCACAGATGGGAACAGCTGCGGAAAGATATCCATTGAAAGACGCATTTGGTTAAGTGCCCGTGACCTCTCATCCTCGCCCATATCAGGAAGCTTGTAAATGATATCCAGCATCTCGTAGGAGATATCCATTTCCTCTGCTTTCTTTCTTGCATGTTCAATTGCGCCATGCATCTTCATGCTTAACCTGAAACCTATCTGCTGACGTATGGTAGAGTGAGGGGAAAGGGAGAACTCCTGATGCATTATACTGATCTTTCTCCACAGTTCCAGACGCTGTTTGGTAAAATTGGACATGTCGACCCATTCACCTTCATGATGGAAGGTAACATAACCCTCTTTTGGAATAGTCAGGCCTTCCATTATTTTCAAAAATGTGGTCTTACCTGCACCTGATGAACCGATGAAACTTATGATCTCTCCTTTGTTGATCTCAAGGGATTGGTCTTTGATGTTAAGGACCTCACCTACACGCATCAGGACCAGCCTTTTTGAGATATTGGTTGCCCTTATACAAGGCACCTTTTCCTTTAGTTCGGTCAGGTCTACTCTTGGATTCAGGTCTTTGAGGAAGTTCTTCAGAACCACTCTGGGTTCACCATCTTCAACTACCTTGGCATCCTCGATATAGATGACACGGTCTGCAAGGTATGCATGGACCTCAGGAAGATGGGATACTACGATGATAGGTATGTTTAGCCGGTCCTTAAGCTTCAGGATGACATCCATGACCTCCTGCTTGGTATCAGGACCCGTCATGGTAACAGGCTCATCAAGAAGTAAAAGACGTGGCTGGGCTGCAAGCTGGCGGGCAACGATCAAACGCTGTTTTTCGCCACCGCTCAGAAGGTTAGATGAATGAAGCGCTTTTTTTTCAAGACCCACAAGACGCATATATGCCATGGACCTCTCGTAAAGTTCGTCATAATTAGGAGCATCCGGCTCAGGAAGAGCTTCATAACCGGTATAATGACTGTTCAGCCTGCGTATAATGTTCTCGATCGCCGGACCGTTCCACAGACCGAAATTACGCTGAAGATGAATAGCAGTGCCCCTGCCAAGAATTTTTGAGCCATCAATGCCGGAATCACTGGTGATCAGTGAACCGTCCAGCTCGATACTACCGCCATTGAAAGGTTCAACCCCCCTTAATATCTTGAGAAGGGTAGTTTTTCCACTACCACTTTTACCCGTGATACCGAGGATCTCACCATCGGCTACTTCAAAACTTACACCATCCAGAACACGTAAATTGCCTGAACCTGTCTCGTAATCTTTTACAATATCGGAAACCCTGAGCATAACTAAACCCCCAACAGTATCCACGTATTATTTCTTGATAGCTGATACAAGTTCTTCTATCTTATTCCTGACATCATCGGTCTCTTCGACGATCGTACCTGTCACGATCATATCAGCACCGGCATCTGCACAGATCTTTGCAGTCTTGCCATCGCGGATACCACCACCGACAATTAGCTTATTGTCTCCGAGAACGTGTTTTACCGCACCGATCGTAGCGGGAGTCACCGGCTGGTCTGCACCTGAACCGGCTTCAAGATAAGTGTAATGCATTCCCATATATTTTCCCGCAAGGGAATATGCCACTGCTAGCTCCGGTTTGTTGCGTGGGATAAGTTTTGCATCGCCTACCCATCCAACAGTACCTCCGGGCTCAGTTATGATATATGCCATGGAAATTGGTTCGATCCCGTACTTGTAAACAAGTGGAGCCCCCATTGCCTGATTCGTTGTGACATAATTGATGTCACGTGAATTCAGAAGGCTCATAAAAAGGACAGCGTCAGCATAAATGCTTAAACCGCCAGCATTTCCCGGGAAAAGAATAGTAGGAACATCGATATGCTCCTTTATCTTTAACAAGGTCTGATCTAATGCCAGACCTCCGGCTCCAGTGGAACCACCGATCATGATAGCATCTGTACCCCCATCCACTGCAGCTTTTGCAATATCTGCAGCAGCTTCGGGGGGCTGGGATGCCGGATCGATTAGGGTTAAGTGAACTGTACCTTCGCGTTCTGCGATCCCGTTGAGGTACTCTTCCACTTTCATATATAGATCAGCTATTCCTAGCTTCCTTGGATTTTACACGCAGGTTGCTGTAACCGCACTTTCTGCACCTTGTTGCTCTGATAGCATTTCGTGCACTGCATTTCATACAGATCTTTTTATTAAGGATCCTTTCCTCTGCTTCTGGGAATCTTGCCATGTTCTCACCTGATTGATTAATAGTATAATATAATGTGTTATTTGGAACTGATAGTCATCAGTAATACAGGCTGGCTACATGCATTTCAAAACATATAACTGTTTTGGGATAGGAAATCCACATTTAAAAACGGTTCTAAAAAAGTTAGAACCCCGCTAAAGCAAAAATAAAGCCGTTGCTTGTCTAAAGTAAATCAAAATGAATAATCGGACAAATAGTAGAACAGTAATTTAAAGGCAGTGATCAGGGATCGATCTGCCGACCTTATTGGACGACATCTCTTTGGGCGACCCTTACCCCCGATGTCCTCCCCATCTCAGGTCGACCTAAAGGATTTACGAATGCCAGACAAACCTTGAATGGTTATGGGTTTTTACACCCAATGGCGTTCTACCTTCTGATTCACTACCACACCGTACCATTTATGATACGGTAATAGAGAATATGTTTTAAAACTATTAGTGAATTTTGATATACAATCTGGTAACAAAAAAGAAGTTCGAAATTTAAAAAGAAAAGTAAGAAAGATAATAAAAAACGAAAAAGGACAAGATCGATGATCTTAGTCCTTAAGAGCAGCAATAAGCAGCTCACGGGCCTGACGTGCATCTGCACGGCCCTTTGTTTTCTTCATGACCTGGCCTACAAGGAAATTGAGAGATTTCTCAGTTCCTCCAAGGTAGTCCTGAACTGCTTCCTCGTTCTCCGCAATGGTCTCGGAGACTGCCTGTGTCACAATATCCCCTTCGACCTTCAGAAGACCTTTCTCCTTTACGATATCCATAGGACTTCCACCGACATCAAGGATAGTCCTGATAACATCCACTGCACTCTTTTCGGTGATCTTCTCTTCTACTACAAGACCGATGATCTCAATGATGTCCTCGGTGGCAAAGGAAGTGATAGACAGATCCCTGTAATTCAACTCACCCCTGAGCACATCGGAAACCCAGGTCCCTGCTGCATGAGGATCGACCTTGGAAGCAACGACCTCGAAGAAGTCCGCCACGCGGATATCCGAGGTGAGTGCCTTTGCGTGCATCTCCGTAATGCCGTATTGTGAAATAAAGCGCTCACGTTTCGTATCAGGCAGTTCCGGCAACGTTGCTGCAACAGCAGGCACTCGGTCTGCGACCCTCATTGGCATAAGATCAGGTTCCGGGAAATAACGATAGTCATTCTCAGTTTCCTTTGTACGCATAGAAAGAGTAACTCCCCTTGCCTCGTCAAAATGCCGGGTTTCCAGAGTGATCTCTCCACCACGGCGGATCAGATTTTTCTGCCTCATTATTTCATAGAGAAGAGCTCGCTCAGCTCCCTTAAAAGAGGAAATGTTCTTGACCTCAACGCGCTCACCCATAAAGACAGAAACATTAGCATCCACCCTCATAGCGCCCTCAAGATCACCATTAAAAACATCAAGGTAATCAAGAATACTCCTGAGCTTGTCCAGATATCTCCTTGCTTCCTTTGGACTTCTCATATCCGGTTCACTGACAATTTCGATAAGTGTCATGCCTGAACGGTTGTAATTGATAAGTGTACCCTTTGATTTCTCAATGGTTCCCATGTGCATCAGACGACCAGGGTCCTCTTCCATATGCGCACGAGTGATCCTTACCACATGCTCCCCATCCTCGCCCTCAATAACGACCTTTCCTTCACCAGCTATTGGAAAATCGTACTGTGTGGTCTGGAACCCCTTTGGAAGATCAGGATAATAGTAATTCTTCCTGTGGAACTGGGTCTGTTCAACAATGTCACAGCCAAGTGCAAGACCGATCTTCATTGCATACTCCACAGCCTTTTCATTGATAACGGGCAATGCGCCGGGCAACCCCAGACACACAGGACACACGTGAGTGTTCGGTTCAGAATCATGGTAATCCGTGGAACATCCACAGAAAAGCTTTGTGTTGAGCCTGTTCAACTGAACGTGGACCTCAAGTCCGATCCTTACACCATCAGGATTTTCATATACCATTTAAGCCACCTCCCCTGGACGTGCTTTATTATGATCGGTATTTTGTTCGAATGCATATGCTGAACGAATGATTGTAGCCTCATCGAAATGATTTCCTATTATCTGTAAGCCTACCGGCAGACCATCAGAAGAGCCACATGGAACCGAGATACACGGAACTCCTGCAAGATTCATTGGGACAGTGTTCACATCGGCCAGGTATTGGGACAATGGGTCCTCGATCTTCTCACCGATCTTAAATGCAGGCATTGGCATTGTCGGACCCATCAGGACATCCACATTGGATAATGCTTTCTCAAAGTCCTGCTTGACAAGGGTGCGCACTTTCAGTGCCTTGAGATAGTACTTGTCCTGGTATCCGGCAGAGAGAGCGTATGTTCCAAGGAGGATCCTGCGCTGAACTTCTTTTCCGAAATATTCAGCACGTGTCCTTGATGCCATCACATGCCAGTTCTCACCATCGTTCCTTGGACCATAGCGTGTACCATCAAACCTCGCAAGGTTGGATGATGCTTCGCTCATGGCAATAGTATAGTAAGCTGCAAGAGCGTATTTCGTATTGGGCATGGAAACCTTCTCCCATGTTGCACCCATCTCCTCGTATTTGCTGATAGCATCCCAGACGGATTTCTCAACTCCGCTGTCAACACCTTCCCCGAAGTACTCATCAGGAACACCGATCTTCAGACCCTTGACATCGTCAACAAGTGCATCGCGATAGCCGATCTCCCTGTTAATGGAAGTACTGTCACGAGGATCGTATCCGCCTATTACATCCATGACAGTAGCAATATCCTCAACAGATGTTGCCATTGGGCCGATCTGCTCAAGGGAATTTGCATAGGAAATAAGACCGTAACGTGAGACAGCGCCGTATGTTGGCTTGAGTCCCACAACACCGCAGAATGCGGCAGGGCAGCGAACTGAACCACCTGTGTCAGAACCAAGTGAGATAGGAGCCTCACCTGCTGCCACAACAGCAGCACTGCCGCCGGATGAACCTCCGGGCACCCTTTCAAGGTCCCATGGGTTCATTGTGATGCCATAGCAGCTTGACTCAGTTGACGTGCCCATTGCGAACTCATCCATGTTCGTCTTACCGAGTATGACAGCACCTTCTGCCTTCAACCGCTCGATGACATGTGCATCATAAGGTGGCACATAGCCTTCCAGTATCTTTGAGCTGCATGTCGTTGCAAGCCCCTTTGTAGAAATGTTATCCTTGATAGCAATAGGTACACCGGCAAGCAGTCCTTCGCCCTCACCCTTATCGGCCATCTTTGCCATCTCAAGTGCACCGTCATAGGTGCATGTGTAACCATTTATCCTGCTCTTTCCGATCGTTTCAAGATATGAAGCTGTAACCTCTTCTGCAGAACTCTCGGAGATCTTCCTTTTAACATCTGATATGCTCAACCATTCAGCCATTCATTCCACCTCAAATGATCCTCGGTGCCTTGATGTAACCATCTTTCTCGGCTGCAGTGTTCTTAAGCACATCCTTCTGGTCAAGGGACGGTGTGACAACATCTTCCCTGAAGACGTTCATGATATCTGCCACATGATAGGTAGGCTCGACACCTTCAGTGTCCACCTCATCCAGCTGACCGAAATAATCCAATACAGAGCTTAACTTCACAGCGTAGTCCTCGGCGTCCGCATCATCGATCTCGATGCGAGCAAGCCACCCTACGTGTTCTACCTCGTCTTTAGTGATCATTATAGGTTCCTCAGATAATTGGGATAATAACATAGTGTATTCTAATATGACTGATAGAAATCAAGTACTTAATATTAATATGTTGGGTTGTCCGGGCAGCTCAATATGTGCTGGTTGTGGAAAGACAAAGTTAAAGGTAAAAAAGAGAGGGAACTCCACAAGAGATAGGAACTGAAGTAGAGGGAATGATGGCACCCTTGTGGAGACAGAAAGGAGGAAAATTTGATTTAAAGCAGCTTTTCTCCTGCATTTGGACCCGGGGAGCAGTCATAGACATCTGTGATCTTCATAACAAGAAGACTTTTTGCCGGAGCCTGTGCCATTTTGGAATGAACGATCTCCTGCATCTTCTCAAACTCCGGTCCGCTTGTCTTTAATTCGACATCGCCTTTGATCTGGAAAGAGCCTTTTGTCTTTGGGCCCCAGATATATATAGAGACCTTTGGATTCTCCATGACATTTGAAAGTGATTTTTTCATGAAGTTGTCTGCGATCCAAATAGTACTGTCATCGACCAAGGAGACAAAACCGATCGGAACAACGTTTGGAACTCCCTCTTTTGAGGCAGTGGCAACAGGAAATACCTGTATTGTGCTGATTGCTTCTTTCATGTCTTCTGTAAGTGTTACCATGTTGATCACCACAGGTACTTAATACATGCACGTTAATATAGAAGACCGTTATAAAACTATACTAACATTCATCGAAGTACACATTTCTAACCAGCCACAGAACAGATCCATCCTGGAGAGCATGAAATAATGAGCGAGCAAAAATTGATAGCAGAAGAGATTACCCTGCTCCATGAAGAAATTGCAGGGCTTCGCAGTGAACTGAGCCGTTTCAGAGGCGAAGTTGCGGGAAGTCAGACCAATTCACTGTTCAATGAGTTCAGGAACCAATGCGCTGTGGAGATGATCAACGGTTCTTTGGAGAACGCCTACGAGCTCATCGGGAACGAAGAGAAGGAATGCCCCATGCAGACAAAATGCATTCCACATTTAGTTCATTTTTTTGAGGATCTGTCGGACTATACAAGAAACGGACAGTTGACTGATGACAATATCGAAAAGATGCGCAGTAACTTTGATAAAGTGAAGGAACTTGCACCATTCGATCACTGTTCCAACTGTATAGAGAAGGCTGAAGGATACTTCGACCAGCAGATAGGGATGCTCCAGACAATAGGGGTATACAAAAATGAGAGCGAAATGCAGTTGCAGGTGCGGGACCTCCATGAAGAACAAGTATCCAACCTGATCGGTGATCCGTTAAGCAGCGCAGTACGTGTCAGGATCTTAAAGTCATTATATAAAGAAGGAAGATCATTCACCGAGCTTTCAAAGCTCACCGAACTCCGCGGCGGAAATCTCCTTTTCCATCTGGAAAAACTGCAGAGTAAGGGGATGATCAGGCAACGCGGTGAACGGGGCGAATACCAGATCAGTGTACAGGGTTATGAGGCACTCAATGCAATGGCTGAACTTGTGGGAAAATTAGGTGTCAACTATAGCAAGATATAATCTGGCTGACCATCTATCAACAAGAGAATTTTTGTGTCAGGGCAAATTTCACAATTAAAAGGAGAAAAGGGAAAAGAATTGGACCATAATACGTTTTTACAGCAAATATCCTGTCAGTATCCAGATAACACCCTGCTTTTTAGCTACCTTTTTTGAGATTATCCGGACTTTCATATCCTGTAAAAATCGAGCCCATGAAATACAAATTATACTTGTGCAAATTAAATATAAAGATAAATATACATTATGAGCGAACGTATTTCTTTTTTATTGCGGGTCATATATAAATACAATAATGACCAATTTGTAATTGGGAATAAAAGAAGGTGGTACAAATGAGACGAAGTTCAAACTTCAGGTTGGAACTCTCAAGCTCACCATGGGGAACGATATCAATGGACTTTGTGGAGATTGATGATGATCCCGAAAAGCCCCCATAACGAATAGTTGTTTTGAAAAGGTCAGCCCGATCAGCAGGTTGGCTAAAGATTTACTCTTTTTCCGCCTCCTTCATTAGATTTTCACGCCATAGCATCTTAAATTGGTAAAGCTGAAGCTATTCAATATTTACTATAAAATTAAAGATCTAACAAAAAACAGCAAATATATCCATTCAGGGGAGTTCCTGAATGGATGGTTTCACAGGATGAATTTTAAAAAGTAATGGAGGTTCAGGAATCATCCTGTTTGTTCATACCTAGTGTTAAAAGTTTACTGCTGTCGATCTTGCCATCAGCACCAATGCTGATAGAAAATGCAATTGCAGAGGAATCCTCAGCATTTGGCTGTACATAGAGCAAAGTTGTATCTTCCATTTTTATACCTCATTTATTCCAAATTTTATCTTTTAAGCCATCTATCCTGAAATATCAGTTAGCTCGGTTATACCCGTGTCCGGAATATATCCGATAAAGACGCCTTCGTTTGATAGTTCCATCATCATTCACTATCGAAGAGAAAACGACAGCAGGGTCATTTCCCTTCTGTGGTTTGAATAAAACCACGTTGTTCAAAAGATATTGATACTTATACGCATCTACCAGATTTTCAGGTGTATCTGCCATATTCTTAGTCCCCAAATATTACACATTATATTCTTTAAGTCAGACCGATGCATGCCAGCAAATGGAAATCGTTAGTTGAGAAAAACCAACCGGATCCCACCTGCAACCCCCATACATTGCCCTTGCTACTATGTTGTTATTTTAAGTATAAATAATATTGCATATAGCTAATTTATGTAATCATTGTAGCTAACTATAGTTGTTCAGACATTGAAAGCATCAAAGCTCACAAAGAGATCAATATAATAGCAGTCAAAGCAAGTAGAACTCCTACCCACTGCATTGATGAGAGACGTTCTTTCAGGATGATCCATGCAAGTAGAACTGTGCTTCCAGGATACAAAGATGCGATCACTGTCGCAATATCAAGTCGGCCTACCTAAGAAGCCAGTGCAAAGAAAAGGTTCCCTGCAGCATCAAGAATTCCTGCAAGTATTATTAAAGGGAGGACTGCCTTCGAAGGCAAAGTTGCTGATTTTCTGAGCATGGCAAATCCCAGGATAACCACAACAGCAGAGATCTTTGCAACCGTAAGAGGCCAGAAAACTGCCGATTCACTGAAAAGGTCGACAGATATGAAGAAGATACCAAATCCAACACCTGCCAGCAACGGATAGAACAGGTCCTGTCTTTTGACCTCACCTTTCTCGCCGGTACTGCCGATAAGCCACATGGCTGCAATAGCCAACACAAAACCTGCGATCTGGTGCCCTGCAGGCAAACCTTCATTGATAGCACCATAGATCACGGGTAAAGCAACGGTCACCACGGCAGATACCGGGGCTGCGACTCCCATCTTACCCATGGAAAGTGCATGATAGAGTGCCAGAAGACCAAAACTGCCGGCAACACCTGCAACAAATCCCCAGAACATGCCATTCATTGGCGGGAACTCTTCTGAGAAAAATAATGCAAGAAATGGCAAAAGAACAAGACCTACTGCCTGTGTTATTATTACAACAGAATAGACACTGGCACGTTTTGTCGCAAAACCACCACCAAAATCCGCAGCACCCCAGGTTGCAGCTGCTGCAAGGCTGAAGAAGACGACAAGGATCTCAGGAGATATCATATTGTTTGCTCCGAAACAAAAATAGGATCATTTTCGGGTAGATTTGTTCATTTCTATAAATAGGTTCTCACGAGGATGAAAACATCACTTCATGAAAACTTTTTTGATAGCAAGTATCCAACAAGAAACCGGGGATATATATACAAGTATCTTTAATGTACTTAATATCCTAAAGATACCAACCATCCAATCATTACAACAAAAAGGAGAGATCAAAAAATGTATTGCTATCAATGTGAAGAAACCGTAGGCGTACAGGCATGCACCAAAGCAGGAGCATGTGGTAAGAAACCGGAAGTTGCAGACCTCCAGGACCAGCTAACCTACATCCTCAAAGGTATTGCATACTACAATGCAAAGGCACGTGACAACGGAATCACCGATGAGAAAGTAGATCAGTTCATTATGAACGGGCTTTTCTCAACCATCACTAACGTGAACTTCAGCTCAAAGGACTTCCAGAAATACATCAGGGAAGGACTTGAGATCAGGGATGGCGTCAAGCGCAACCTTGTTACAAGGAACATCGACCTTGGGGAAGCAAAGGATCTTTCATTCGGCGACAAGGTCAAAGCCACACTCGGCATGTCCGATCCGGAGACCAGATTTGAGATCCCAGGTGCTGCGATCGTCACCCCCGAAGTTCTCAGGACCACGAACACAGGCATTCTTGCAACCCAGAACGAAGATATCAGGTCACTCCGGGAACTGCTCACCTACGGACTTAAAGGTCTTGCAGCCTATGCACACCATGCTAACGTCCTTGGGTACAGCGATGACAAGATATTTGCATTCACAGAAAGAGCACTTGCTGCAACCCTTGACGATACACTTTCAGTTGATGACCTTGTAGGACTGGTCTTGGAATGTGGAGAATACGGTGTAAAGGTCATGGCATTGCTGGATGAGGCTAACACAACAACCTACGGCAACCCTGAACCAACTGAGGTTTATCTTGGCGTCAAGGACAATCCGGCAATCCTCATCAGTGGACATGACCTCAAGGATATGGAACAGCTCCTCAAGCAGACCAAGGGAACAGGCGTTGATGTCTACACCCATGGTGAGATGCTGCCTGCAAACTACTATCCGGCATTTAAGAAATATGATAACTTCGTCGGAAACTATGGCGGTTCATGGTGGGCACAGAAGAGCGAGTTCGAAAAGTTCAACGGTCCCATACTGATGACGACAAACTGTATCGTTCCTCCAAAAGAAAGCTACATTGACAGGATCTATACCACAAGCATTGTCGGTTTTGATGGTGTAAAACACATCGATGCAGATGAGAACGGTGCAAAGGACTTCTCTGCCCTGATCGAGCAGGCAAAGAAGTGCAAGTCTCCGGAACAACTGGAAGATGGTACCCTGATCGGAGGATTTGCCCACAGTGCAGCTCTATCTGTCGCAGACAAGATCGTAGAAGCTGTAAAGGGAGGAAAGATCACGCGTTTCGTAGTTATGGCAGGTTGTGACGGAAGGCACAAAGAAAGGGATTACTACACCAAATTCGCAGAAGCTCTTCCTGAAAGTGCGGTCATCCTGACAGCAGGTTGTGCAAAATACCGCTACAACAAGCTCGACCTTGGAGATATCGATGGAATTCCAAGAGTACTCGATGCAGGACAGTGTAATGACTCATACTCCCTTGTTGTCATCGCACAGAAGCTTGCCGAAGCTTTCGGACTTGAGGACATCAATGAACTGCCGGTCTCATACAACATCGCATGGTATGAACAAAAAGCAGTCCTGGTATTGCTCGCACTGCTGCACCTTGGTGTCAAGAACATAACACTTGGACCAACGCTTCCGGCATTCGTCTCTCCGAATGTCCTGAACGTCCTTGTTGAGAACTTCAACATAGCACCAAATACAACCGTCGACGAGGATCTTGAAAGGCTGCTCTAAAGCCTTTCCTTCCCCTCCCCTCATCCCCCTTTTTTCCCCACATTTCATCCCCATTCGTTTCATCCATGTGAAACCATTTTTTTTTCTTTTTCCGGTCTGGATTCTGACAATAGAACAAGTTGCTAAAAATTCTTTTATAGCATCATCGAACAACATATTATTGTGGAATATACAAGGAATGGGGCCAAAGGCGATCAGAACAAGGTTTGGAAGATACTGCTTCCAGTTGTAGCAACCATTTTTCTGACAATTGCCGTTTCAATGATAATCTTTTATCAGAATTACTACACCGGGATACTATATCTGATCACTTCGATATTGTACTTCAGCTCTGCATATCTTATTACCACTGGCAGGGTCAACATGATGAAAAGCTCATTAAATGAGAAGGGAACTCTGGCACTGGGTTTTATCCTGCTCGCAATAGCATTGGCCCTGAACGGACTTTTTTGGGGATTGGGATTCGTCCTGTTCCTGGCAGGCATACTCTCGATCCACAGGAATAGTAATTGATCGATCACTGCGAAAGTGGCAAAATATACCGGAAAGAAGCATATATAATAGGCAAATGGTAATTTGTCATCTATACATAATTTAAGATCCAAATTGATATCCGGAAAAAGATGGAGATACTGATGAGACCAGAAACAAAAGCCGAGCTTATAGCCGTGGGCAGCCTTGATATAGAACCATCCCTGCTGGGGAAGATCACAGTTCCGACTGCAGGACCAGGTGCAGGTAAAACAGCGTTCTTCTTCCGCTCCGGCAAACAGAGGGTCAGGCTTGCCCTGAACAAGGACTCACCTCTAAAAGCAATTGCAGATGGGGATGAGATCGTCATAATGAGAGATGGCAGGGAGATAGTAAGAGGACAGATCGAGGAAGAGCTTATCCATTGTCCTGAGCAGGCTTACATAAACATGACAGAGAAGTGTATCTTCGACTGCAAGTTCTGTCCTGTTCCAAAGCTCAACGGCAAGGTCAAGACCATTGAAGAGGTCCTGGAACTCATAGAAGAAGCAAATGCCACCGGCAAGATGAAGGCCATATCCATTACATCCGGCGTTGATGAATCAGTGGAAAAGGAATTTGAGAGGGCTATGGAGGTCATCAATGCTGTGAAGAAGTATGGTGTCCCCATCGGTGTTGCAGTTTACCCGACCGCTGACTCCAACAAGCGCATGAAAGAAGCAGGTGTTGACGAGATCAAGTACAACGTTGAAACAATGGACAGGGAGCTCTACGGGAAGGTCTGTGCCGGGCAGGATATGGAAGAGATATTGAAGGCTCTCAAAGAAGCTGTTGAGATCTTCGGCAAGAACAAAGTGTGTTCCAACTTCATCATCGGCCTTGGTGAAACGGACGAAGCTGTTGAAAAAGGTATCAGAGAACTGGTATCCCTGGGAGTGGTACCGATTCTCCGACCTGCAAGCAAGCATCCACTGCGTGAAGGGGAGGTTTTCATTGAAAGGCCTTCAAAAGAAAGGCTGCTTAAGCTTACAAGATTGCTTCGCAAGATCCTGGACGAAAACGGACTGCGTGCAGATGTCTTCAAGACAATGTGCCTCCCATGTACAGGGTGTGACATAAATCCCCACACTGACCTCTGTGAGGATGAAAAGTAAAAAGGCAAAAATATACGGGAAACAAATGTCTGGAACAGGAACTGAACCTGCATTCGAAGCTTCCATCGAGATGAACGAAGAGGACTTCGAATTTGCAACACCTCCAATGTCAAAAGAGTTCGTAATCCAGACTTTTGAGAAATACGACCTGAGACATATTGTTCTTTTTGGGGAAGATATGTTCTATGTCTCACAGCAGGATATGGAACCTTTCCACCCGCTATATGTTAAAAGCTCATATCCTGATGATATTGAGCTTATATTCGATTTCATGACCATCGAAAGGATACATAAGATCGAATATATCGAAGGCGTTCTAAAACGAAGTCCTATAGAAGAGCATCCGGACATATGACCATGGACAACAATAAAATAGGATATCATAGAATACGAAGTGGCGAAGAAATATGATTGAAAAACTTTACAGATCCCCAATTGCCTACGTTGTACTGGGAGGCATATTGATCAGTGCTTTCCTTTTCAACAGCATGTTGAAATTTGCAGATGAAGGAAATGCGGTTATGGTTATCCTGATAGGAATTTCCATTGGCATCGTTGCACTATTCATCACAAAAGCTATAGTCTACCAAAAACATAGCGGCCTTTTTCCAAAATGATACATTTTATAAGCAAAAATAATATTATATGCCCGATCAGGCTGAACGCACAGCCTCATCGATCTGATTTTTCCATCCTTTTGCGTCATTTACTTCAAATACATGTTTTGTGACAGCCTCACGAACTTCTGAAATAATGAGCTTCTGCCTGCTAAACATCCCGGATCCCGCTACTTCCGACCCAACAATATTCTTCAACTTAAGTTCCAGACTCTCTTCCCCCCCGAGTGCAATGGTGGCAAGCCTGCGGTTTGTCAGGATAACGAAATTATTTTTTGCCTGCTCCAGCCGGAGAAGTGACTCACCCCTCATGTAATCGGTCTTTAATTGCTCAAGCACATTCAACACCTTCAAGATATCCTTTGGCTGGATACGGATCACTTCGAACTTCTTTTTCCCCACTACAAGAAGGATCTCCTTTTTTAGATTTGAAAACCCAACAAGGTCCCTGACCTCTATGCGACGTGATATCTCCGGCTTTTTTGAGAACAGACCACCTGAATTCTGTTCAAAATAGATGTTCCTGTTAGTAATGACCAATGTGAGTCGTGTGCCCTCAACGGTCGCAGGCTCCCTTAGGTGAACAGATTCACCGGTTTTAAGGACAGCACCGCCTGATGCGATACTGTTCTTTTCAACTCCATCTGAAACGTTCTTAGCTGCATCCCCGCAATAATGATTGAGCATCGAGACCAATAGCTGACCCTCAATAAGCTTTACATTGTGTTCTGTGGCTTCCCGGTATGCATCTTCAGTGAACGTGGAAGTCGTGACTATTATGACCCCATCGACTTTTTCCCTATAACGCAGGCTGCTGTATTCCCTGACCTCTTTTACACCTACAGGATTAAGGTAACGTTTTACCTGGACAAGCCAGCGATGTGAAAGACCAAAATGCTCAAGCTTTACCTCCACATCCACCCCACCATCCTTTGATCGTGAAGTTACATTTGCCTTATATCCCATTTTCCTGAAAAGAAAAGCTACAAGATTTTCAAGATCGAAAGGATCTATTTCAAGAAGCTGATCCAAAGACCAATTTGTGATAGCATTCATTTATCGACCGTATATGTAAGACCACATTCCGGGCAGGAATATGTGATAGTTGTAATTTCATTGGCTTTCTTTTCAGTACTTGCCATCCATGTACCACAGGTTATGCATTTCTGGTCAAAGAGTGACCGATCCATCTTTTTATTCTCACCCTTGTCTTTCATGAAAACACCATATTCGATCTTTGAATAAAGATTATAAAAAGGCTATTCTGAACACAATAAGTGGTTGTGTGTGTTTTGTGAATAACCATACAAAACTTTAAATCATTTCACAACATTAATCTGCAAACGTGTGAAAGTACATGGTAGATTATAATACCATATCAAATATTAATGTTATTACAAAATTTAGAACTGTTCTCACAGGCAGATCAGGTGAGCACAATGGATGATTTAGAAAAGATCAGACAACAACGATTGGAACAGATCAAAAATAACCTTGAAACAAGGTTATTCCCGGAAAGCCCCATCCATGCCACGGATGCAAACTTTGATGAACTCATATCAAAATATCCAGTTGTAGTTATCGATTGCTGGGCAGAATGGTGTGGACCATGCCGAAAACTGGTACCTGTTATTGATGCCCTCGCAAGAGAGATGCAAGGCAAGATCGTTTTCGGGAAACTGAACACTGATGAGAACCAGATGAGTGCAAGAAAGTTCAATATCACAGCTATTCCCACACTTCTGGTATTCAAAGATGGAAACCCGGCCGGACAGATAGTGGGTGCATTCCAGAAAGAACAGCTTGTTGAAAGATTGAACAAACTTATATGATAATTACCGGAAGATGATATAATGTCCCATAAACCAAGATTCGCAGCAAATCCAGGGGTCAGGCTCCTTGACCTTAAATCAAGTTCAAAGCCTTTCTTCATCGTAGCTTCCGTGGAGGTAGGGAACACCACCACCAAGTGTATTCTGACAGCCACCAATATGGATGAAGGAAAGACATACCATGTTACAAAGACGGTTAAAATGACGAGGGACGTCAGACCACCAAAAGCTAATGAAACTGTTTTCGGAAAGACCCTGAACGGAGTGGAACTTACCCGGGAATCAGTTTCTGAGCTTGTCAGTGAAACATTGCTGGAAGCTGTGAAAAGTGCTCACCTTGACATCGAAACAGACATCAGTTTCGTTGTACGCTCAACAGGAGTTGTTGCAGGATTCGATGCCCCCGAGGAAGTAGGGGAATTCATCAAAGCCCTTGCAGATGGATGTTTGATCGCAGGAGTGCCACCAAAGCACATGACACCACCTATGAGTGTGGATAACCTCCCTGAAAAGTTCCAGAAACACAGTAAACTGGACAAAGTGTTCTTCGATGGAGCTGTTGCCAGTGTGCTACCGCCTACCGGCGCCACAGGTGTTGAGATAGTTGCCAATGAGATGGAAGGAGAACTCGCTACCGCAGGTATCAAGGAAGGTGCCAAATGGGTGGATGTGGACTTCCGCAACCCATGCATGTCCATGGACTTTGGAACGACCCTTGATGGCAGGATCATCAGTCCTGATGAACCATATGCAAAGACCATCGGTAACTTCTGCGGATATGCAGGAGCAATACCCGATGCACTGATAAAAGGTACGGAAACTGTTGACAGCAGGGTTGGCACTGCACTGGACGTCTTCACTGACATCCATACGGATAAACTTACAATGCTGCTTAAGGGAAAGAACATCAAGGAATACGCAAAGAAAGTTCTCGATCACATTATCATAGAAAAGGTACCAGAAAGCCGGAATAGATATGGCAGCGTACCTGTAAACCCAAAAGCTGCAAAGGATATCGGAGTTGTGCTTATAGGATGCGATGTAGGAGATAATGGGTCCGACATGGATAAGCTTTCGATGTTGGGCGGTGAGATCTACAACAAGTACGGCCTCAAAGTCCTCTTTGCAGTGATAGATGAGGTCATGGCACAGGTCATCTACCGGCTGGTCAAAGTCGCAAAGGAAGAAGGACTCGTGTATCCTGAGACAAGCATAGGAATTACAGGACGTGCCGGCATCAGTGGCGAGAAGGCAAAGCTTACCTTGAAATACCTGGAAGAGCTCGGACTTCACGACAAGATCGAAGAGAACGTTGTCTTCGTGGATGACGGTCTTGCAAGAGGAGCTGCGGTCATGGCAAGGTGCATGAACTCCCTGGGAACCACGTTCAATCCCCTTGGCGGGCATCGCGGTGGGAAATGCATCCTTGGACAGCGTATGAAACTTCAGAACAAATGATATGAAGGGCAGGGGAACGATCCTGCCAGTATTTATTTCTATTTTTTTTATTTTTATTTTTGGCTTTACTTTCAGGTATCTGTTTCAGCTTCTGCTTTTTCGTCCTTCAATCTTTAGCTGAAGCCAGTTTCCGTTTTATGGCAGCCTCTATTTCCTGCTTGTGCATCTCCGAAGATTCATGTATGCCTCCCATGTTTCCCCTGACAGCGCGGCAGGGATACTGGGAAACGATAAGACCGGCCTTTGGACCAGCGTCTTCTACCGGAGTGCCTACAAGAGCCTCAGCCAGGTGCCAGGTGCTGCCGCAGGGGGCACCTCGTATCACATTCACTTTTGCGATCTTCCCGTCCTTTACCTCAACATCAAGTACAGGGTTTCCAAAGAAACAAGTGAAATCATCGGTAGCCGGGTCGGATGCCACATTGCAGCAGATCTCATCGACCTCTATGAAGATACCGTACTCTTTTGATATAGCTTCCAGTTCCTTAACAGGTGCCTTTGAAGCACCTCCCGGGACTATCAGGGCACGCACACCGGCCTTGCCTGCCATGCGGGCTATCTGGGGCGTAATATCAGGATGCAGGGAATAAGTGATTATGATGTCAGCATCGAATACCTTCGTATCAAAGTCCAGCCCGGAAAAGAATTCCTCGGGCTCATCTATGAAATCCGGAAGATAAGCGGGAAGCTCTGCCACTATGACTTCCATATCGGTCTTCGAACGCACAGTCTCGACAAGCCTTGACCCATATTTTCCGCGAAGTATAACTCCTATTATTGTCATTTTCAATACCTGTCTGTGATATTATTGAAATAGCGATATATTAATATTGTTTACTGTTCAATCTTAGTATTACTTCTAAAATATTAAGGTGATATAAATGGAAGATATCGACCAGTCAATGGTATATTTCAGATGTAATATGTGTGATTTTGTATTTCAGGCAGATCCTAACTTCTTTCCAATAAAATGTCCCCAGTGCGGTAGTGAAGATACTTCCAGGACATAAGGTCAAAGAATACCAGATCTATGAACATACAGTTAAAGGAAATAAGGTCGAAGGATATAAAGTTAATAGGACCGAAGGACATTTGACACTCATGAAAGGAAAGCTCATAACACTGGAAGGTATCGATGGGTCGGGTAAATCCACCATCACACGTTTTTTGAACTCACATCCTTCCTTTTCCAATGCCGTGTTTACAAGGGAACCTACCACAAGCTGGATAGGAGATGCTGTCTACAAAGCCATTGAATCCAATACAGACCACCTTGCAGAACTGATGCTTTTCACCGCAGACCATGCAAACCATATTGCAACTCTGATACGTCCGGCACTTGAAGAAGGAAAGATAATAATTTCAGACAGGTATTCGGACAGCAGATATGCATACCAGGGCGTTACACTCAGGGAAAAGTTCGATGAGCCCATGGAATGGGTTCAGCAGATCCATGAAGGATGGACAGTGGTCCCTGACCTTACAATCCTTTTTGACATTGATCCGGAAATTGCAGTCCGTCGCTGTGGTAAAAGAGGGGAACAGACAAAGTTCGAGAAGATCGAGCTCTTAAATGGAGTCAGAAAGAATTATCTTCGGCTTGCAGAGAAAGAACCTGAAAGGTTCGTCATAATAGATACCGACAGAGACCTTAAAGAAATAGAGAACGATGTGTTGCAGGCAATCACATCGATCATGGAAAGTTAAAGACCGTTCGCATCTGCGAACTTTATGAGTGTCTCACCAAGTTCACGTGCGTATTTCGGATTTATGTTAAAGCGGCTCCTTTTCTGACCGCTTCTTTCCTTTGCGACCTCAACATATTCACTGTCATACTTCTCGCTTTTTGCAAGGGTCATAGTAAGATACCAGCCACCTGCCATCTTGATCTCCATGTACTCTTCGCCTTCAGCAACATTCGTATTATCTTCTACCGTATTATCTTCTGCCATATTATCACCAGATATGTAATTTTCAGTTTTTATCTGTTTATTGTAAGTTTAGTTATAAGTTTGTAATTTTATTGTAACATTGTAACAGGGATAGAGCCATTGTGTAAAGCTGTAGCCACCAATGCGCCTTTGATACCTATATCCTCAAGCTGTCCGATGTCTTCTAAGCCCCTTACGCCTCCGCCCAGAAGGACATCGTGTTCACAAACATCTGCTATCAGACTTAAAAATTGTGCATCAAAACCCGCTGACGTTCCCACCATATCCATGTCAAGGAATATGACATCATTGATATCAAGACCATTAAGCATCTCAACGATCTCAAGTGGATCTTTGGGCATAGAAGGGTCTGAAGAGAGTATCACACCATCCTTTTTGTCGATACTGACATTTACCCTGGAAGGGTATTGTGAAGCTACCTTCGATATCGTGTCAAGTGAAGCTGTCTCTGTCCCCAGTACGGGGTGGTCTGCAAGGTCTATTACGGACATGATATCCTCAAAAGAAGAGACCCCCGCATCCAGCATGACATTTGTCTGGTCTGAAACAGCCCTGATAACATCGAAGTTGATATCCGGTGCCCCCTGACCCTGAAGGCGGTTAAGGTCTGCAATATACACTTCTTCCGGCCTGAGACTGCGAACGATCTCCACAGGATCCGATGTTGTGCATAGCGTACTGGACTCATGTACCGGCCGGTACCTGCGACGGTCTCCGCCCTGTGCATGAACAGCATTATGATTATATACATCAAATACAAAGACGATTCGAAACATATTTAATCGATACTTTAGTTCATCCTATAAAAAAGAGGCCAATATATGAAATTACTCGTAAGTCCCATTAACACTGAAGAAGCGATGTCTGCACTAAATGGCGGAGCAGATGTAATTGATATCAAGAACCCAAAGGAAGGCTCATTAGGTGCAAATTTCCCATGGGTCATCAGAGATGTGAAGGAGGCAATTGAGGGTAAAAGACCTATCAGTGCCGCACTCGGTGACTTTAATTTCAAGCCCGGCACCGCAGCACTTGCCGCATATGGGGCTGCATCTGCAGGTGCAGACTATGTGAAGATCGGTCTCTATGACGTAAAGACCGAAGACCAGGCACTTGAAATGATGACCGGTATCGCTGAATCCGTAAAAGGAATGGATATCAAGGTCGTTGCCTGTGGATATTCCGACTATGAGCGTATCGACTCCATCGATCCGAAGTTACTCCCTGCCATTGGAGAGAAAGCAGGTGTAGACCTAGTTATGGTCGACACTGGTGTCAAGGACGGTCGCTCCACCTTCGAGTTCATGAACGAAGAGGACCTTGTTGAGTTCGTTAACGATGCACACGCACGCGGACTTGAGACCGCAATTGCAGGAACCATCAAGTTCGATGACATACCTGCATTAAAGCGCATCCAGCCTACCATCATTGGTGTGCGCGGCATTGTCTGTGGCGGAGACCGCAGCACTACCATCAAGCAGGAGCTTGTTGAGAAATTAAAGAGTGAGATCTGATAGGTCTCATACTATTTTTCTTTTGCAGAAGCTCTTCTGCATCATCTTTTATTTATACTATTACTGTAGAATTTACTTTGTAGTGGGTTTTGTATTCATCGCCCCTGGCACTGCCTTTCCTTCAATGCTCCACTACAGGTGATCGATATGTCAGAAGACCTTATTGTTCGTGTTGCAGAAGCAAACCACCGTGATGCAGGCAGAGGCATCGCCAGACTTTCCAATGCGCTTATGCAAAGAATTGGTGCAGTAAGTGGGGACATCATCGAGATAAAGAGTAAAAAGAAGACCTATGCAAGGGTCCTGCCGGCAAACCTTGATGATGATGGGAAAGATATCATCCGCATCGACGGCAACCTGAGAAGTAATGCAAGTGTTGGCATCGACGATCAGGTAACTGTAAGGAGAATTATTGAAAAGGAAGCTGAAAGAATAACTCTTGCACCTACCAGGCCCTTCGCCCAGGAAAGGCTTTCACGCTCAATACACCGAAATCTGGAAGGGCGACCCCTGGAAAGAGGACAGCGTGTCAGGATAGAGACCGTTAACAACCCTCTTACCTTTATTGTCAAGTCAACAGTACCCCCGGGCCCCGTTGTTGTAGGTCGTACAACCCACATCATAATGGACAAGCCAATTGCTGAAACAGATATCAATGAAGGGGTGTCCTATGAGGATATCGGCGGCTTGAAACGTGAACTGGGGCTGATGCGCGAGATGATAGAACTTCCTCTGCGCCATCCGGAACTTTTTGACAAACTTGGTGTCGACCCTCCAAAAGGAGTACTGCTCTACGGCCCTCCCGGCACAGGCAAGACAATGATAGCAAAAGCGGTTGCCAGTGAAAGTGAAGCGAACTTCATACCGATCAGCGGCCCTGAGATCATATCCAAATACTACGGCGAGAGTGAGCAGAAGCTCCGTGAGATATTTGAAAACGCGGAAAAGGAAGGACCATCCATCATCTTCATCGACGAGATCGATTCCATCGCACCAAAGCGTGACGACGTTGTCGGAGAAGTGGAAAGAAGGGTTGTCGCCCAGTTGCTCTCACTTATGGACGGATTGAAGAGCAGAGGAAAAGTGATAGTTATAGCAGCCACGAACCGCCCGAACTCCATTGACCAGGCATTGCGCCGAGGTGGCCGTTTCGATCGTGAGATCGAGATAGGAATACCTGACAGGGGCGGACGGCTGCAGATACTCTACGTCCATACCCGAGGAATGCCGATAGAAAAAAGCATGCGTCTTGATATGATCGCCGATATGACTCACGGTTTCGTAGGAGCCGACATGTCATCCTTATGCAAGGAAGCAGCAATGCATGCCCTTCGCAGGATGCTCCCTCTGATTAGTATAGAGGAGGAGATCCCACCCGAGATAATGGAACAGCTGGAGGTCACTGAAGCTGATTTTATCGAAGCGCACCGGAACATCGAACCATCTGCGCTCAGGGAAGTGTTCGTTGAGGTCCCGCATGTCATGTGGGATGACATCGGTGGACTGGAGCAGGCAAAGCAGGAACTGATCGAAGCTGTGGAATGGCCTCTGAAGTACCCGGACATGTTCGAAAGTCTGAACACCAGTCCTCCAAGAGGCATACTGCTTTTCGGACCACCTGGAACGGGAAAGACACTTCTTGCAAAAGCTGTTGCAAACGAAAGTGAGGCTAATTTTATCAGTATAAAGGGACCAGAACTTCTCAGCAAGTACGTTGGAGAATCCGAGAAAGCGGTCCGTGAAACATTCAGAAAAGCCAAACAGGCAGCTCCAACGGTTATTTTCTTTGATGAGCTTGACTCCATGGTCCCAAAACGGGGAATGGGGCTTGAATCACAGGCAACTGAACGTGTTGTTAGCCAGATACTTACTGAGATCGATGGTATAGAGGAGATGAAGGACATTGTGGTCGTTGCTGCAACCAACCGTCCGGACATTATCGATCCTGCACTTTTAAGACCCGGTCGTTTTGACAGGCTCATCTATGTAAAAGCACCTGAAAGGGAAGAACGTGTCAAGATCTTCAACATCCATCTTGCCGGTAAACCTCTTTCAGATGATATCAGCCCTTCCGAACTTGCTGATATGACACAAGGTTATGTTGGTGCAGATATCGAAGCGGTTTGCAGGGAAGCTGCAATGATGGCATTGAGAGAGAACATCAAACCGAAAATGACAAAGGAAGAAATTTATGAAGCAGCCAGAAGGATAGTGCTTCAGACATCACATTTCAGGAAAGCAATATCGCGCGTCAAGCCCTCTACATCAAATCGTGAGATGGAGATGTATGTCGAAACTGCCTGTATGTTCTCAAGATCATCAGAATCGGAAGAGAATGAAGACTGAGGGAAAAGAGAATAAGAGTCTAAATACAGATATTGTATCACTCAAGGGGGAGTAACAACGTTAAGACAAAGATTTGTAATAGATACTACCGCTCTGACCGACCTTCAGACTCGGGAAATGATGGGAATTGAGGATCTTTGTGAGGGGATGCGCACAATACTGGAACTAATAGCAGAATCAAGGCTTCATCTACAGATAAGCTGTTATGTTCCATTCCCGTCCGTATACAAGGAACTTCATGAGTTTGCAAAGAACAACGATTGTGACGATGAGGTCATTGCAAAGATAGATACATGGCTTGTCAAAAAAGCACCGGACAGGCATGATGTGAAGATACCATCCCATATTTTCCACGAGTATGTTGCATATATGCGCGAGCGCATCAACAAAGGTATGAACGTAGCAGAAGAAGCCATCAGGGAAGCATCTGTACAATGCCTTTCTGTCAATCCCGAAACTGATACCGGCTATGATATGGACAATGTGATCGATCGCGAGCTTATTGGTGGCATTGTAGGTAAGTTCAGGAACAAGTACCGTTCAGCACTTCGCTATGGCATTCTTGACAGCGCACCTGATATTGATGTGCTGCTTCTTGCAAAGGAGCTGGATGCAGCAGTTGTTGCAAGTGATTATGGTATCCAGAAATGGGCAGAACAGCTTGGTGTCAGGTTCGTACCCGCAACAACATTTCCCATGATGCTTCAGGAATACCTTAAGCACACGCCTTCTAACGGGAACGATAAAAAGTGAGCTTTACGCACCAACGATGAACGAGACCAATGCGAAAAGCATTGCGAACTTGAATAGTTTTGAAGAGCGTGCAGCATCATTCTTTCCAAGTATCTGATAGACCGCTATGAGGAAGAAGATGTCTGCAATTGCCACAACGAAAAGGTATCTTTCGTTCAGTATTGATTGAAGATAGGGCACAGGGCTTGCCAGCATGGCTATAAGACCAAAAACTGCTGCCACATAGGATGCTTTCTTTGAACCGATAAGGATCGGTAATGTTCTTGCACCTTCTTTTTTGTCGCCTTCCACATCCTCGATATCCTTTACGATCTCACGAGCGATGGTAGCAAGCGTTGCCAGCAGGAAAAGAACAACTACTGCCTGAAGACCTTCCATACCGAAAACTGCACCGCCAAAAAGAAAGGTGGAACCTGTAAGATAACCTACCGAAGCATTGCCGAAGAAGGGAGTTCGTTTCAGGCTCTTTGCGTAGAGTATCAGAACCAGTGAATTGAGCATGGCAATGATGCCACAAAGCACATTGACAAGAAATGCCATTGCGATCCCTACACCAAAAAGTATGAGAGAGAAATAAAGGGCACTCTTTAATGAAACCCTACCAGAGGGGATCGGCCTTGAAGGCTTGTTCACGGTATCTATGTCGATATCAAAATAATCGTTAAGCCCGTTTCCGGCACCTGTGACGAAAAAGACAATGAAAAAGACAAGCGATGCATCATAAAATGAAAGTGAGGCAGCTGAACCTGCTGATGAGAGAATGTTGTATGCTATCAGGACACCAACCAGTGCAGCAAAAGCCGCCATTGCACAATTGCCGGCACGCATCAGTTCAAGGTAGGATCGCATATTTATAGCCCCATTAAATGAAGTTACCTGCTGCGCTTGACCTCTAACATGCGGTCAAGGGAACGTTTTGCACCCAGACGGATATCTTCCGATACTGTCACAACATGTTCCATGTTCTCCAGTGAACGCAGTACTGCTTCCAGGTTGATCATCTTCATGTCAGAGCAAAAGGCAAATCTGGAAACTGGATAGAATCTTTTTTCGGGGTTCTCAAGTTCCAGCTGGTGCATTATTCCCTGCTCTGTGGAAATGATAAAATCATTGCATGAAGAATCCTTTGCATACTTCAACATACCTGTGGTACTGAACACATGATCTGCCTCCTCAAGTACCTGGGAACGGCATTCGGGATGTGCCATCATTTCTGCATCCGGATGATCGTGCATTGCCATCAGAGCATCTTCTTCAAGGATCTGGTTGTGCACAGGGCAGTAACCGTTCCACGGAATTATCTTCTTTTCAGTGTGTTTTGCAACATAAGCTGCAAGGTTCTTGTCCGGAACAAAGATGATCTCATCGGCATCCAATGAGTTCACAACTTCCACCGCATTGGCCGAGGTACAGCAGATATCACTTTCAGCCTTGACATCGGCCCTCGTGTTAACATAGCAGACCACCATTGCATCAGGATGCTTTTTCTTCATCTCACGAAGAGATGGTACATCCACCATTGCCGCCATGGGACAATTCGCATCTGCATCAGGCATAAGAACCATCTTTTCAGGAGAGAGGACAGCAGCGCTTTCAGCCATGAAGCTTACACCACAAAACACGATCACATCGGCATCCTGATCGACTGCTTCCTGACTCAATCCAAGAGAGTCGCCTACAAAATCTGCAATATCCTGAACTTCATCACGTGCATAGCAATGAGCCAGGATAACGGCATTGCGCTCTTTTTTTAACGATCTGATCTTATTAATGATGGTTTGCCTGTCCTGCATATGATCACTTGATTTTTCAATTTTGTAGCGGTTACGACATGTTAATGTATGTTAATGGACCGAGCTACAATAACTAAGGATTAAACATTTTTGCCCCAAGGGACCTATTATGTACCTACCTGAAGCGGAGATGCGATCTTCTTTAACGTAGATATTGCTGACAAGGCAGCCAGGTAACTTGTTTTAGGGTTTGTCGGGGCCGGGACGTTCTCCACTCGGCTTGTGAACATTCCGAACTCCCCTTCCACGGTAATTTCATGGATGTTCCTTGAAAGCGCAGGATTTGCAACGATCCTGACCTTCGTTCTATCAAAACCGATGCCTGCAATGCTCAGGGAAGCTGCAACGTTAACGTTGGCAGGAAAAGCTTTGACAGCTTCTGATGCCATACCATCAAATATCACGGTCTTTCCTGTGATAGCATCAAGGTCTATGTTGTTCTGGATAACATAGGGCGCTCCGGCAAGGCTTCTGGGATGCTTCTCCGTAGTCAGTGTCACCGAATAGATCGTTTTTGCAGATGCGGATTTTAAGCCATCCAGACCTGCAATTGCTCCTGAGGGCAGGTATATCTTGCAGTCATACTCCTTTGCAAGGTCAGTGGTAGTTTTAAGGAGATTCTGATCAGCAAAAGCTCCTACACTTATAGACATTACATCACATTTCGCATGAAGGGCAGTAGGAACTACTTCGTAGACTGCCTGCTGGGAGGCACATTCTACCACAAGGTCAACGTGCTTTACCATCTCTACGATCTCAAGAACTTTCGGATCCACGTTCCTGAGCTGTTCTTTCAAATCAATTGTTGCCTGTTCGTGTCTGTCATACACTGCATACAGTTCGACATCTATGTGGCCGGAATCGATAGCTTTGCAAAGTTCGGTACCGATAGCTCCACATCCGAACACTCCGATCTTTAGCATTCTGGACTCCTTATGAATATTTTATTAATTAGATAATGGTTAGTTGAATATCGGCCGACCCATAGGTTCGACCATGGTATTCCAAAATACTCTAAAAGCATATAAACCTCTTGAGGCATTAATATATGTGGTAATATGATACTGAACTGTGAGATAGAACGATTCATCAGTGAAGATCTTGGGGCTAACGATATTTCCTGCACCCTTGTTCCTGAAACAAAGATCAATGCGATAATTTTTGCAAAAGAGGATTGTGTTGTCGCAGGGATCGAAGTTGCACAAAAGATAATGGAATACTTTGGTATCCAGACACATACTGAACTTGTGGAAGGGAATGAGATCAAAGCAGGGGATACGATATTTAAAGTAACTGGAAACTCCGTAGCAATATTACGTGCCGAACGCCTTGTCCTGAACTTCCTGGGACATCTGACCGGAATTGCAACACTGACCCACAGATATGTACAGACCGTCAGGCAGTATTCGGATACAAAGGTGGCCGGGACCAGGAAAACAACCCCAGGGATCAGAAAGTTCGAAAAGCTTGCCATTATTGCAGGTGGAGGAGATCCTCACAGGTTCGATCTCTCAGATGCCATTATGATCAAGGACAACCACAGGAACGCCATGGGTCTTGAGAACGCGATCATTTCCGCCAAAGAACTGGCAGGATTCACACAGAAGATAGATGTGGAGGTCGAAACCGCAGAAGATGCCATCACAGCGGCACGACTGGGTGTAGACATTATAATGTTCGACAACATGTTACCCGGACAGGTGATCCATACGCTGGAAGAATTGAAGCGTAAAGGGGTCAGGGACGATGTCATCATTGAGGTTTCAGGAGGTATAAACCTGGACAACATTTCAGAATATGCCAAGACAGGCGTTGATGTGATATCTGTGGGTTCACTGGTGCATAAAGCAGAGTGGACGGATATCAGTCTTGAATTGGTAGAAACTGATATGTGATGCCATTATCACAAACTATTTATTGGATTCTTATATTGTATTGATGCTGGTGGAGTATATACTCTAAAAAAACTAATAAATAGCAATTTACTTCTGCGTCGAGGGAATTATGTTTCGGTCTAAAAATTTGTTTGTGACGATAGTGGCGATAGCATTGATAGCTTTGATTTTCACATCGAGTGCATCTGCCAAAGAGGTCTTGTTCAACGGAAGCATAGAGGAAGGAGACGGATACCAGATCAATAATATAGTGATCGATGTTGCCGAGGTGTTCGTAGATGCTGGCACCTGTGTTTTCAAAGTATATGACCAGGATGAACTGATACATGACAAAATGCTTAACGAGGAAGACTCGTTCTCTTTTGACGTGGAAGAAGGAACTATAGAATTCACACTGGACGCCGTGATCGGAGGAATGGTGCCACGTGCAACAATGTCAATTACCATAGATGATGACGATGCAGTTTACCTGGATAAGATAGTTGATGGTGGCCAGGATAAGGCAGAATTCTCAGGTACACCTGAACTGAAGATCACAAAGGAAGTAAGTTCCTATAGCGTAGAACAGGGCGATGTTGTCACAATCAAAGTAGTGGTCAGGAACGACGGAGATGGAAGAGCTACTGAGGTTCGTTTTACTGATCCGAAGCCTGCCGGATTCATCTTGCAGGAGATTACCCTTGAAGAAGCAGGTCCAATGTCAATAGACAAATATGAAGAAAGGACCATTTTCCTGTATAAACTCCAGGCAAATGAACCAGGTACATTTGAACTTAAACCCACTGTTGCAACATTCTCCAATGAAGCAGATCTGGACTTCCCGCAGGCTACCTCGAACAGACCTGTTGTTACGGTCACTGGCGAAGAAAAGGTCGCAGAACTTGAGTTCTCTACTTCAATGAACACCAGAAGCGTGCAAAGAGGTGATGATGTAGAGGTCACGATAAATATAAGGAACATCGGTGAAGCATCTGCAAATGGTGTCTTATTGAACATCCAGATCCCCGAAGGACTTGATTTTGAAGGCAGCAGCGATAACATTGAAATGATCAATAATGTACCAAAAGTATATATTGAGAACTTTGGCCTGAATCAGGAAAAAGAGATCAAATACAATATCAAGCCAACTGAAGTGGGAACTTATACAATTACAACAGAATATTCATACCAGTATGACAGTGGCAGTTCCAAAGGACCAGAGGTTGTCAGCGGAGAGCTAACTACAAACGCACTCACTGTGGTAAAAGGTGAATATGATGTGCTTTTCGAACAGCCTTTGTATGTGTATGCCATCCCATTAGTGTTCATTCTTGCAATCGGAGGATGGGTCTTCTACCGTTCCAGGCAATACAAATACTAATCACCGACTAACTTCATAATTAACATTTCAAGAGAGATAAAATCTGGAGGAATTATTTGCTCAATATACTTGTCATAGGAAATGGTCAATGTGGTAACCGTATCCTTGATGCGATAAACAAAGAGGCTTTTGGTGGTAAAAGCAAATTTGCAAAGTTCTACTCACAGCAGAAATACAAGAGCAATGTTGAGACAATCGCGATCAACACTGCAATGAACGACCTGAAAGAAATGAGGTTCACCAAAGCAAAGGACAGATTGCATATCCCTCACCTTCACGGAGTCGGTGCAAACCGCAATGTTGGCAAGCATGTCTTTGAAGATAACAAAGCAAACATCATGCGCCAGATCGAGGAAAGGGGAAACTTCGATATCGGCTTTGTGCTCACGTCTGCATCAGGCGGAACAGGATCATCCTTTACACCTCCGCTTATCGAGGAACTGAAGAAGAACTATGATTTCCCGATCTATGCGGTCGTCGTCCTCCCTTTCAGGGAAGAGGGCACGCTCTACCTTCAGAATGCGGCATTCTGCCTGAAGGATATACGTGATAGCGGAGTTGACGGTATTATACTTGCTGACAACCAGTTCCTAAAACAAATGGGAGGAGATGTACAGTCAGCATACAACACCATCAATGATATGATCGCAAAGCGCATCCTATTCCTTCTCGATGCACTGGATAGCGAAATGATGATGGTGACCGATCTTGGTGACTTCAAGACTGTTATGAGTGGTGGTGCAGGGCTTGCAACCATCGGATTCTATGAAGCAGATAAGGGAATGCCGATCAAGTCAACGATACAGAAAGCACTTTCACCTTCAGGACTTCTGTTCTCCACTGATGTGTACAAGGAAGGCAGCAGGGCAATGGTCATCATAAAGGGTGACAAGTCATACCTGAGCATTGACGAGATATCCACAGAAGTTGAAAAATTGTCATCATCTGTAGGTCATGTTTTCAAAGGTATCATTGTCAGGAAAGGAGAAAGTCCCCAAGTACTTGCTGTGCTGACACTGGAAGTTGCAGAAGAACTTGAGAACCTTTATTCTGTTGCCGTAGATGCGATCCATCAGGAACGCGAAAAGAAAACAAGGGTTACCGAGCAGAAAGGAGTCGATCGGGCATTCTCCCAGATCGATGGGCTTGAGCCTGATTATTAAACATTCTAAAATATCCCTTTAAGGGATATTTCATACTATTATTACTTTTTTTAACTGCATATCGACTGTTCATAGTCAGCTATTACAGGAATTGAGAATCCATCAAAAGCTATTTGCTCATGAGAGAGCACCATTCATTATAAATAATCCCGGAAAGAAAAAAGGAATGGCAAGACCTAAAACAAAGCAGGCATAGCATGAGCAGTGAACCCAACATAATCGAGATACGAGACCTTACCAAGATATATACCGATGGGCTTGGGGTCAAAGCACTTGACGGACTGAACATGACCGTTAAACGCGGAGAGTTCCTTTCAATAATCGGCCCTTCCGGGTCAGGAAAGAGCACTTTACTTCATATGATAGGCATACTGGATACCCCTACCAGCGGGATCATCCTGATAGACGGGGAAAATGTAACTACGATGTCTGACAAGGAACGTTCCAGTGCACGCAACGAGATGCTTGGCTTTATTTTCCAGTACCATCACCTGCTGCCTGACTTTTCTGCACTTGAAAATGTCATGATGCCCCTTTTGATAGCAGGTAAAAGTAAGCGTGAAGCTGAAAAGATAGCAAGCGATATTCTGAAAGAGGTCGGTCTTGAAGAAAGGATGGATCACAGGCCCAACCAACTCTCAGGAGGCCAGAACCAGAGGGTTGCAGTAGCCCGTGCACTGGCAAATGATCCAAAGATAGTAATAGGTGATGAACCTACGGGCAATCTGGACAGCCATTCCAGTGATAAGATATATGAGCTTCTAAGAAAGCTTAACAAAGAGCATGATCAGACCTTCATTCTTGTGACACATGACGAGAGCATGGCCGCAAAGACTGACCGTATCGTGCGGATAGTAGATGGGAAAATAGTCAATGAATGAACTAATGGTGAAAATATGGAATATAGTAAAGGAAATATAGGACGTGTCTTTACCGTAAGGATAGACACTGGAGAAGACCTGCTAAAGGAACTCGAAGGACTTGCTGAAAAAGAAAGTATCGGATCTGCATTTTTTATCCTGCTGGGTGCTGTGGCTAAAGGGAACCTTGTCATCGGTCCAAAAGAAAATGCAATCCCACCTGAGCCTATGTGGGTTAATTACACCGACCCGAATGAAGTGATAGGGGTCGGAAATATCTTTTCAGAGGAAGGAAGACCAAAGATACATCTTCACACTGCTGCCGGTCGTGGCGATAGTGTGAATGTTGGATGCATGCGTGGAGAAAGTGAAGCTTTCATGGTGCTGGAAGTATTTATATTGGAAATATCCGGCATGGACGCTAATCGCGTTTTTGATACTGCAAAAGGATTTGCCCCAATTATATTTGAAGCAACAAAATAAGAAAAGATAAGACCCTGAGATTCGATATTAAGTGGTCATTTTCAGAAGATCCTGAATGACCAACATCTTTTCTTTGTTCATTTTCAGTATCTTTTCCTCATATACCTTGATTATATCTGCAAAATCCACTTTCAGAGAATAGTATTTTGCAGGCCTACCCCTGCACTTTGTTCTTTTATCATCTCTTTCATCTATCCATCCACGTTCGTGAAGCACCCGCATGGCAACGCTTACCTCCGGTTGCCTCAGCCCGGTAGCTCTCTCGATTTCCTGTGAGCTCAATTCTTCTACATTGAAAAGACAGGCGATCGAAAGTGCTTCGATCCTCGGAACATCAATGCTTTGTAAAAGTGATGATACCTCATACGCTTCATCATCCATTAAAATAATATTCTCACTCCCTACTTACAATATTAATACTACAACAATATAAATTTATGCTGTGAGAATATTGAGCATACAAGGAAATTATAATATTAAAACCCTGAAACAACAAATGCGGTAACGATATATACTGTAATGTACGATTGGTCAATAGAACGTTCTAATGGTGGAAACATGAGCTATATTGGCGAAGAAGCAAAGTATACAATTGAAAAAGTACATGCCAGAGAAATCCTCGATTCCAGAGGAAATCCTACTGTTGAAGTCGATATCTACACTGGCCGCGGATTTGGAAGGGCAAGTGTACCTTCAGGAGCATCGACCGGAAGTAATGAAGCACTCGAACTAAGGGATAAAGATGCTGACCGTTACAACGGGAAAGGCGTACTTGATGCAGTTGAAAATGTGAACGCAACCTTTGCAAAGGAACTGCTTGGAATGGACGTTCGCAACCAGCGTGAGATCGACGAGTTGATGATCGCACTGGATGGAACCGATAACAAGATGACATTTGGTGCCAATGCGATCCTGGGTGTTTCCATGGCCGTTGCAAAAGCAGCTGCTGATTCACTTAACATGTCACTTTACCGCTACCTTGGCGGAACCAACGCATTCGCAATGCCTGTACCGACCATGAACGTGCTCAACGGTGGAAAGCACGCCGGCAACGAGCTCTCAATTCAGGAGTTCATGATACAGCCAAAGGGAGCAGATACTTATTCCAATGCTTTGAGAATGGGAACCGAGACCTACCACGCACTTGGCAAGGTACTTGAAGATAAATACGGAGCATCCGCAACCAACGTCGGGTATGAAGGAGGATATGCACCACCGATCTCAATGACATCCGATGCACTGGATGCCCTTGTATCTGCCATTGATGAAGCAGGATATACCGAATCCGAGATCACAATCGGCCTTGATGCTGCTGCATCAGAGTTCTTTGAAGATGGCAAATATTCCATCGATGGAAATATGCTCACACCTGCTGAACTTGTTGATTATTACCTTGAACTTGTCGACACCTATCCGATACTTTCCATTGAAGACCCATTCCATGAGGAATCATTCGAGGACTTTGCAACACTTACCAGTGAAGCATGGGATACCATCATCGTAGGCGATGACCTGTTCGTGACAAACGTGGAACGTCTTGCAAAAGGTGTTGAAATGGATGCTGCTAACGCACTCCTGCTCAAGATCAACCAGATAGGTACGATCTCCGAGTCATTTGATGCCGCAAACCTTGCACTGCGCAATGGATACAGCGTTGTGGTAAGCCACCGTTCCGCTGAGACCGAAGATCCAATGATCGCAGACATTTCCGTTGCAATCGGTGCTGACCTTATCAAGACGGGAGCACCTGCAAGAAGTGAGCGCACTGCAAAATACAACCAGTTACTCAGAATAGAAGAAGATCTCGGAGATTCTGCACGTTACGTGCAGCTCTGATCTTTTTTACTTTACTTAAGATTTATTTTTACTTTATTTTAAGAATTAAATCGTTTCTGAATTGATCTTAAATTCTTTTTGGCTTAATTTTCTAAATTTAAAAATCAAAGAGGGAACTCTGCGTTTTCTGATCCACCTGTTGAGCAGATGCTTCAGTTCCCCTACAGGTCCTTCTTACAGTTTCGACCTTTTCTTCAGGAGAGGTGTCGAAATCAAAGAGACCTTTTTGTTTTGAATCATGATTCAGGGTAGCCATATCGACCCCAAAGACACCAAGAATACGCTCTACAGGAGGCAGCATCTGCTTCTGTATGTAATAATCCACATCCAGGGTTATATTGTGCTCACGCACATATTCGGGATCCTCTGCCCGGTCTACGAAAAGACCTTTCCCTGCAGTAATAACAAATGGTATCCTCTCACCAATCGGCGGGCGAATGCCTGTACGTCTCTCTATGTTCTCCACCACGGTAAGGTGGGGTTGTTTGTTCTTGTAGCTTGAAGGAGACTTGGAGAAACTCTTTGTAAGCACAAGGTCCTCAACAATATCAGCGTCCTTTTGCACATCCAGATTGCGCACCCTGTCGACAAGTTCCCTTACATGGCTCACAGAACCGTCAATGTCACCTTCTTTTAGCACAAGTTCCAGCACCCTGTTAAGCATCTTGGATGTTAGCTCACACCAGTCCCTGCGCACAGTTTCAAGTCCCTTTACCTTTATCGAATCTTTCCAGCCATCATTCGTTGGCTCAAAGATCCACTGTGCATATCTTTTCTTGGCTATCAGAAGAACACGCTTTGCAGCTGCCTCAAATTCAAGTTCCATGGGATCTGGCAATGATGCTGTAACAATGCTTGCAACCTTTCTACCCACCAATGCAGAGTCTTCAAGTGAGAACTCGCCTTCTGGGAACTCTTCGTCACAATCGTTCTTACAATGAACAAAAACACTGTCCGTATCACCGTAAGCTACAGAGAGTTTTACGACCTTATCATCCTCTCCGATATCACCGGCCTCATCTGTCAGATAAGCTATATTGTCCCTGAGAATTATCCTGCCGATCTTGTTGCAGACGATGTCCTCGGTCCTTGCTATGTTACCCCTGCCTATACTCGTCACAGAATTGGCCATCTGGAGGCTGTAGAGCCTTGCACGGGCATAGCCTGAATAACCATAGAAACTGTTGAGAAGTATCTTCAGAGCAAGCTGTGTTGCATCAAGAACACGGTATTCACCTTCATCGCTCGCCTTTTTCATTAATTGCTTTGTTTTGGTCCTCTGGTCAAGCAAATGTTCCAGAACTGAAGGAACGACACCTTTAAAGATATCAGGCTTAACGAACTCACCCTTTGAAGGAGACCTGATGATGTCTTCTTCAGGATATGTCCCGGGTTTTACAACAGTTGTATAGCAGAGGTTGTGAGCCATCATAATGGTAGGATAAAGAGATTTGTAGTCCAGAACGATAACATTCTCATGCAACCCTTTCTCCGGCTCAAGAACCGCACCACCTTTAAGGTTCTCATTCTGCTTGCGCCTGAAAGCTGAAGTTTCATCATCCGGTTTTGTGGACATTACCCTACCCTGTTTACCAAACTCGGTCATCAGGATATGTTCCACCATATTGGTCTGTCCGCCACTGACCGTATCCTGAAGCAGAATACCACTGACCCTTGATAAAGCAATATATTTGTCCAGAAGCTTAAGCTCAAGCAAAAGCTCGAGGGCAAGCTCGGAGTCACGCCTGGAATAATCTATGAACTTCAGGAGTTTCTCACCGGAATCATTCCAGTGCTCTTCCATATCAGCCGGTGCAACGTCCAGTTTTTCCCTGTCAAGCAGTTCCTTTGAAACATTACGCAGAGTATACCTTTTCAGGCTGAACTGTTGCCTGATAAGAGGAAGCGCATCCACGACCACCCTTCCGGGTATCGATACCATTGTACGGCTTATGATCTTGCGATAGCTTAACTGCCTTGAATCCCTTCCCACAACCGGTTTTATACCGGCACCGGATTCGTTCAGGGTGTTCACCCTGTCCACGATATAGGGAACATCAAAATCATTGATGTTATAGCCAGTGATCACATCAGGATCATATTCCGTGATGATCTCAAAGAACCGGTTAAGAAGGTCAGCTTCTTCCACGAACATCTCCACATCATCGTCAACACCTTCTACTTCTTTCTTGACCAGTATAATGGTACTGTGGCCCTTGTAAGCCGGCTCAAAGGCAAAACTTACCATAATAATAGGAGAAACATCCGGTGTAGGCATACCACCGTCATGAGGCAGGCATTCAATGTCAAAGGCCATATACTTCAATGGTGCGTTAGCGATCCTGTCAACTTCGGTCAACTCTGAAGCCCTCATGACATGGTCGCAGAGCAGATCATTTTTAGATACATCGGCACCATTTCCTGCGGACACCCATCCCATGCCTTTGAAACCCTTGTCTATAAGGAACCTGTTCCTGAACAGAATATCCGTTTCATAGATCTCATTCACACCCAGCATTCCTGCTACTTCATCCCTTATCTCAGGAACATTGCGCGGGTCGAATGTGGTGACCTTTAGCATGGGTTGTTTTGTTTCCTGGTAGCCTATAGGCTCGAACCTCTCGACCACTTCAATGTCCTTTACGACATCGAACCTTTCCTTTATTGTCTGCCCCAGCTTCTGGAGATCCCCTGATGCACTAAGATAAAAATAAGGCTCAAATCCCGGAACAAGACAGCAGACGCTCTCCCCATCGTCAGACCTGCCAAAAAGACGTACTACAGGTCGATCATCTTCACGGAAATAATCTGCATCCAGGATCTGGAAATTCATGGAACTACTTAATGTGAAGACATAATATATGCTTTGTTGTCAAGAGCAAAACAAAAAATAATACTGAAGCAAAAACAAATAAAATAAGATCAATGAAAGGCAAAGTGCCCGGAGCGTGACTCGAACACGCGACCTCCAGATTTCTCAGGAGATTTGGACGCTCGGTTAAAAGTCCCTATGAGTCTGGCGCCCCAACCAACTAGGCTATCCGGGCATTGCAGCACCTAAATGGACATAGTGGTATTAAAGTGTATCGATTGATTGCGTTATCTCTTAAACTTTTTAAAAAAGGACCGGATCAGAATCCGGTCGCTTCAGCAAGACCTAATACTTTCGTGTTGTCATCAGTATTACCTTTGACAAGATACACGAAGTTCTCATTTGTCCATACATAGTGATAACGCGGGACCTGTTCACCATTTGATGTAATGTATTTTGTGATAAGCGTTGCATTATGATCATTGAATGATTCTTCTACGAACCTCTCAACTATAAGATCCGGGAAACCAGCCTTGTAGGTAGTTGTAAACTGTTCTGCAGCATCATTACTTTCAAGCTCAATAGCTGTAATGAAATAGTCCACAGAATCAAGCTGATATATACCTTCAGAAGCCTGAACGATACCAGATACATCCGCATAGTCTGATTTTAGATCTTCGACTTCAAGGGAGCGAGCACCAAGGTATTCGAAACCTTCAGGAATATTTTCCAGCACTACCCCATCAACACTAAGATTAGCAGTTGTTACGGGATCTTCCGGCTCAGCCGGTTCTGTACATCCTGACATTGCAACAAGTAGCAACGCAATGAGAGAAATCATCAATACCTTCATTTTCATCTTAAATACCTCATTTTTGTAAATTGAATGAGATACAATAAGCTTATAGGTATTTTAATTTATCGAAAAGTCTGACAAAAAAAAGAAAAGTTAGAAGGGTTTGCACCCTTCTTAGATTTTAGTTATTTAGTTCCTTCTGACGAAGTATGCTACTGCAAGGAGACCTGCAATTGCGAAGACTGCTTCGAAACCAGGTACTGTCTCGTCGCCTTCATCATCTTCAACAGGCTCTTCGACTACTGGCTCTTCGACAACAGGCTCTTCGACTGTTTCGTTGTCAACTGTTTCGTTGTCAGCTGGCTCTACAGGCTCTACAGGCTCTACAGGCTCTACAGGCTCTACAGGCTCTTCACCATCGATTGTTACCTCGGTGAAGAGGAACCATCTTACGGTGTCCTCAGCTGCCCTGATGCTAATTCCATCAGTGAGGTCAAGGGTGTCGTCATCTGGCATGTCAAGTTCGTTATCTTCGTTGCTCAGATCGATTTGGTCAACAATGGTGGTTACTTCAAGCTCACCGAACTCATCGCCATCTTCAACGATCACTGGGTCATCAGAGATCTGGAAGATACCTTCGATGACACAGAGACTGTCTACCTGTCCCTGGAATACCTCATCGACGTGGATCATGATTACAGGAACATCATCGATATCGTTGAGGTCCATCTCATAGTACCAGGTCTTAGGACCTGCATCTTCGCCCACAACATCTGTGCTGATGATCTTGTCTTCTACGAAGTCGCCGTCCTTGGTGATCTCGAGCCATACCTTGTTACCGTCAACATCGATCTGCTTTGGTGTAACTGCATAGCCGTCTGCAAGCTCAAGGGACTCGCCGGTTCTCATGGTGTAACTCTCGTCATCGTCCATAAGGACCTTGGAGAGTGTGTCGACATTGTTTGTCAATGCAGCTGTGTCATATCCAACTACAAAGAACTCTTCTGCAAGGAAGCCGATCTTTGCAAACTCATATGGGTCAGCGTCATCTTCTGCAACATCAAAATCAAATTCTGGTGTCTGGAAAGGCTGTGGAATTGCAGTGTATGCGACACCTGTGTCCTCAAGGATTGTACCATCAGCTTCGACGGTAAGTGTTAAGGTTTCAGAAGTGTCACCTTCATCAAGGTCATACCAGAAGCCTGCGAAGTTGTTAGCATCCCATGTAAAGACTGGGAGATCTGTTACTTCACCGCGGACTTCATAAGAGTCTACTGCGCTAGCTACTGATACAAAGCTCAGTACCATAAGAGCAGCAAGTGCGATTGCTGTAAATCTTTTCATTATTTTCCTCCATTATTTTAAATATATTAAAGAGTGAGAATCAAGATAAACGTATTAACGTGTATCAGTCCCCCAAACAACGCACGAAGTTTCGTTCATTGCCGAAGGAGATATAATCACCCTCTTAATCCCGTCATATTGGATTACAACTGTCTAATAAGTTAATTGCCTATTAAATCTTTTGTGGTCTCATTTAAGACATTTATCGCAATGCAAAGGTAAATATCGATGCAAATAACGGTAAATGTCGATGATTATCCAGGGGATTTAATATAAAATGCTCAAAAATCACCTACTATAATTCGTAGATTGTCGATTTTATCAAAATTAACATTTTTGTTGTTATGTCCAATGTTGCAATACGTGGCTATCCTCAATAAATTTATATGTACAGCGTGTTAATTATTATTATAATAACAGTGAAACCTGTTGTGTCATATAATTACTATAATAATTCAAATGTGCCTCATAGTTGGCAGATAATGGTCTCAAACTAAGTGCACACTAATATAATGAGGAGTGAAAATATAATGTTCGAAGGGTCAGCCTCTGAAGAGATATCAATGGAAGATGAAATGAACAGGGTCAAGACCGGCATTCCCGGATTTGATGAACTTTGTGGAGGAGGAATTATCCGCGATCGTACATACCTTATATCAGGTACATCAGGTGCGGGAAAAACAAACTTTTCCGTCCAGTACATATATAATGGCATTACAAAATACGGTGAGAACGGTATTATCGTCGCAACAGAAGAGAGACCGGAACAGATCAGGGAGAATGTACTCAAATTCGGATGGGACCTTCAGGCACTGGAAGATGAAGGTAAACTTATCATCATAGATGCATGTTCCACCAAGATCGGCATTCCATCACAGGAAAAATATGTCGATGTCAGGCCCTTTGACACTCGCTCAATGATGGACCAGATTATTGCAGCTCAGGAAGAGATCAATGCAAAAAGAGCTCTTGTTGACTCTACAACTTCCATCAGTTTCTACCTGCACGATCCTGGAAAGATCCGTGTGGAACTTCTCAAGCTCAGTACGACCCTGGAAGTTATAGGACTTACCTCACTGATGACATGTGAGATAGTAAATGAAAAAGAGCCTTCGAGGTTCGGTGTGGAGACTTTCGTAACAGATGGCACCTTCGTGCTTCATTACGACATGCGTGAAACGGTCCGCACCCGCACTATTGAGGTATTCAAGATGCGTGGTTCAGACCATAGCAAAAAGCTACATCCATATGATATTACTTCAGAAGGTTTTGTTATACACCCACACGAAGAAGTATATGCCCCATCCTCATTCTGATAACTATCCGGGCACCATAGTAGTATAAAAGAAAGACACGGGCATCTTGAAAGATATTTAAAAGATGCCTGAAAATACATACGGAAAGATCAGAGATCAGGGTAGGTCTCTTCGTTACCACAGTCTATACACTTGTAGATCACAAGCTGGCGACCAAAATTGTCGTGTCTTTTGATCGTAGGAAATCTCCAGCGATTCATCCTTCCTTGACATACGGAACATCTGTAGTTCATTTTATTTCACCAATTGAAATTCTAAATGCCTTTTATAAGCATGTTTTACATTGATCAGCGACATATATTAGGTTTACTCTAATTCATATTCCACTACTTGCCAGTATTTTCTTTATTGCTTCAGCAATAAAAAGTGTTGCAAACGCTGCGGAGATAGGAACGATCCATTCAGCCGGTCCAAGAGCTGCGAGCTCAAATAGATTTCCAAGATATGGAACATACATTACTGTCAATGTCAGCAGGAATGTGCTGGCAACACCTACAAGCATCAATTTGTTAGTGAAAAGACCAACACTAAAAGCTGATCTTGTCAGTGACCTGAACACGAATGGAATGAAAAGTATCATACTGACGATGGTCGCAAAGGTCATGGTACGTGCTCTTTCGATGTTACCCACCGGATCGGAGAACAGGAATACAAGGAAGCATACCAGACCCATGACCAAAGCAATACTGACCACAAGCAATAGGTTTCTTTTCTTGAGTATCCTCTCCCCTGGCTTGCGGGGCTTTTCATACATCACTTCATCCCTTACCGGATCAAGACCGAGTGCAATTGCAGGCATGATCTCGTCGAACATATTGATGAACAATATCTGCAACGCCAGAAGTGGGATCAGGTCAAATCCCAGAAGCGTTATTCCCAGCAATATGAGGATTACCTCGGTAAAGTTCCTTGAGACCAGGTAAGTTGTGAACTTCTCGATGTTCTCATAAATACCACGACCGCGTTTTACAGCTTCCACTATTGTCTCGAAATTATCATCCTGCAAGACCATCAGGCTGGACTCTTTAGCAACATCAGTACCTTTAATTCCCATGGAGATCCCGATATCAGCTTTCTTCAGTGCCGGCGCATCGTTGACACCATCACCAGTCATTGCAACAACATGACCCCGGTTCTGCAGTGCCTGCACGATCCTGAGCTTTTGTTCAGGCATGACCCTTGCATAGACACTGACACCTTCAACCACAGAATTGAATTCCTCATCATCAAGGGACAGGAGCTCACTTCCTGTTATAGCACCATCATCTATAATGTGCCTGAGCTTACCGTCCATCTGATCCACAGTACCATCATAATCAGCAGACAGCCCGATCTTCTTCCCGATAGCCTTTGCGGTTTCCTCATTGTCCCCGGTTATCATCACGACCCTGATACCTGCCTGATTGCAAAGGGCTATCGCATCCTTCGCTTCTTTCCGTTCAGGATCGATTATGGCCACAAGCCCAAGGAATGTCAACTTGTTCTCGGAGTCCTCCACAGGCAAACCTTCAGGAAGTTTCCTGTATGATATTCCAAGCACACGGTATGCAGAACGTCCAAGCTCGGTGTTCTGATCTAATATCCTGGCCAGATCATCATCGTTCAGGTCATGGATACCATCATCCCTTTCAATGGATACACATTTTTCAAGAACAAATTCCGGTGCACCTTTACAGAAAGCTATCCTGCCTTCATCGGTCTTGTGAATGGTAGTCATGAGTTTTCTTTCAGATGTGAACATGATCTCATGCAGTTTTTCATACTCAGAATCCAGATCATCTTTCCAGATATCGGCTTTCGAAGCCGCAACGATCAATGAGATTTCAGTAGGGTCACCTACCACATCCCACCTGCCCTGCCGCTGCACCATGGAAGAATTGTTGCATAATGCTGCTGCCTTTAACAGCATACCAAGAGTGGGGTTCTTCTCAACCTCCACAGCCCCATCATCCTTTGACAGGGAACCCTCCGGGTCGTATCCCACACCGGTAAGATCAAAGAACTCACCACCAGCGAATATCTTCTGGACGGTCATCTCGTTCTTTGTCAGAGTTCCGGTCTTATCAGTACATATCACCGTTGTGGAACCAAGGGTCTCAACACCAAGCATCTTCCTGATTATTGCATTATGTTTTGCCATTCGATGCATGCCATATGCCAGTGTGATGGTCATGGTCAGAGGCAGACCTTCGGGAACCGCTGCCACTGCCAGTGCAAGAGCTATTATCAGCATCTCTTCGGTAGGTGCACCAGTAAAGTAACCAAACATAAAAGTGAGACCTGATGCAACAAGGGCAATAATAGCAAGACTTTTGGCAAGGTCAGCTATCTTTTCCTGAAGAGGTGTACGGGCTTCGTTCTCCTGTATCATGCCTGCGATCATTCCAAGCCTGCTCTGCATACCCACAGCAGTGACAACAGCCCTGCATTTTCCACGGACTATCTGTGTGCCTGAAAAGAGAAGATCACCCGGTCCTTTTTCTACAGACATGCTCTCCCCGGTAATGGCGGATTCATCCATCTTCAAACCCTGAACCTCAAACACAAAACCATCAGCTGCAATCTTGTCACCGGTTTCAAGGACCATTATGTCTCCCACAACAACGCTCCTTGTGGGAATCTCGATCACAACCCCACCCCTTACAACATGGGTTACCGACTGGACCATTTTCTTAAGAGCTTCCATGGCTTTCTCGGCCTTGAACTCCTGAACAAAACCAAGAACCACAACAAAAGCAATTATGATCACAATTACCCAGAAGTTCACAACCTCATCTATTGTTAATGAGATGATGGCTGCTGCCAGGAGTACCCAGACAATGAAATTCGCGAACTGCCTCATCAAAACCTTAAGAGGAGTTACTTTTGTTTTTTCTTCCAGTTCATTAAAACCATATTCAAGCAACCTGTTTGCAGCTTCTTCTTCTGAAAGGCCCTCTCTTGAAGTGTTCAGGTCTGCAAGAACAGAATCAATATCAGCATTTTCATAATCCATCAGTAAACCCACTCAGAATAAAATATGTTACAATAGTATTTCTTAATTTGCCACCGGAATTATCAGAAAGATCCGGACTTTTACATTCAAAATCCCTTTAGGTAAAATTAAATAACTTAACATACCATCTTTTTTTACCATTAATGAAATTTGATGAATCATTATACTATAGGAGAAAACAACATGCAATGCCAATGTAATCCAGAGATCAAAGAGCGTATTAGTGAATACCTGAAAAACCATCCATACCTGAATCTTGCTACCGTCAGCCCTGAAGGAAAACCAATGGTCCATAGCATGGGTTATGCTTCAGCAGGACCTGTTGTCTACATGGGAACAGGCAAGGACACAAGAAAATACCAGAATATAGAAAAGAACCCTTCAGTTGCATTCACCGTAGATGAAGACAGTCTCGATGTGTTCAACATAACAGGCGTGCAAATGGAAGGAAAGGCATCCTTTGTCACTGACGAAGATGAAATACAGACCTATTTCCAGTTAGTTATGGAAAAATATCCATTTGCAAAAGATATGCCAAAGAACCCTGATAACAGGATAATAAAGATCGAACCAACAAAAGCTTTCTTCCTTGACTACAGTGTAGAATTCGGATTCAGGTACGAAGTCGAGTACTGACTTCGCAACCCTTTTTACCGTTTATTATCTTTCCCCTACACTTTTTGTTTTTACTTTGATACCTGCTATCCTTTGGCCCTCTTAATTAACAGCCCTTTTCCTTTCGTTCCGTAATATCCTGGATAACACCCTGATAGTTGGTCACAACACCTTCGTCGTCACGCTGGACAAAGGTCCGCTCTTCCACCCATCGCTCTTCTCCTGACTTTGTTCTTATCCGATATTCCTTAACAAAGACCTTGCCACCCTCATTGCAGATGTCCGAAAGTTCCATCTGCACCTCAGGCAGGTCCTCAGGATTGATTATGTTACCATAAAGAAGATCACCGGATAGGAAATCATCAGCAGTATATCCGAACTGGGTTATGTTATCTGAAACAAATTCAACAGGCCAGAGCTCTTTTTCATCCTCAAGGCCGGTCTTCCAGAGGAAAGCGACCACAGGACTGTGGTTAACGATCGTCTCGAGTGCTCGCTTCCTGTCCAGCAGTTCAGCCTGCTTCTCCAGTGCAACTTTGAGTGCGATCTCACTTTCTTTCTGTTTTGTGATATCCTGGACAATTCCCTGGAAGTGAGTTGGATTCCCATGCTTGTCTCTGAGAATGAAGGTCTTCTCATCTACCCACAATAACTTCCCATCTTTTGTTACCACACGATATTCCTGGGCATAGTTATCGCTGCCATCCTCACACTTTTCCGCAAGTGTATCCTTTACCATCTCATAATCATCCGGATGGACAAGGTCACCATAAACAATACGACCAAGGACGAAATCCTCAGCTGAATAACCAAGCTTTGAAACGTTCTCAGAAGCATAATCAGCAGGCCAGAATTCCTCAGCTCTCCACAGGAACACCATGGTAGAGCTATTGTTAATGATATCTTCCAGGGACCTTTGTCTCCTCAGTACTTCCTCATAGGCCAGGTCATTGTACTTCTGTTCTGTTATATCAAAAATAGTACCCTGGTAATGGGTCACGTTACCAGCCTCATCACGCTGGATATAGGTCCTCTCATCGACCCAGCGCACATCCCCGGATTTCAAAATGATCCTGTATTCCTGGTCAAAGAAATCTGCACCCTGCCTGCAACGCTGTTTCAGAGCTTCTTCCACCATCTTCAGGTCATCCGGATGAACTATATCACCATAAAGAAGACGACCGGAAACGAAGTCCTCTACTGTGTAACCAAGAAGACTTACGTTGCCTGAAACATATTCCACAGGCCATTTTTCCTCGGGAGCGTCGTTCGCCGTCCATAGAAAAGCAATGACTGGACTGTTATCTATTATTTTTTCAAGTGTTTCTTTTCTGTCAAGAACCTTACCCAATGCACTTTTAGAACCACTGATTTCATTTTTGCCTGATATATTAGATTCCATGTACTATCCCCATTAAATTAACACTTTATAATTTATTATTAGTTTAGTGAGTTTAAGTATTGATCGATTTTGTTCTCTCCTTAGACTTAATCGCTATTTTCAAAAGTACAGGTGATACGAAAATAGATACTGCAACCATTAGGACAATGGCTGAAAAGATATCATCACCTATGATGCCCATTTCCTTTCCGATAGATATCAAAACCAGCTCCACTCCCGCCCTTGGCATTACACCTACCCCGAATATCAGGCTGTCATAATTGTCAAATCCGATAAGTCGGCCCCCTGCAAACCCACCAACCAGCTTGCCGGCAAGAGCCAGAAAGACCACAGCTACAGAGAACAGACCAACCGTTTGTAAAGTGGCAATATTTACGGACAGTCCTATGAAGGCGAAAAAGATCGGTACAAAAATACCGTATGCAATCCCTGTAACCTTACTTTGCACATGCTCGATCTTCGCATGGGAGATATCCGATATCATTACCCCGCCAATGAAGGCACCTATCACAGCATGAAGACCAAAGACCTCCGCAAGATAGGCGGAAAAGAGAGCCACCATTATCACAAATGCAAAGATGGACTCCTTAATGTGCATTTTATGTACGTAGGCAAAAAGCACAGGGAAGAACTTTACCCTGAAAATGAGCATTATTGCCACAAAAGTAACTATCTTCAATAAAATGAACAATATTTGCACAGCTGAAGGGAACTGGTCATATGTTGCCATTGTGACTACAATAGAAAGAAGAAATATGCCTATGATATCATCGAATATTGATGAGCTCAGCATCATGGAACCGGGTTTACTTGACAGGTAATCCATATCTATCAACGTCCTGACAACTACCCCAATGCTGGTAGGACTGAATGCCACTCCCATAAAGACACTTGTCAGAGTGCTGAACTGGAAATACATTCCAAGCAGGAAGCCGGCAGAAAAGGCCACCAATATCTGAGAGATACTTGCTATTGATGCTTTTTTGGATGATTCCCTCAGGTCGCGAAGATGAACTTCCTTATAACCTGCAGTGAACAAAAGGAAAATAGCCCCCATTTCAGCAAGGAATGTGATGATCTCTGATTCCTGATGTATCAGAAATGTTCCAAGAACCACACCGGAAAGCAATTCGCCAAGAATGGAAGGAAAGCCAACTCTTTCGAACAGTTCACCAAAGACCTTTGCCAGAAGAAGTATCATCAGTATATAGAAGAGAACTTCCATTACCCAGACCCTCTTAACTTGTATACCTCTTTAAGGATATCGGGTTTGCATATGATACCTACAAGCTTCCCATCTTCAACAACACAAACACGGTCCATCTTGTGTTTGAGCATCATGTCAGCTGCCTCACAAAGAGGCTCATTTGAAGACATCGATACCGGATGAGGGATCATTATGTCCTTTGCTGTCCCACCCTGGGCTACCACTGCAGCATGATGTGTGTGATCCAGTCTTGGAGTTCTCTCCACAAGAAGGATACGAAGCATTACATCCTGATCGATTATGCCCACAAGTTCATAATTGTCATTCACCACAGGATATGTATGAAAATGATGTTTGCTAAAAATATTCAGGATCTCATCTAACGGATAATCCTCATGGATCGTTACAACATCTTTTGTCATAACCTGTTCTATCAATTTCTCGTTACAACTTTCAGAAAAAGACCGAACACATTGTGTACAATCTTCATTTCCAGCATCTTTCACAGCTTTCCTCCCCTTGAAGCTATAATGCATGGGAAATACCCATGTAAATTATTCATTTCATCCTACAAATATTAGTTGTATTATTAAGTATATCCAGAAAGCTACCGCTACAACCAGGCCAAAATAAAAAAATAGAAAATAAAAAAGAAATGAAATAGTAGAAAGAGGGGGACATTAAAGGTCCAGTTCATCCCTTTCAATATTTGCAAGAGACATTTGAATAGCTATTCCACTGTTCTCGGCGTATTCGTCGATACGTTTCACAGCATGTTCTACCATTCCGCCTGAGGTCATTATCAGGGATCTCTTACCACAAAGTGCCATAAGTATGGACTTATCGATAACACCGGAAGTTATCTGAAGGTCGATCATCTTGTTTTCAGCAAGTGTCTTGCTCTTTTTACCCATTGCACCGATACTGTCAATATCTTCTTCAGCAACAACTTTACGGAAAGATTCCTCGTCATAGATATCCGTGTTATAGATGACAATACCACCGGACTTTATTCCATGCCTTGTCATTTCTGCAATAGCATGCCCTTCAGGATGGATATGCAGGACCTTTGCATTGACTGCCTCATAAGGACTGCTGATAGCATATTCACCGTGCATGACACCGAGATTGATAATGTCACCTTCCTTTACATCAGGTGATACTTCTATCCACATCAACTCAGGAGGCTTGAAGGAATTTACCAGTTCAGGAACACTTGTAGGGAACCTGTTACGAATTGCAAGGTTCCTTCTTTCAAGTTCGCTATAGATCTCCAGTGTGCGAGGCTGTCTTAGATAGGATTTCCTCAGAAGGTCAGCATCCCTGAAAACATCTTCAGGTAGACCTTCGCCTATTATGTTCCCCTCTGTCATGAAATATACGTAATCTGCCCAGCTATAGGCAAGTTCCACATCATGAGTTGAAATTATCATGGTGGTACCGTTGTGATTAAGTTCATTCAGAAGATCAAGGATCTCATCCGCACCAACAGGATCAAGGTTCGCTAATGGTTCATCAAGGATCATCACTTCGGGGTCCATCGAGCAAACACCTGCAATAGCAACCCTTTTTTTCTGTCCTCCGCTCAAATGGTGGGGAGGTTTATCCTTGAATTCGGTTATACCGATATATTCGAGGGTATGATTGACCTTCTCTTCAACTTCCTCTTTTGAATAACCGAGGTTCGTTGGCCCAAAACCTACATCCTGATAGACTGTAGGAGCAAATATCTGGTCATCCGAGTTCTGGAAAACGATGCCCACACTTTTCCGCACCTCACGCAGGGACTTTGCATCGTATTCCATGGGTTTTCCATGGAAATATACCGCGCCTTCTTTAGGTTTGAGGGTACCGTTCAACAGCATGAAAAGAGTTGATTTACCGGAACCGTTCTTTCCGACAAAAGCTATTTTCTTACCTTTTTTTATCTTTACATCAACGCCTTTTATAGCCTGGGTCCCATCGTGGTAGGAATACTTCAAGCCTTTTGTTTCCAATATCATCAGTTTTACCTCCGAGACCTTTAGAATATAGAAATATCATCAGTCAAATACCACAACACCAGAATCGCGGAAAAGTAGATGCCTGTGAGCATCAATTCTGTTGCCCTGACAGGCCTTTTTTCCTCAAAGAAGAGGATTCTTCCATCATAACAACGTGCACTCATGGAAATGAAGATCTTCTCTCCCTGCTCCCATGACCTTATGAAAAGAGTTGTTGCAAGCATGGCAAGTGAATTAAGACCAGTTCTCCAGTCCTTGTATCCAAGCCTTACGGACTGTGCATACCTGATACCCCATGCAACCTCCAGGAAAACAAAGATGTAACGATACATCATCATGGATAATTCAATTAAAGAATCAGGCAACTTTGTAGCCTTCAGGACTGAGAACAACTCTACCATAGGTGTTGTCAGTGCAAGGAAGAAAAGGCATGACATACCACTGAGTGTCCTTGAAAATACCAGCAATGCCATATCAAGTCCACCTGTATTTACACCAAGTCGATAATTAAAAATATCAAATCCGAAAAGCTCAGTTCCGGAACCAAAGAAAAATGCTATGATGATAACACTTAAGATAACAAAAACAGCAGGAGCAGACAGGAGTTTCAGGTAAAATCCGGCAGGGATCTTCGCAAAATAAACCGTTGCAAAACTCATGCATAAAGCTACAGTAAAAGGTAGAATGAAGGATTGTGAAGAAACCCCCATTAAAAGACCAAAAGTAATGATAGCGAGTTTAAGCCAGTTGTTTCGATACCTTAACGGACTTACCAAAGCATAGTCATCAAGAATATTTGTCATATCATGTTCACGCCGTTAATTTCGTTTTATTTAGCAATTATTAATGTGATTTAGTACATAGGAAAAAGAATAGAAAAAGGTGATCCTTAACGAGGACCACCATAGAGATAAACAGTCTTATTCAGACTGTTGCTTGCCTTTGTAATATCCGAAGAAGTAACCAAGGACAATTGCGCCGATAGCAGCCTGAAGTGCAAAGAGAAGACTCTCGGTTTCTCCTCCAGGAGGTTCGAACTTTACAGAGTTGACCCATGAATCGCCTGTCCACTCTTCGTATTCGCCGTCTGTTATCTCAGCGATGACATCTTCTGCCTGACCGTCAGCACCACCAAACTCGGAGTCCGGGTTTGCTGCCATTCCATAGAAGAATGATGCTACGAACAAAATAGCTATTACTGCAAATATTGCTTCACCTTTCATTGGCTAGCCCCCTTGATCTTATCAAGGACTGATTCTGAAATAACATTGAGCTGTAAAAGTGCGTCGCTCTTTACCTGTATAACGTACTTGAAGATAAGAGCTGTCAGTGCACCTTCCATGATAGCCAGAGGAACCTGGGTTGTTGCGAATACCAGCATGAACGCTTTAAGTGACGCTGCAACTCCACCAACCTCTGCCGGGAAAGCTAAAGCAAGCTCAACAGAAGTTACTACATAAGTGATCCAGTCTGCAAATGTGGCAGCAAGGAAAACGACAACATAGAAGTTGATGTTAGCTTTCATACCTGCCTTGTAGATGACATATGCTGCAACCGGGCCAATGATACCCATTGATGCGACATTTGCACCGAGTGTTGTAAGACCACCGTGTGCCAGGAAAATTGCCTGGTAAAGCAGTACTATTGTACTCAGGACCGCTGCAATTGCAGGACCGAAAAGAATAGCTGCCATTCCTGTTCCTGTTGGATGTGAAGAACTACCCGTAACAGATGGCATTTTCAAAGATGAAAGTACAAAGACGAATGCTCCCGCTACTGCCAGTAAAGGCAATAGTTCGCGCTTTTCAGCTACAAGTTTGTTCAACCTGTAGATACCAAAGAAAATTACTGGTATAGAGAACACAAACCATAGTTGCCACCATGGTGATGGTAAAAATCCCTCGAATATATGCATTTTAACACTCCATTCCTGATTTATAATGAATTATTATATCTAGCTAGATGAATTTATCTAAATCAATATAACTTGATTTGGATATTCCTACAAGGAAAACTTTATATAAATACCTTGAGCTAAATTGTATGAGTTTTTTAGATAATACAGTTTACAAATATTACCATTATTACTACTAAAATAAGAAAAAAATCAAAAAAAGTAAGAATTTGTAAGTATTACCTTACAACTACAACACAATGAAGAACTGATTCCGCTTTTGGCGGCTCATCCACAGTTCCGCCTGCAATACGTTCCTCAGGATAACCGAAGTTCTCGCATACATAAAGTTTTGCATCCACACCCATTTCTTTCAGCACTTCAGCAACCTCTGCAACACCAAAAGTGTCAGCAGGAAGCATGAAAATATCCTTCCCCAGTTCGATCTCCTGGATAAATGCCTTCTTTGCAGGTGCAGGGTCACGTCCATGTGCCGTTATTGCAGTTATGTTCGAGAGGCTGACACCCAATCGGGAACATGCGACCTGAATGGAAGAAATTCCCGGAATGATCCGATCCCCTTCAGTGGCAAACTTACCAAGTCCGGAGAACATGGGATCGCCTGTGGAAAGCACTACCGCGTCATCAGGCAGCTCGTGCAAGGCCTTGTAATTCTTGATTATCTTTGCCTCACATTCAATGTAAGGTTCAGCGATCTCAAGGGACCGCTTCGAACCATAGACCACCGATGCGTTGCGTATGGCTTCGATGGCTTCCAATGTCAACATGTTCGGCCCGACGCCGACCCCTGCGATTATCATTTCTTCTCACCGCTGTCCATAAGGACGGTGCCGTCCCTGTCCACCACAACAATGCGTGCACCTTTGCCTTTCTCAACCGTCCTGGCAAACGCACGTTTAATGTGTTCTCCTTCAGGTTCCACCTCGATCATCTCAGAGACCGTTGCAAAACCGCTGTCCTTGAGCATATCAGGATCTCCCCATTTCAGGACCAGGCCAGGCAGGCCACAAATGGCTACCTCACCGGTGGTGGAATCCAGGAATTCGGAGATACGGCTTCCGGCAAGAACCACCGTATAGTCAGGGAACAGCATTGTAGAATAACGGATACCTATGCGACCGGTGGTAAGAACGACCTTTGAAGCTTCACGTACAAGATCACTCTTCATTTCACCAAGGTGATCGTTCCAGGGCTCAACAAAACCTGTGGTCCCGAGAATTGAGATGCCACCCTCGACACCTATACGGCTGTTCAGGGTCTGCTTTGCGATCTCAGCACCTCTCGGAAGGGATAGCTCCACTTCAACACCTTTGATACCGATCTCTTCCACAGCCTCTGCAACTGCATCTTTTATCTGCTGCATTGGTTTCGGGTTGATGGCAGGATAGCCTTTTTTGGACTGCAGGCCGCCTCTTGTGACGATCCCTATGCCCTCGCCGGCAGTTATATTGATCTTGTCAGATTCAACCGCCCTTGCCTCGAACTCAAGGCCACGGGTGATATCAGACTCATGGTCGTTTTTCAGTTTAACAGCAACAGCATGGCCATCTTTTGCCTTGACATCCATGACAGCACGAAGTCCTACAGGTGTGGGAACTGAGACCTTGTCCACATCCTTCCTGAGTGACAGAACAGCTGCTTTGGCCGCAACGGTAGCAGTGGTTCCTGTGGTATAGCCCCTCTGGAGCACTGAACCATCACTAAGCACCACCAGCATCCCGCTCTTTATACCCTCTTCAAGCTCAGCGCGGGGCATTGTTGATTTATTGATCCACTCTTCCGGGATCTTTGATTTGTTAACAGGATCGATAATTGACATTGTCAGTTATTCAATATCTTATAGTTATAAAAGTTACCGACAAACCAGCAAACTTATCCTGTCCTTTTGAACAGTTTATCAAGTTCTGCCCGGCTAAAAGATATCATGGTCGGTCGACCATGCGGACATGTGTATGGATTATCTGCCATATCCAACTGCTTCAGAAGGCTCTCCATTTGCCCCATACTGCAACCAGCCCCCGCTTTTATAGCTGCACGGCATGCCATGGTCTTGCAGAGGTTATCGAACATCCCGGTATCATTCTTCACCCTGCCTGTGGAAAGCAGGTCTATTATAATATCATGGATCAGCTCAGCACTCTCCATCTTTCCAAGAAGAGCCGGAACAGTGGTGACCACATAGCTGTTCGGACCAAATTCCGATATTGCAAAGCCCATTTCCTCGAGATACGGTATGTACTCCTCAAGCAGAACCTTTTCCTTTGATGTGAGGTCAAGCGTTACCGGTGTTATAAGCTCCTGCCAGCCGGAACTGCTGATGTTGCATATCTGCTCGTACATCACCCTCTCATGCGCAGCATGCTGGTCAACTATGACAAGACCATCTTCCAGCTCCACTATAATATATAGCTCGTTGACCTGACCTACTATTCTTGCCTTATCAAGACCTGTAGGTGCTCTTTCAGGTTTCTTTGGGGTCTTTGAAAGCACCCTTTCAGAATGCTTCAGGCGCTTTTCCGTATCCCTGGCAGTGAAATGATAGGTTTCTTCCTCTTCCTTTATCAACGGAGAGATCTTTTTCTCAGGAACAGGAACCTCCAGTTCAAACTTCTCTTGAGGAATTTGAACTTCAGCCTCAGCTTTAGATATATCTTCCAGTTTTTCTTCCGGTATCTCTCTGGCCTTTTCCACAAAAACGGCCTGTACCGGCTTTTTCTCCGGCAAACTGATTTCAGGCACCAGCTGCTCGACCTTCAATGCATTTTCCACAGCAAGAGTGACTGCATCGCAGACCTCACGCTCATGGCTCATCCTCACATATCTTTTGGCAGGATGGACATTGACATCCACCTCACTGAGGTCGAGTTCAAGATCAAGGACAGATGCCGGGAAACGGCCCTTTGGCATAAGATTGTAATAACCAAGCCTCACCGCATTGCTGATGCTCTTTGAGGATATGCCCCTGCCGTTTATGAAAAAGTATTGCAGGTCTGTCCCGCTGCGGCTGAGTTCAGGTTTTGAGATGTAACCGGATATTTTCACTATATCCGACTTGAATTCAACAGGAATCAGCTTCTTTGCAGATTCACTTCCAAGCAAGTAGACGATGCTGTCAAAAATGTCACCCGATGTAGGGGAGCGTACCAGCACCTTGCCGTCGCTTATGAGAGTGAATGAGATCTCAGGATGACCAAAGGCATGCCTTGTGACAACATCAGTGATGTGTGCAAGCTCGGTACGCATGCTTTTCAGGTACTTCTTCCTGGCCGGTGTATTATAAAACAATGATTCCACAGCTATCGTGGTCCCGGGTGCTGCACCAACCTCCAACACGTTCTCTATTGAGCCACCACTAACAACCACCTTTGTTCCGGAAATACTGTCCTTTTGCCGGGTTGTCAGGTAAACCTTTGCGACCGCTGCAATGGAAGAGAGAGCCTCGCCCCTGAAACCCAGAGTGAGCACCTTTTCGAGATCATCGATATGCAAGATCTTGCTGGTGGCATGCTTCGTGAACGCAAGGGTGGAGTCCTCCCGGGACATGCCTTTCCCGTTATCGGTAACCATGATGAGGTCCGTTCCAGCCCCCTTCACTTCCACTCGAATTTCAGTAGCACCCGCGTCAATGGAATTGTCCAGAAGCTCTTTCACAACCGATGCCGGTCGCTCTACGACCTCGCCTGCAGCTATCTTGTTGATGGTAGCCTCATCCAGCACATGGATCCTACTGCTTGATTGTGAGCCCTCTTCTGTCATTTATTCCTCCGCGTTCTTTCCCGCTCGCTTCTGAAGTTCACAGAGCTTGTTCAAAGCATCCATGGGTGTCATATTGTTGACATCAAGCTCTTTAATTTCCTCGACCATAGGATCCTTTTCAACAGGTGTTGATCCTTCAGGATCGAAAAGCATGAGCTGTGTATATTGTGCCGACCTTCTTTTTTTGCCACCCTTTGAGCTGCTCTCCTTGCTGATGGAACTTTCATCCTCAATATCCTGCAGTATTTCCCTTGCCCTCTGGGTAACCTTGTGAGGTACACCTGCAAGCCGGGCGACATGTATTCCGTAGCTCTTGTCCGTGGCCCCGGGTACGATCTTGCGCAGGAACACGAGGTCATCGCCATCTTCTTTCACTGCAATATGATAATTCTTCACCCTTTTCAGGTCGGACGAGATGTTGGTAAGCTGGTGGTAATGCGTGGCAAAAAGTGAGCGTACACCGACTCGCCCTTTGTTGTGAATATACTCAACCACGGCCTTCGCTATGCTGTAGCCGTCATAGGTACTGGTTCCTCTTCCGATCTCATCAAGAAGTACAAGGCTTTTCGGGGTGGCGTTGTTCAGGATATTGGCAAGCTCCACCATCTCCACCATGAAAGTACTCTGCCCACTCGCAAGGTCATCAAAAGCCCCGACCCTTGTGAACACCCTGTCCACGATACCAATGGAAGCATGGGAGGCAGGTACGAATGAACCTGCCTGTGCCATTATAACTATAAGTGAGACCTGACGCATGAAAGTGGATTTTCCTGCCATGTTTGGTCCTGTTATCAGCAGGAACTGGTTTTCCACACAGTCCATTTCCGCATCATTGGGAACGAATCCACCGGGCACCGATCTCTCTACCACAGGATGCCTGCCCTCGCGTATCAGTAACTTACAATCAGAACTGATGTTAGGCCTGACGAAATTATTGTTCACCGAGACCTCTGCAAGGCTTGCAACACAATCCAGCTGCCCTATCAGGCCTGCGATGGTCTGCAACTGTGATGAATAGGAGGCAACATTGGAAGTTATATCTGAGAATATCTCGTACTCCAGCGCCGTGATCTTCTCATCCGCAGAGAGGATGACATTCTCCCATTCCTTGAGTTCCGGGGTGTAGAATCTTTCCGCATTCCTCATGGTCTGCTTGCGTATGTAATCATCAGGGACCTGCGAGATGTTCGCTTTTGTGACCTCGATGTAATATCCGAATACCTTGTTGTAACCAACCTTGAGCGACTTGATACCGGTTCTGTCACGCTCTTTCTGCTGGAATGAGGCTATCCATGACTTACCACCTTTGGACATTTCCTTGAGCTCATCCAGAGCCTCGTCATAGCCCGCTTTGATCATTCCTCCTTCCCTGACACTTACCGGTGGCTCCTCCACTATGGAACTGTCTATCAGCTCCACGAGGCTGTCAAGCTGGGCAAATCCCAGAAGGCCACCCCTGATGCTTTGAAGCATCTCGCAGAGGTCATCTTCCCCAAGGCTTTCCACTAGCAAAGGCACTGACTCAAGGGACCGTTTTAGTGCAATAAGGTCACGTGCATTGGAATTACCATACATGATCCTTCCAATAAGGCGCTCAATATCCTTTACAAAGGTAAGATGGGACCTGATATCGAACCGGATCATGGTACCGTTTGCCAGCGCCTCCACTGCATCGAGACGGTAGTTGATGGCATCCACATCGATAAGCGGCTTTAAGAGCCATTTCTGAAGCAGCCTGCCTCCCATTGGTGTTTTGGTATCATCCAGCACTTTCAGTATGGAAGTATCGCTTCCTTCCCCGCGCACGTTCTTCACGATCTCAAGATTACGCAAAGTGATGGAGTCCAGAACCATGAACTCAGAATCTGAATACGTCTTCAGCTCACTAACATGCCCGAGTTCCCTCATCTGTGTGATCAATGCATACTCAAGGGCAGCCCCTGCAGAGGATATTGCGTAGGGCAGGCCATCACAGCCCATACCCTCAAGGGTTGAGACCTTGAAGTGCTCCTTAAGCTTCTTCTCAGAGGTCCCGATATCAAATGCCTCTTCCTCGAACTCATGAACCACGATCTTGAGCTCGCTGAGCCTGTCAGCGATATGTTTGTCAGAATACATTTCTGGAGGGAGGATACATTCCGATGGCCTCATCCTTGCGGCCTCGCTGGCTATCCTGTCATACGGAGGTGCATCAGCAAACTGGGTTGTCAGGAACTCTCCTGTGGATACATCAAGAAATGAGACCCCATAGTTCCCTTCCCCGCCTGAGACAGACATGAGATAATTATTGGATGAATCCGTGAACATTGAACTGTCAATGGCAGTGCCCGGTGTTACAACTCTGACGACACCACGCTTGACAACACCCTTTGCCTTCTTCGGATCCTCAAGCTGCTCACAGATAGCTACCTTGTAGCCCTTTTTTATCAGACGCGGGAGATAGTTATCGATAGCATGATAGGGAATACCTGCAAGAGGCATCCTTTCACCATCCTTGTCCTTGCCCCGCGTGGTAAGCGTTATTTCAAGTTCCTGCGCAATTGTCTTTGCATCTTCCCCGAAGGACTCATAGAAATCCCCCATCCTGAAGAAGATCAGTGCATCGCTATGTTGCTGCTTGGCCTCATAGTACTGTTTCATTGCAGGTGTTAATTTATTCATTCTTGCTCCACGCTGAATTGGTCTGGTGAATTTATCAGTTTGTTGGTATTTTTGTTTTTGCATTGCAGATGTATCCCCGAGCCACTTCGACCTGCGAAAAATGTCTGCAATCTAGCCCCCGATGTACATCAATTCCTGCACATAAGGATCATTTTAAAGATAGGTATCAATGCATTCTTCGAAAACGGAAATAATCTTTTCTATAAACGAGTCAATTTTATCGTTATCAGAATGGCCAAAATTAATCAAAAAATTGCTCACCTGTTATCTGGAGCTGGAAGCTTGAAATGAGATATGGAGGCGTTTTAGCCACATATAGATATCAAATGACATAATTTCACTATGAAGCTAAAATTAGCGAAGTACTGAAGTAGGATGTTATTTTGGTTTCCTGATTTCTGCCACAATTTTACTGTAAAAATAGGATGTTCTTGTGTTTTCAACTGTTCTCTTTCAGTTGGATGATGTGGACAGAATATATTTATAATGTGATATCGCTAGGAATATAATGCGACATCTTAAAGATGTTAGCGGGGTTCAGCCAGTCTTGACGGAATAACTGAATCTCCGTGCCCGAAAGGCAGGGTTAGTCTTGTTGTTTGTACTATATAAGCGTAGCTTTGCCTTTGGAGCAAAAATAAACAAATGAGGTAAAGACATGAAGAACAAAACAAAAGCTAAGAAACTTATATTTGGAAGTATTTTTATATGTTTGGTGGTGTTAATTAGCATATCACCAGTTTCTGCATACACTTTGAATAACTTATGGTGGCAATATGAGAACGCTGCATTTACAACAGATTCTTCAGTTCCAAGTTCGTGGTCATATTCTATAACACAAAGTCTAAGTGAGTGGAATGATGCTGATTCTGATTTTTACTTCTACCAGTTAGGTGGACAGAATAACAAATTCTTATATGATTCCCTTGGATCAACAACGACTACTTTAGCAACAACAAAGAAGTGGAAATACACCGACACTTCCTACTTATCGAGATGTGAAATAACCTTTAATAGTGATAAGAGTTGGTCGACTACGGGAGAATCAACCAAATTTGATGTACAGAGCGCGGCTACTCATGAATTGGGACACTGTCTGAGTCTGGGCCATTCGGGTGTTACTGATGCTACGATGTACGACACCATGGCAAAAGGTGAGACTAAGAAAAGAACTCTTCACGCAGACGATGAATGTGGAATAATAGCTATTTATGGAAACGCATGAGGGGATTATAATGAACAATAAAAATACAGGAAGATATGTAATAATTGTAATTGGAATATTTTCCTTGGTGGTTATCGGCGCTTTGTTATTAGATAATACTTCTCAAACTGAATTGCCAAACAATGATGGGGCTGTAACTATTGAGTCTAGTGGATTACAAGAAGAAATAAGTTATGAAGAAATGGCAGAGAGATCGAATCTCATTATCATAGGTACAGTCAAAGAGATAGAGCCAAGTAAATGGAATACTCCCGATGGCAAAAGACCAGGTGAATTGATAGAAGATTTCAAATCCAGTGATGAGATTTATACAGATGTAATTGTAACAGTAGATGACACTCTCAAAAATTCACATAATTCAAAAGAAATTGTTGTAAGATTACGTGGTGGAACTGTTGGCGAGGATACTATGATTATAGAGGATATACCTTCCTTCAAATCCGGTGAAAAAGTATTACTCTATTTGATCGAAGATACTTATCCACACACCAAAGCCATTGGTCCTGAACACTATGTGGTCATAGGATATGGTAAATTTACACTGACCGATGATGGTAAAGCCATTGGAGTACGTAAGTCTGTGGATTTGGAGGAACTGTTGAGCACAATTAATGTCACTTAACTAAATTTGGGGTGACATTGCTCACCTTTGTTTCTTTTTTTGAAATAGTGGTATGCAAAGTAGCTCAAGGTTCCATAAAATACAGGTATTGATGATCAGGGCAGTACATATCAATCTCAAGCTTGATTCGCTGGATAAAATTATAGTAACACTTTCCGTGGCAAACATTCTTTATTTTTAAATAGATCCAATGTTCTCTTGAAAATTCGATCAATTATTGCTGAATAGATTCGAGTAACAAATTTTTGAAGTGTAGTAAAATGAGGCACTTTGGTTAATCCAAGTTTAGTCTGGATAGAACTCATCAATTCAACAAGATCAACAAAATCCCTGTAATCTTCTCCTAAATATTCCTTAAACAAAACCAACGTCAATAGCTGATGTTGTGTGTATGTTTGTTTGGAATATTTGCAGCTGTAGAGTGGCAGGTGTGAATACCGTGTTACTTGCAATCCTATATCAATAAAATTTAAGCACTTGTTAGACAAAACACAATCATCCCCTTGTGTTTTTGGTTGCAAACAATCACAGGGGACTTATTCTTACAAAAAATGCAATGAATCAGTAGGATTTAGAAATAGGATTTCTACAGAGCTGAAAGATCAAAACATTAAACCTTAGCAAAATACCAATGCTGCCAATCCAAATAGTACACACCCAGCTCGATCTTCATTTTCTGGATCAGATCACAACATCACTTGCAGCTACTCCAAATGTTTTTTCAGTAACTTAACTAAAGCGTCTGAACATCCTATATTTGAGTGTTGATTTGAAAGGTCCCTGAAGAGAGAAGGGGGTCAGTGGAGAAATATTGGTCCTGAAAAAAGACTAATGCAAGAGTAATGCGGAGAGGGGAATCCACACTACCCTTTTAAAATGTGTCACTCCGAGAAAGCAAGGTATCCCGGAACTACAAGGTTTGCTACCGGTACGATCATCAGGACGCCTATCCATTTTGACCTGCCAAGATTGCCTGCCATTTCACCCCAGATGTACATCAATACAAGGACATTGACGTATGGGATCAGCATACCAAGGAAATACCACAGGGACTTCCTTGCGATCCTGCACATGAGTACGACGTTAAGGATAGGTAACCATGCCATCCAGCTATTCTCCGTATTGGTTTTTATTGCAATCATTTGCAGCGAATAGGAATAGTATACATATAGTCCAAAAACTAACACAATAAAAATTAAAATCAAAGTTTCATCAAACATTTATTATCAGTCCATTACTTATTTTGCAAACATCTCAAATATGGTCACAAAAATATCACAGATTGTTCTCAAAAATTCAGCTGCTGCAGTACTAATTCCCTTCATTCAATTTCCTCAGCTTCTTGTGAGTCATAGATGATATTCACAATATAGACGAATCCGTCTATTTTTCGACGCGCTGAATACATGATAACTGTATATAAATTTTAGCTCCAAAATACAACGCTTTCAATGTGTCCTCAATAAAAGCAGTAGCACTTGTAATGCTCAAAAAAGAGAAAAGAAAAAGAAAACAGCAGGAAAACAACATAGCCTGCTGCTTTTTAAAAAATAAGGGAAGGATCATGTCACATTAATATCCATTCCCTTTGCCTCGGCCTTCACATCCGGGTTGTAGTATGAGTAGGCACTGCTCTCCTGCACCATTGCCTTGACCGGGAACATGGCCCTCATCTGCAATGAGAAGTTCATTTCCTCACCGGCCATCATCTCATCGATATAGAGCACGACCTTGCGGCCTGCGATCTCATAGCGCGTGATGGTGCCATCCTCCTTGAGCGCTTCAAGGCTTGCAGGTACCGGTGTGAATCCTGTTGGTACCGCAATATCAACTATCATCATACCGCTGGACTCGACAACTCCCCGGATACCCGGCATTCCGTTGTACTTCAGGCGTACATCGACGTTCACGATGTCATCCACAACCACATCGGTTGAATCGTATTCAACATCCAGCTCGATCTCCTCATGCTCGATGACTTCCGGAAGGATCACATTGAACTTCCTGACAAGCTGGTAGTTGAGCTCTCCGCTTCCCTCCAGAGTCATGTTGACACTTTCCACACCTTCAGGGACCTCGATGATGTTGACCACATCGTAGTTCTCGGATGTGACCCTGAGGCTCTTGAGCTCCTCACCATCTCCGGTCACGGTTATGGTAGCATCCACGTCCCTTCCTGCAGTTGCTGCAGCAGTCATCAGTGCCCTGAACGCCATGACGGTATCCTGGGTGCTTGAGAATCCTCCGTTGGAATTACGCTGTGCTGCGATCCATTTGAGGGATGAGCTTGCTGCAGGGTCATTGACCTCTATCAGGGCAAGGGTTGCATAGGCTGTGGTCTCAACGTTCTTGCTTGAAACAGGATAGATGCCATAGCCACCGTATTCGTAAGGTTCCGGAACCACGTCATCATAACCCCAGTACATGCCGTTCTCATCTTCCTTTGCCATTGCAAGAAGCTTGGTTCTTGCCTCGTCTGCCCTCTCGCTCTCAAGCTTTTCAAGGGCAAGCGTTCCAATTGCAAGAGTGTATGGATCATCCTGGGCATCGAGGTTTTCTTCCAGATAACTCAGAGCACCGTTCATGACCTCATCAGTGGCATAGCCGTACTCATCCAGTGCAAGGGTGACGTATGCTGTCAGGGCATAGGTACCACTGAGACCACCCATCATGTCCTGGTGAATAACGAATCCCACGGATTCCCAGGAACCGTCCTCCTTCTGGTGTGAGATGATCCAGTCCGCTGCTTCACTGAGAATGTTCTCGTCAATGGTGGTAACATCCCTGGCACCGCTGAACTGTGAGAGTACGAACGCTGTAAGCCACAGGCTGCCTTCAGGATCGCTTTCACCGAATGCGGAGAAGGCACCGTCCGAATGCCTGAAGGTCAGCTCCCTCTGGTAGCCGGTGATTATGTAGGTCTGTGCCTTGGCCTCGATCTCCGGGTTCTGCTGTCCGGTAGCCTTGAGGTATCTCAGCACTTCCACATCGGTTGAGAACAGCATCATGTTCTGCTCACCACAGCCGTATGGCATGCCCAGAAGGTCATCCACACCGGTAATGGTCTGTGCCACAATGCTTGGTGTAAAGCTCACCAGCACCTTTTCGGAATCAGGCACGATGTCCACAGGCAGAGTGGTATCCAGTTCAACGGAACCCTCTTTGAGGATGCCATTGTCCACGATCTCCCTTGTGACACCTTCAGCCTCGACGATGACTGTCTTGCGAACAGCATCGGCCTTCTCTGTGGTCTGTCCTGTCAGCTCCACCTCCTGGACACCTACTTCCGTGGGCCTGATTGTAAAGCTTGCATGGGTCACACTGTTGGCGTCCACACTGACCTTTACCACATCCTCGCCCACCAGATCGAACCAGTCCGCACCGGAAAGTGTCAGCTGTACGTCCTGAGGTTTGTCAAGATAGTTGTAGACCTGCACCTGTACAGGGAACTCTTCGCCACGAATTACGGCATATGGAAGGTCAGGGTCTATGAAGAAGTCCTGGAAAACTGTCAGGCCTGCTTCGGATATTCCAATACCTTCCGGACTGGAGGACACTGCATGCAGCCTCCAGGTGGTGATGGAATCCGGTGCGTTCAGGTCAAGGGAAGCCAGTCCGCTCTCATCCGTCATGATATCAGGCATCCAGATCCATGTTTCAGGGAAGAACTGCCTTACCCTTTCCGGCTCTGCAAGTGGAGTTCCTGCACCTGAATCAGTTGGCTCCATAGGGGCTGCTGCAGGTTCTTCCATCATAACTTCTTCCTCAACCATTTCCATGTCATCCATTGCGAACATGCGGTCGACAAAGCCGCCGTCTTCCACTTCGGCCTGACCTTTAGGAACATCAAGTCCGCCGGATGCCAGGACTATCAGTCCTGCATCATCAATCACATCACCTGCGGTCTCTTGATACCAGTAATAATTTGGATGAGCCTCTACCTGTGGCTCCATGAACCTGATCTCAAGCTCATCGAAGACCTGCTTCAGGTTGAGCCTGCCCTCGCTCAGTGCATAGACCGATTCATCGACTATGGAAAGGCCGATCATGGACTGAGTACCTGCATCCAGTTCCACTGAGACATTATCTCCGGGAGCTACCGTGTCCTTATCGAATCCCGATGACAGGTCCACTTGAGTGCTGAACTGCACATCGAATGGCAGGCTGTCGGCGGAAACCTCACTGTTCGGATTAATCATGTAGGCGACCACTTTTGCAGTGGGGCTCATCTGCGGTGTTACCGGGATGCTGATCTGTGGTTCATCGCTGGTAGCAGAATATACGGTCCTGCCGTTTGCGAACACATCATAGAACACCGTTCCCTTGTTGGTGGAATATACCTTGAAGACGATGTTCTCTCCAACCTCAGGTGTGCCCTCACTCACCTGGCTCAGGTGAAGGAAGCTCGCACTCGGGGAGTATACGGAATTCAGATGATCGGAAACGTCGACGCCTTCCGAGCTGGCAGAGATGTCCACCTCAAGAGTATCCTCAGGTACTTCCAGTGCCACAAGAGCAACACCGTTCTCAGTGCTGACAATCTGCTTCTGCTCGTCCCGGTCATAGTTATCATCAAGGAAGCTCACAACAAGACTTACGTCCTTCTCCAGTGGTTCTCCTCCGGGGTCCTTTGTGACTATCAGGACCTGAAGCGGCATACCCGGCTTGATGGAATCGGACTCAGGTATCATCTGGAGAACAAGCTCTTCCTGCGCGATGGTAAGCAGTTCAGTGGTTTCCTCGCTATGCCCACCGGTGTCTGTTACGGTAACATTGAGCATAACACTGCCCTGTCCACCGGAACCAAAGGTACCTGCAACATACTCTGTGGGTGGAAGCTCGAACTCCACAGAGCCTTCCTCAAGTGAGCCGCTGAAGGTAGCATACTCCTCCCACACACCCACATACTTCATGGCCTCGATCTCGACGTCACCTTCGACATCCTTTCCAAAGAAGTACTGTGCAGAGACCGTTCCTGTGATGGGGTCATCCACAAGGAACCAGCTCTTCTCGGTTGAAGCTTCCACATCGAACTTCGGAAGCACATATTTCTCCACCCTGATGTCCACCTGTGACATGGATGAGCCTGAAGTTGCCTTTATTTTCCAGGTACCAAGGTTCAGCTCGGAGGCCAGCGGCAGGTCAAAATAGGCAACACCGTACTCGTTGGTGGTAAGATCATCCTTGAAGACCTTCACTCCCTTGGCATCCGATATCTCCACGGTGGTGTTCTGGACAACAGGAACAAGGTTGTTGTTCAAAGAAAGAAGCCTCACATGGATGGTCTGCCCGGGCTTGTAGATCGGCTTATCGGTCTCTATGAAGATAGGATTATTCTGCACGACCTTTATGGTCGTCTCAAAGCCGGATTCCGCACCCACCGGAGTTGCAGTAAGCGTGTAACTGCCTTCCTCGACCTCCGGGACATCGAACTTCGCAACCGAGTTACCGGAATCTGATGTAGCGGCCTTTACCAGCGGGACCACCTCACCTGAAGCACTGGTAAGCGTGTACTCAACACAACGGCTCACAGGAGCATCACCAAGGAAGGACGACATGGTGACAGAGGTCTCCCCACCCGAGAAGAATGCCTTCGGGACAAGTATCAGGTACTCATCCTCTGAGGAATAGGTACCTCCTTCTTCACAGGACAAAGCCTCGTTGGCTGGTGGATAATCCACATCCTCATCCTGGCCTATACAGCCTGCCATCACAATACATGACAGCAGGAACAATACGATGAACGATTTTTGCACAATTGCTACAGATCTCATTTTAGCACTCCCGTAAATTCGATTATTATTATCTAAAGAGAAAATTGGAGCCTATACGGTATATACTTAGCTTAAACTTCGAAACTGTTCGAAGTTATAGGAGAGATGAATAGGGGAGAGGGGAAGCAATCGTATTCTCTCGTCCCTCGATCGCAATGTCGAGTACCAAGCGGATATTCGTAGAAATGGTAATTCCTGGAAGGGTACCCTGACGGTGCATTTTGCGAAGAAGTACTGGTGGATTTTTTTTGGCAAATGTCCTCCTACCTCATTTCTTTTTCAAAGACTCTATATATGCCTGCTTTCTTTCCTTCTTGCCAAACTTAAAACATACGCACTCGTCATCAAATCGATTTCGGAGTATGTTCAACCGTTCTTGTAATTTGTTGATGTCTTCTTTTCCGTACAGTTTGTATTCTTCAATCAGTCTCAATTGATCAACTAGGTGCACATAAGTGTCCAACACTTTGTTTGAACATGTACTAATTTGGCACTCGAAGTCTTTAAAGAGCCAATCTTCGAATTCTTCAAATGTCATGGTCTCGGTTCTGGATCTTAATATGGAATCCACGTATTCTTCTGTTGTCATACCATTACATTCTGTTTTCACTTTGATAAATAGTTTTTAGGGCTGAAACTATTGCATGCAAGTTAAATATTTATACCAAGTCGATTTTTATTAACTGTTTACTTTTTACAGGTGTTTGATTTGGAGCTTTTGGGGCTGGAACCTAGTGATTTAATTTATCCTTTGGCAGCGATTGCTACATTGCTAATAAAAAATGTGTACCTTGGTATATGGCACGAGCGTAAAGTCAAAAAAGAACGACGTGAATTGTGGATTGATACATTATGTGTCGATGAAACAATTGCTACATGTCTAGAAGATTTCGAGAATTTGATGCGTTCTCACGGCAAAGGTTCATCTCTTGTCAAATGGATTGCAGTAATCGCTGGGTTCGTGATTCCAATCTTGATTATTAAGCCTCCGAGTGTATCAATGGACGAAGTCCTCACTTTACTTACTATCAATTGGTATTTGCTTGTGCCAGCAATTTTGCTAATGTTTTTCACAAATTCATTAGTATTATACGACCGTAATCTCATTCGAAATTCGAAATATGTTGCAACTGGATATCATAGTCTATATCAGTTTGCATTCGCTAGCAATGTGTTTATTTTTTGGTTAGGTGTATTAATTATAGTAGAGTTCCCTCAAGAATTTATCATCGATACTGAATTGCATATATCTTTCCTTGCATCTTACTTGTTTCTTATATTCAGTTATCTTCTTTCCAAAAGCAGTTTGAATTATTATGGACAACATTTAGCCGGTCAACTGAATTATAAATATGTTGACGATTACCCTGCAATCACAATTAAAACCAAAGAGAACAGGCTCCACGGTGTGATACAGGACATATTTGATGAAGACTTAGTATTTTTGTCGACGGGAACTTGCCATGAAGTTGTCGAATGGGAAAATGTGTCAATTCTGAGAATACATGAGAAGAATTGGATTGATACAACCCTATCTGATTTTTGAAATCTTGTATCATCAGAGAATAATTCCTGAACTCTTATTTTGTTTTATTATTTTTTAAACAAGTATTTAAACCCTGTCTCAATTCGATATTGGTATCGATTCTTGCTTCACAGCCCTTCCACATGGCTATATCATGCAGAAGGTGATGTCCGCTACGACTACGAGCGTGTAGCGTGGTTCAAAAAGAAAGCTCAGTCCAGCAGATGCACACCTGCTGACTTTGCCTCCTCCAGAAGTTTAGTATCTTTCACAACGTCGCGTGGAAGATCAAATCCTGCGACGACCAGCCCATCCTTGATCTCCATTCCGAAGAAGGTCTTCAGGGTTTCAGCGAACTCATCGGTCACACTCTCATAGGATGACTTATCAGGATCTCCCTGGGACCTTACGATCATAGCCTTCTTTTCTTTAGGGATCCTCGGGTTCAAATCAGCATCAACAAGTGCATAACAGCGGTCAAGGAAAAGCCTCATCTGGCCTGAGAACTGCAGGAAATAGATCGGGGCACCGAAGACGAAACCATCTGCTTCCTCTATCTTGGTGTAGACCCCTGTCATTTCATCCTTGAGCTTGCATTCCGGCATCACATTACAGAAACCACATCCCTGACAGCCCTTGAAGTTCAGGTCATTGATGTAGATCGTTTCCGTCTCAGCGCCGCTCTCTGCAACGCCTTCAAGCACTTTCTGTACTACCGTGTCCGTGGTCCCGTTCTTACGGGGACTTCCTATAATACCCAATACTTTCATGATTCCACATCCTGAGATAATAATACATATGTAGATTTTTTATGCATAAAGTTATCTAAGGATTTCAGCATCTATTTCACAGGACGCAAAAGTGAGAACAAAATGACAGACGAAAAGCACAGGGGCCAAAAGCAGAAAGAGAAGCAAGATCAAGAGCTGCTTGATGATGAAGATCTCGATGAACTCATGGTAAAGACAGCACGATCACAGATCCGATCGGACTACAGGCGCAGCCTCGGATGCGAGAACTCCCGAAGGTGCATGGACCTGAAGAAAACAAAAAAAGATGAATGAACCTGCTCATTCTATCTCAAAATAGAAAAAACCGGTTTTCAGACAACCAGTCTTTTCTTCATCATATTGACCGAGACCACGAAACCTATTGCACAGACAACTATTATCCACAGGAGATTTCCCAGCAGGAACCATCCCGGTGCTCCAAAGGTCAGTGCCCTTATTATGATCACAACGTGGGTCAGTGGCAATATTGCCAGTGCGATGTACTGGATGATCTCAGGCAGTACGTTCAGGGGGAAGAACGTTCCACTGAAGAGGAACATCGGCGTAATGAAAAGCAGTATGGGATAATTGATGGACATTATGTTCGGGGTGACCGCTGCAATGGTCATTCCAAGGCATGCGAAGAGCAGGCCCGCAAGGAAAGCGAACGGTATGACCAGCAGTGAATGTGGAAAACTGATGAGCCCGAACAATGCAATCACAGGAAGCATCAAAGTTGCACTTATCGTGCTTCGGGTAGCTCCCCAAAGAAGTTCTCCGATTATAACGTCCTCGATGCTCAAAGGTGTTGCAATGATGGAATCGAAGGTCTTCTGGTAATACATCCTCACATAGGACCCATAGCTGCATTCGAAGAAAGCACCATACATCACAGAAACAGAGATCAACGCCGGAGCTATGAACTTCGCATAGGGCACACCGTCTATCTCCTCTATGAACAGCCCAAGCCCGAACCCCATGGCAAACAGGTAGAGCAGAGGCTCAATGAACGGCGGCAAAAAATTGAGCTTGACGTTCTTCATGAAAACGTCCTTGTTACGTCGCCAGACCTTGATCGCACCCGGTGTCAACTCCGGGATCTTGAAATACATACCTATGTCCATCCAATCTCACTCCCTCAGTTTCCTGCCAGTAAGCTTCAGGAACACATCCTCAAGCGTCGATGCCCTTGCAGTGACACTGGTAAGCTTACACTCCGATAGCAAATGGTCCGTCACTTCTTGGGGTTTATCAGTATAAATCTGTACTTCATCCCCGAGGATCTCATAGTTCGCCTGATGCTTATCAAGACATGAAATAACATTAGGATCAGCTTCGGTTTCCACTATGGCAGGACCTATGTTCTCACTGATCATTTCTTCAGGACTGCCTTCCACCAGTATCTTGCCATTATCCATGATCACGAGCCGATCACACAGCTGGGAAGCTTCCTCAAGGTAATGCGTGGTAAGCACAATGGTCACCCCTTCCTTCTTAAGCCCCTTGAGCTTATCCCACATCAAATGCCTTGACTGCGGGTCCAGCCCCACCGTAGGCTCATCCAGTATCAGCATCCTGGGTCTGTTAATCAATGCTCGTGCAAGCACCAGCCGCCTCTTCATACCACCCGACAGGGATTCGGTCATAGTATCGCGCTTCTCCTCCAGATGCACGAACTCAAGAAGCTCGTCCACTCTCCTTCTGGCCTCACTTTCAGGAATGTCAAAATATCGTGAAAAAACAAGGAGATTCTCATAAACAGTAAAATCAGGATCAAGATTGTTCTCCTGCGGAACAACACCCATATTGAACTTGATCTCACGCTGGTGATCGTTCACATCCATCCCGAAAACCTCCAGCTTACCTGAGGTCATCGGAGAGATGCACTGTATCATACGCATGGTAGTGGTCTTGCCCGCACCATTGGGTCCCAGGAAACCGAACACTTCTCCCTCTTCCACAGAAAAGGCCACAGAATCCACGGCCAGAAAGTCTCCGAATACCTTCTTCAAATCCTCAGCTACGATAACAGCAGTAATGATACATCACCAATCCTTATTCTTAATAAATAATTGTGATGAGACTTGATATAGGTTTCTCGGATATGTAAAATCCTCAAACAAAATAAACTGATAATTTTATCGTGCCTGTCAGGGTTGTATTTTTAGTTCATTTAAAGACTTCTACAGAGCTCATTCTTCATCAAAAATAAATACATCCTCTATCTTTGAATCAAAAACCTTTGCAATGGTATAGGCTAATTTCAGAGAAGGGTTGTACTTTCCCTTTTCCAGAAACAGGATCGTTTCTCTCCTGACCCCGACCCTTTTCGCAAGCTCGTCCTGCGTAAGATTATATCTGGCCCGGAGTTCTTTGATTCTGGTTTTCATGGATCTGTCTCATAGCCTTTCTTATCATAATACCATCTCAGAATATTCCATGAACCCAACGCGATAATGGCCAAAGGCCCACTCACATCCTTGTAAAGTATTTCGGTGGACCAGTTTGCCATTGTCAGGATTCCCAGACACATTACAAGTATCAAGAAGGCATGGTACCCTGCTTTTTCATTAGTTCTTACAGTCCTTTCATCACGGATAAAGTATTCCCGGGGTTTTGTAGCGGTGTACAGGAATATTACCGTGAGCATTAAACCCATAAAAATCAATGATGCACCGGCCCCGTAGAACTGGAATTGCCACAGAACCAGACCCAACAGCAGCATTCCCAGAATTGTAGCCAAACCCCGCAGAGTGTGTTTGTCTTTTCTTATTTTCATAGAACTTACCCTCAAATTTCTTTTGAACTGTAGTGGCGACGGAAAGTTATCAGCGATATCATTAAGGTAAAAAATAATATTGATATAGATTGACCTGTTTCTATTTTGAACAACTCAAAAAGATCTCCCCAGAGAATCACAGCCATTGCCAATAGTAGCACAATAATCGAGCTATTTGCAGCTTTTCCTGCCACCTTCTCTGTTCTTTCATCCTGTTCAGGTTCTCCAGATTTTTTACGCCCCCGGTTAACAATTAAAAATCCTATCGTAACTCCAACGATTACTCCTATAAAGCTGATTATATCCACTGCCATTATATTTTCTCCATATGTTTTAGGCAATTCAAATTTAGTATCAGAGAGATTTTACAAAACAGAAGTGCATTCATATTTTTATAAAGTCCTTTGGTGAATCGATCTATTTTTGTTAGGATTGGAAGGCACATTGCCAGCTCCGGAAAGTATGCTTTGATTCCCTGATCTGCATCCAGATCTCTCCTTAAAATTCCTTTGAATTGTAGTAGGTGACAAAGCCCAGCATTGATAGCATCAAAACCGGAAACAGTATTGCCAGCGTTTCGCGTGTTTCCAGTTTGAACAAACCAAAAATATCGCCCCAGAGAATTATAGCACATGCAGCCATCAGCACAACAATCGTGGATTTTGCAGCTTTTCCTGTCACTTTTTCTGTACGCTCATCATGTTCAGGCTCTCCGGTTTTTTTTAGCCTGAAATCGTAAATAGAGGACATTAAAGCTCCAGTAATCAGTAAAACCGGAAATATTATTGCCAGCGCTTCATGTGTTTCTGATTTGAACAAACCTAAAGTGTCTCCAGAGATTATCATATCCCAGAGAATCAAAGCAGATAGCATCATTAACACAGCAATCGTACATATTACGACTATTCCTCTCACTTTTTCTGTCCTTGTCCTTCCACCATGCTCATAATATCCGGTTCTTTTACGCCAGATGCTGTATATGGAGTGAACCATAATTCCTATTGAAATTCCAATAATTCCCGGCACAAAGCTGACTATATCCGCTTCCATTTGTCCATCTCCATGAAAGTTATCTAATTCAAACTATATATTAGATATATACAACATCTGTCATTTATAGTTAATGCCATCTCGTTTTTTTAAGATGAAATGAGAGAAAGTAAAGAAGAAGCTGTGGAAGAAGAGATTCCTGCAATACCCCTCAGGAATCTGGTATCACCTCTTGCAATGCTAGCTGTATTTGGATAGCGTCACTAAATTGGAATAGCCAACAAAAGCTGCATTGAGACCATAAAGAAACCGGTAGTTAGAATGATGGAAAACAATAAAAGAAAAAGTACATCAACAAATTTTCGGAATCAAACAAAAACAGAATGTATCAAATGAAAATTAACCAAAGTCCGCTTGAGCGGAGCGAAAAGGACGCGGACTGCCGAGTCGCAATTCGGGTTTGATGGGGCCGCTGAGATTTGAACTCAAGTCGCAAGACCCCCAGCCTTGCAGGATGGACCAGGCTACCCTACGGCCCCACGGGGTCGAACTATAATAAGACTTTTCAGTATATCATTCTTTCTGAAAAAAAGCTAAAAAAGAATGCGAAAGTGAAGCTTTAAGCTTTCTCCCACTGCTCATACGCATCCACAATCTCCTGTCCTTCAAGGAACACGAGGTCATGCAGACGGGCATATTCCATTGCATCTTCTCTGGAAAGGGCCTTGCCGCTGGCATCATCAAGCATCTCACAGACCACCATTGCAGGTGTGACATCCGCCATCTTTGCGATCGCAATGGAGAGTTCGGTCTGTCCCCTGCGCTCATGGACCAGCCTGTCAGCTGCACGCAGAAGTGCAACGTGGCCAGGTGTACGGAACTCAGAGCCGAAATCGATATTTTCGCCATCAAGGACCTTTTCGGTGATATTTGAAAGCTCGTTTATGGTCAGTGCCCTGTCATTGTCAGGGATTCCTGTTCGTGTTCTCCTGTGGTTCACCCATATGGAGAATGAAGAGCGGCTGTCGTAGGCAAGATCTCCGCCCCTTTCAACGGTAGTGCCAAGGGCAGGGTAGTTCTCGACCTCATCGCGCAGAATATCGGAAATGAATGGAAGTCCAAGCTTTTCAGAAGATTCACTGTCAAGCGCTACACAGATCAGTCCGCCACCGTCCCTGCGCATCCAGCGCACGTCATCAGGAGTGACAGCTCCTGCAGCGATCACAAAATCAGTCTCTCCTTCACGGCTGTCGGAATCGAAGATGAAGAACATCTCGCCGTTCTGCGCGGCCTTCAATGCTTTATTGATGTTATCAGTGTAATTTTCATTGGAACTCATAGGATCACTCACATGCACTTCGGTCTTCTATTGTAATCTTTACTTCATCCCCGTCCTTGAGATTAAGTGTCTCCCTGAGATGGACAGGGGATATGATCTCCAGCAGGTCATGGGGGTAATGTGAACGTTCAGGTGTCACCACTGCACCGGGGATGCCTTCAACCTCCACAAAATAGCAATTGCAGCTTCCAAAAGTACGCTGACCGTTGGTAAAACCGGAAATTTGTATCATATCCTTCCGGCCGGTGTTCTTCTGTACGTCTGCACTATGATCGGTAAGTCTCACATTAAGCGTACCCGGATAAGGTACGAAATCCAGCTTTTCCTCGAACTGGGAGCGGTAACCTTCCTGAGCGATGTAGTACTGGCCTTCACCAAGCCCTGTTATCACATTTCCGTACAGCTCCACCTTCTTTTCATCTCCACAGAAGATGTGTCTGTAATCACTGTATTCCCTCTCAAGCCATGTACGACCTTCATCGGTTATGGAGATCATCTGGCCTTCAGGGATGATGCTGCGTTTGATCAGGCCTTCCTCCTCAAGCTGTTTTAACGTTCTTGCAGCTGTCTTGGAACTGGTGGAAGTGTATTTGGTAAACTCACTGGACGAGATCTTCACAGGTCTCTTGAGTGCGCCCAAAAGGGCCAGGTGTTTCAAGGAATTTATGCGATGCATTTTCAGGACCTTTGTTGGCTCAAATATGAGATGCATCTCAAATATGAGATGAAAGGAAATAAATGTTTTGTTGAACCAGCTGTAATTCAGAATGCTTTATAATACAATAAAGATATATTTGGTTACAGATTCCGAATGCTATACGCATAGCGGAATACAAAGTAATCGCCTTGTTCCTGAGGAGAAGGATAATGGTATACAGATTGTGCAAAGAGGGGGAGAACAGACCGGATTCCAATGGCTGGCGTTTGAAGCTCTACAAATTGATATTTGAATCCTATTCACCTTATGGAAAATATTTTGATGTTGCCTTGATCGCAGCGATCGTTCTGAGTGTTATCGTAGTAATGCTCGACAGTGTCCACTCGATCAGCAGTGTTCACCATGAGAAGCTCTACATGGCAGAACTGATATTCACTGCCCTGTTTACCATTGAGTATTTCCTGAGGATCATTAGTGTCAAAAGCAAAGTACGTTATGCAACCAGTTTTTTTGGTGTCATCGATCTTCTTGCCATAATTCCAACTTATTTTAGCATGCTTCTGCCAGGAAGCCAGTATCTGCTAATAATAAGAGTATTGCGATTGCTAAGGATATTCAGGGTGCTCAAACTTGTCCAGTACCTCTCAGAGGCCGAAATACTGGTACAGGCCCTTAAAGACAGCAGTAAAAAAATAACTGTTTTCACATTTACTGTCATGAACCTTGTAATAATACTAGGTTCCATTATGTATGTCATTGAAGGAGAGCAAAACGGATTTACAAGCATCCCACGAAGCATCTTCTGGGCTGTAACAACACTGACAACTGTGGGATACGGGGATCTGGTACCTGTTACTCCACTTGGGCAGGCAATGGCATCCGTTGTAATGTTACTCGGTTATTCCATAATAGCGGTTCCCACAGGCATCATTACCCATTCTATTATTAACAGGAGCATGGATGCCATGCCTGTAGAGATAGCAGAAGAGATGAAGGATGTTGCAGTGAACATCGTATGCCACAACTGTGGCTTGCTGGGTCACGATACTGATGCTTATTACTGTAAATACTGCGGAGCCAAACTTTGAAAAATACCTTAAGATAAAGGATAGTGTTAATATGGAGATCCTACTCACCACAATTATCGATACCGCCATGGTAATAGGTCTGACAGCAGCTTTCCTTTTCGCTGACATGATGATACGCCACAACCTGAAAATGGACCTGTCAGGTATTGGTTCAGATCTTGCGATAGGAGCCTTTTCAGTTCAGATATCAGTAATAGCAGCATTGCTGACAGCTGAGGTTACGCCAGAGATCGCCACCGACGGTATGCTTCTAGCTCTCTTTGGTTCCCTGTGGGCAACTACCCTGTGGCAAAGTTCGAAAAGGAAAAAGATCAATTACACGGTATCATTCCTGATAGGCACCGCCATATTTTCTATTTCTGTGGCCCATCTGCTGGAGCTTCATGACCCTTCATTACTAGGACTTGTAGTTGCAGTTGCTGTGATCCTGGGTTATATCGGATCAACCATAACAAAGAATCTCTATAACGAATCCATCGTGAAAGAGTTCGATGGAATTCTGGGGAAAGTTACCTCTTACGACCTGATAGAGATCTCAGCAAAACAAACAGCAAGAGATGTAGATGATCCATTGTCTCCGGTTGTTGATAGCATTAGATGCGCTATCAGGAACAATGATGAAGATAAGTTTAGAACAGGATTTCAAAAGATCACCACCGTTACAAAGAATCTCATGACGGGTGTAAAGGAAACCACGGAAATTACCAGACACGTGAATTTACATTTGCTTGAAATGGGACTCATTGCATTAGAAAAGGATAGCGAGGCAACAAAACATATTGTCAATTCCATAGGTACTATCGGAGCTTCAGCCTCAAACCACGGAAGTCAGGCAGGTGCTATCGAATCCCTGGCAGCAATACTGTCTCTTTTCGGAGCGGCAAAAAGAAAACACAAACAAGGTATACAACACCAGTTTGCAGAATCTGCAGGAGACATCGTAAGTACAGCTGCAAAAATGAAACATGAAAGTGCAGTGGAAAAAGGTCTGCTAATGTTCAGGGAGATAGGGGACAACGCTGTGTTTTCAGGGGACACATCCACAATGACAGCAGTAAATGAAGAAATGCTGGAAATTGCAAGGATAGCAGCAAGCAAGGAATATACGACCTATGCCAGATCGATCGTAATCACAATGCGCGATATCGGTACTAAGGCCCTGAGACTGGAAAGCAACGAAAGACAGGATGCTTTCAAAAAACTGATGGACTCCTTCAGGAAAATGGGTAAAATCATGTCCCACAGGGATGTACTGGAAGTGGTCTGGGCAATGCGTGATCTTGGAATTGCAGCCTCACACGAGCATCTTGGAGATGAAACCTCGAGGACCATAACAGAACTCGAAGAAGTTGGAGCTACAGCTCTTAAGGACGAATCGTATGAAAAGGCTGATGAAATGGTCCAGCAGGTCATTATTTCACTTCAGGAGATATGCATATCTTCAATGCGTTCAGAACTCACAGTGCCTGTCAGTGCAGTTGGAACTGCTTTTTCAAGAATAGAAAAATACGATGAAGCTGCAAGCATGATACAGGATTCTGTAATGGATATTGCAGAATACAAAACAGGCGATGATAAGTTTTATCAGATCTTTTTAGAGAAATATGACGGGGAAGTTTACTAAATCCTGCCTTACTTTTTTAAGGCCAATGGAATGTCTGGACGTCGAAGAGTATAATTTTGTACAAATATTATGCGATCAACTATGTTCAGTAATAACTTTTTCAAATTCATCCGGTTTCTCAGGATAAAATACAAAACTTCGATTCTTTGTATTTACTTTGAGTAAAGTGGAATGTTTGAGCCTTCTCTCCAGATTAAAAAATAGTGCGATGAATAAAGAAATTAACATCGATTGTGAGAGGATTAAGCGAATTAATGCATCCATTGGAGCATGCTGTATCTGATACATTTGGATATCAGAAAATACACCATAGAAAAGATAGACCGACATACCTACCATAATCAGGTACCATATATATCTAAACGTAAAATGATAGTTACGTTTGATCAAGGTTTCTGTTATGTCTTTCTTATTCAGGATTGTGGAACCAAAAAAGGGACGGTGAATTTTTACCATATCGTTTGTCAACTCCACAGTAGTGCGATCCCATAGAATTAAGGCCACAACTCCCAGATACCATGTAACATAGGCTAAGATTTCAAAACCATCGATGAAGATACCCAGAACAAAAAAGAAAAATGCTATCATTAGAAGACTTATCATCTTCACAAGACTGTGATCTCTGGCTATATCCACGCGAATTATATTCCCCGGACCGGGTTGCACATCCATTTTGAATCTCCGCATTTTATTAACAATGCCTCTTTGTTCTTCAACTGCTTTATTATTATACAAAAAATACCAGAACTTCACAGAATTATTTTAGCTTATTATATTAAAATCAAGAAACTATATAAATTTTAGGACGGAGAACAAAACTAGAGATTTATGATTTTTTTATTTTGCCTTAAATAAGCTATTCTCAGCCATGGAAACTATATGTATAGTTTGAAAAATAAAATAGTATAATACCATGGAAACCTCGGACGAACTTTTACTTATAGCCCCGTGCGGGATGAACTGCGGCATCTGCACGGCTTACCTGAGAGAGAAAAATAAGTGCCCAGGCTGTAGAAGATTAGATGTTACTAGCTCCAAATGCAAACAGATCAAGCACTGTCCTACTTTTAAAAATGGCAGGGCACAATTCTGTTTTGAGTGTGAAAAGTTCCCCTGCAGCAGATTGAAACAGTTAGATGAAAGGTATCGAACCAAATACCATATGAGCATGATCGAAAATCTCGAGAATATCAGAGAATTTGGTTTAAAGCAATTCGTGAAAAATGAAAAGACAAGATGGACCTGTCCTGAATGTGGAGGAACTATTTGTGTACATGGGGGAGCCTGTTCCAGCTGTGGAAAAAGGAAAGAATGAGTTCTTTGAAATACGCAGATCTGACATTCGACCCTAAGAATATGTTAATCGCTATGGACATAACATATATGTATTGTAATAGTCTTCTAATCCATACTAAATAATCAATTATATAGGTGTTTTTAATGGAACTTAACGGAGTAGAGATCGAAGATACATTCGCAGAGGCCTTTCCAATCAAGATGGCCCGTGTACTGATCACAGCCGCAACAATGCGCTGGGCAACAGTTGCAGCTCAGGAAGCAACCGGGTTTGGAACATCCGTCATTGGATGCCCTGCTGAAGCCGGCATCGAGATGTTCGTAGACGGTAGTGAGACACCAGACGGCAGACCAGGTGTTTATATCCAGATCTACACTTTCGGATACAAGTCACTTGAAGGTCAGCTCCTTGAGCGCATTGGCCAGTGTGTCCTCACAGCACCAACAACCGCAGTGTTCAACGGTTTCCCTGATGCAGAGAAGCAGTTCGACACCGGAAACAAGCTCAGGTACTTCGCAGACGGAACAGAGTCCCAGACAGAGGTCGGCGACCGCAAGATGCACGTAATCCCAATGATGGAGGGTGACTTCCTTGTAGAAGATTCCATTGGTGGAATAGAAGCTATTGCAGGTGGAAACTTCTTCATCTTCGCAGACTCACAGATGAACGCTCTTACCGCAGCAGAGAATGCAGTTGATTCTATCCAGGCTGTCGAGGGTGTAGTCACACCATTCCCAGGCGGAATAGTTGCAAGCGGTTCCAAAGCAGGAGCAAACAAGTACAAATTCCTCAAAGCAACAGCTAATGAGAAATTCTGCCCAAGCATCAAGGACAAGGTAGAAGGTTCAGAGATCCCTGCAGACGTCAACTGTGTCTATGAGATCGTCATCAACGGTGTGGACGCAGACGCTATCAACGAAGCAATGGCAGCAGGTATCGAAGCAGCTGTAACAGTCCCAGGTGTCAAGAAGATCACCGCAGGTAACTACGGCGGAAACCTCGGACCACACAAGTTCAACCTTCACGACCTTCTATAAGGTCGTTCTTTTTTCTCTTTTCTTTTTTGGTTTCTTTTAGGATTTCTGCTCAGACTTTACCAAACCCATACATTTAAGTCTTAGAATTTCAGAGGTGAAACCATGCAGGAATACCTACGTTCTACTGAGATAATCGACTGGGACCATCCAAAAGTCGAAAAACTGGCAAAGGAACTTGCTTTAGGGCTGGATGACCCTATCGAAATAACAAGGAACTGTTTTGAGTGGGTAAGGGATGAGATATATCACAGTCATGACCACTGCATGAACCCCATCACACTGAAAGCTTCAGAGGTTCTGGAAGCAGGTACCGGTTACTGTTATGCAAAAAGCCATCTGCTTGCAGCTTTATTGAGAGCAAGTTCCATTCCCACAGGGTTTTGCTACCAGCGTCTGAGCAGGGATGAAAATGGTGAACCTTTCTGTCTCCACGGATTAAATGCTGTCTACCTAGCTGAGACAGGCTGGTATCGCATCGATGCAAGAGGTAATAAGAAAAGTATTGATGCACAGTTCAACCCTCCTGAAGAGGTGCTTGCATATGAAATAAAGGTAGGAGGTGAAGCTGACCTGCCGGAAATATGGCCAGACCCATTACCTGTCATCGTCGATGTGCTGACAAAATACGATAATTATGAAGATGTCTGGGAAAATCTTCCTGACATCCCATTGATACAAAAACCATCATTCAAAAAACAATGAGCAATAGGTCAATTCAAAGACCTATCGCCGTAAGACCTGCACTGATCAAGTCTATTGGATTATGCCCTGTTACCTGGACCATAACATAAACACCAAGGAACGTACCAATGGTGCTTCCAATATTGGCAAATGCAGCTACCATGATCACACGGAAGAAATTGTTTTGCTGAAGCTCTTTGAAACTTTCAAGCTTGACAACTTCCTTAAGGTCTTCAGTAGTAGGTTTCCTCTGTTTAGCTTCCATCAGTCCTGCAAACCATCCTGCAGCCATCATCGGGTTCAGGGATGTGAGCCATGCCACAAGGAAAGCAGTGATGATCGAATACGGATGTCCTTTTGCAAGGGCAGCTCCGATGGAACTTAAGATCCCGTTTATGATGAACCACCAGCCAAAGGCCAGGAGCAACAGCTCAATCGGTGTACCTGACATTATCAGCAACGCGAAGGTTGCAATAGCCAGAGCCACGATTCCAATCCCGAGAACCTTCATGAAACTGAAGCGCTTCTGGGGAAGCTCGGTAAGTGAGGACATTGGAGGTATGGACTTTGGATCCTTGAGATATTTCTCGACCCCTGTCTTATGTCCGGCACCAAGAACTGTAACTATCTTCTTGTTGCCGCCTTTGGCGATCTTGACGAGATTCCCTGCAATGTAAGCATCTCTCTCATCTATCAGAACAGCAGCAGCATTCGGAGATGCAGCACGCAGCTCATCTGTGAGCATGGTAACCATGTCCTGATTGGTGATGTTATCAATATCAATGTTCTTTGATGAACCGATCCCTAAAGCAGAAGCAACGAGGGTTACAACAATATTCAGTTTTTCAAAGAAACCCATCTTGCTCCAGAAACGCTGGAGGGTCAGCTGGATATCACGATCAACAAGCGCTATTTTTGCTCCACTGGCTTCTGCAGCATCAATGGCAGTGATCATCTCAGCACCAGGCTGGACACCCATTTCATCTCCGATCTTCTTCTGCACATAGGCAAGCAACAGATGTACAAGGAAATAGTAGATCTTACCACCGCTTAGAATATCCTTGATGGGTATCTCTGAATCCTTAACTTCACCTTTCAGCGAATCATATCTGCTTTTGCAAAGCTCTACAGCCACTATATCAGGTTTCTCGCGCTCAATAGTGTCTTTTACCTCATTGACACTCTTCTCCGAAACATGTGCGGTTCCCACGATGATAATCTGGGAAGGCTGGGGAGCAGTCTGAAGAGCATCCGGTTGCTTTACCATGGGAGCAAGAGAAGACGTCTGTGAAAAAGTTACATCGCCCTGGCCTGAATAGATCGAACCCGATACCGTATCGTAATTATAATTAGAAGCAGCTTTCTGAGAATCCGTGATGATCTGTTCATCTGATTTCTCTTCTGCTGTTTTGTAGGTCATACTGTCCATTTTCTACATCACTCGTTCAATAACATCATTGTATGCATCAGGTCGGTCCTGGAAAGGATACCAGACACAGAACCATTTTCATCGACCACCAATACCCTGCCGATGTTGTTAGAGACCATCAGCTTAAAAGCATCTGCGGCAGTCGCCTCTTTTGGTATCGTTACAATATCTTTTGTCATAACATCGGACACCAATACACTGTAACGGTCCAGAGGCATTACCTTGCGCACATCTGTAAATGTGATAATACCTTTTAAAGTGTTGTGTTCTATCACAGGATATCCCATATGCTTTTTTTCGAACATGAACTGGGTCAGATCATCGATTGTCAATGAAGGCTCTACCGAGACAATATCCTTTGTCATAACTTCACTGACAGGTACTTTCTCAAGGGTCACTGTAACAGCTGTGGAACGGTCCTCACCTGATGCTCCCATGTAAACAAAGACAGCAATGAGGATAAGCCAGGGATTCCAGGGATTTGATAACAGACCCAGCATTCCCAGCAGGAATGCGAACATCTTACCGACACCTGCTGCTGCATGAGTTGCCTGTATGTAGGGCATCTTCCTTGCAAACCATGCACGAAGTATGCGTCCGCCGTCCATAGGAAAAGCAGGGAGCAGGTTGAACATACCAAGGACAATATTGATGGAACCTAGCATCTGTACCAGCCTGAATATGACCGAATCCGCAAACGAAGAAACAGCACCAGCTACTGCAAAATTGAGCAGTAGCAACGAGCCTCCGATAATAAAACTGACCAAAGGACCTGCAAAGGCCATCTTTGCTTCCTGACCCGGATCCCTCGGAATCTCCTCCATTGAAGAGACACCACCTATCAGGAACAAAGTTATATCTGTGATCTTAACACCGTACTTCTTCGCAAGATAAGAATGCCCAAGTTCATGAAGCAGAACACAACCAAAGAGAAGTATAGTTGTCAAAAAAGATAAGGCATATCCCAGTGATGCTGGAACTACATCATTGAATCCATAGGGTGCCGGATTCATGGCAAAAATAATTGCAAAGAATGGAAGAACTAAAAGAAATGTTATGTGTATCTTAATAGGAATACCGATAATTGTTCCAATTTTGAAAGAATTTGCCATAGATATAAATTTTAGCTTTATTGTATTTAGCATTATCTGGTAAACACTTTTAGTGGTCTCATTTAAGCTAATCTAGTCAACAAGTTAGCATGATTTTTAAAAATAATACTTTCACCCCGCTTGGCTTAAGAGTATATATACTCACGTCATAGGTAGTATTAGTCACGGATTCGATGGACACACGCCTTTACAAGTTTCAAGGCTAGGTGCCATCGAACCATCCCCTCAATCCGTGCATTTTTAAAACTTAGATCGAAGTTAGAACAAAACTCAATAGAATGAACTGAAAAACTGATCAAAAATAAAAAGATCTGTTCATCAGATCAGTTTTTCAAGATCATTCAGGAAAAGTTCGATCGTACTATTATTAATGTGAGGCATGATCACCAGACGCAGAGCTCGGGGTTTTCGTGTTATTGAAACATGCCAGCCGAATTCATCAAGTAATCTCTTCCTTATGTTATCGGCATCTGGAACCTGTAGAGCTACAACATTCATGACAGGATCAATAACAGGTTCGATTCCAAGTGCTTTAGCACCTTCAACAATTTTCTCTGTTTGTTCCATGCATTGATCTATCACCTGCCTGTAACCTTCTCTTCCAAGATGCTTCATAACAGCATATGTTGAAGCTACTGCTGCCCCACTTCTGGTACCTGTGAGAGAATATTGTTTATTGATGCTCAAATAAGGAGTGTGTATCTCAAGATCATTCAAATATTCAGTTTCACGGAACAGCAATCCGCCTGAAGGAATGGTGCTCAATCCCATCTTATGAGGATCAATTGTCATTGAAGTTACACCTTCAACTTCAAAATCATAATGATAATCCAGATCCATAAATGGAAGGACAAAACCACCAAATGCAGCATCAACATGCAAAAAAAGATTTTTCTCAAGAGCGATCTCTGATAGCTGTTCAATAGGATCTATCTGACCAAATTCTGTTGTTCCTGCTATACCAACAAGACCTATTGTATTCTCATCGATCAATGACCTCACTAATCCGAGGTCAACTTTCAGAAAATGATCAAGTGAAGCTTTCCTTATTTCTATTCCTGAAAGGTCTGCAACCTTGTCAAAAGAAAAATGTGCAGATTCCGGCATTACAACATTTGGTTTTTTAATATCACGACGATAATTTACCATGGATCTTATTGCCTGTATATTAGATTCAGTTCCACCAGTTGTTAAATAACCACATTCTTCAGGATCATTGTTATGGTGTAAAAGAGAACCGAACATTTTTAGCACTTTTTTTTCCAGATCATAAGTTCCAGGGAAAAGACCAGGATCTCCCATATTAGCTTCAATGAATTGTGTATGTGCTAAAACTGCAATTTCATGTGGATAAGTACACATAGAACTTAGAACACGATCATAACTAGTATCTGCTGATTTCGCGTTTTTTAAAATAGAGAGGATCTCATCTCTGGGTATTCCGCTTTCTTCCATGAATTCTCGTTTAATACAACATGTAACCTCCTTAAAACTATTTTGTTCAAAATGAGATATTATTGATGATTAATTTTTTTACACTTCTTTGCTGATATTTTAGGATGAAAATATTTAGTTTCAAAAAAGTAAAATTAAAAATTTCAGCTTCAAATTTTAAATGAATTCAATTTTGCGAAAACTCAAAATTTGAAAAGGTTTAAATTTTTTAATATTTTAAATTCTAAATTTATTTAAATGCAAACTTCATTTTACCTGCTTTTTTAGTATATTATATCTCTATACTTTTTTGTTATTCTCCTTTTTTGTTTTTGTTGTTACAAGGGGGTCACCCCATCATTTCGACTGGAATATTTTAGTTAATTTTCGTAATTTTATCTTTTTCTTGAGAAACCTTTATTACCTATTAATCTTATATTTGGAGCACCCTGTTTTTTTAACATTATAAAAAATATGTTCTCTTATTTTTTTTCTGCACTCCAGTCGAAACCATAGGGTCACCCCTCTTTATATAATTTCCAAACGAAATAGAGGGGTCTATTTCCAAAGGAAAGCTTCTAAAATAGAATACATATAAACTGAAATTGAATTTAAAATATAAGTTTGGTCATTAGAACCTGTTTCTTTTATTATTAGCCTTAATTTATTTAAAACTGGAATGGAAACAGAGGGGTTATAACCATAAGGGTTAATAAGGTACACTTCCATTGGATCGTGTGGAAAATTGAAGGGTTCATATGTTGACATATTCATGTAGCATTCTGTTTGCTTATGAATCATTCAAATGTGAATTTGTAGCATTTCATAGATTATCATAATTAATCAATAAAGGTTTTAGATCAATTAGCATGACGTTTCTCATTTGAGAGCAACATTTTGTATTTGATGTATTTCCTATCCAATCTTATCACAATAATATATGGAAGGTTAAAAATGGAGAACAAATCATTAGATGGATTATTTGAGGACTTATTACAAAATGAATCTCTTTTTAAGAACAAAGAAGTTTTAAGACCTTCATATACACCAGCATCCCTTCCTCACAGAACTGAACAGGTCAACACTCTTGCTACCATTCTTGTTTCAGCACTTAGGGGAGATACACCATCAAACATTCTTATCTATGGAAAAACCGGTACTGGTAAAACAGCTGTTGCTCGTTATGTTGGTATTGAACTTGAAAGAAAAAGTGACGATATAAGTATTGATTGTTCAGTACTGTATCTAAACTGTGAGGTCATTGATACCCAGTACAGGCTCCTGGCAAATCTTGCAAAGCATTTTGGTGAAGACATCCCTATGACCGGCTGGCCTACTGACCAGGTGTTCACAAAATTCAAAGAAGCTATTGATTCAAAAAAGCAGGTTATCATAATTATTCTTGATGAGATCGATAAACTTGTCAAGAAAGGTGATGATGTTTTGTACAATCTTTCTCGTATCAATACTGACCTAAAAAATGCAAAGGTCAGTATGATCGGTATTTCAAATGACCTGAAATTTACGGAATTCCTTGATCCAAGGGTCAAAAGTTCTCTTGGAGAAGAAGAGATCATCTTCCCTCCTTATGATGCTGAACAGATCAGTGATATCCTGAGGCAAAGAGCATCCATTGCATACAAAGAAGAGGTGCTTGATGAAATGGTAATTCCTCTGTGTTCTGCCTTTGCAGCCCAGGAACATGGTGATGCAAGGCGTGCACTTGACCTTCTGAGAGTTGCCGGCGAACTTGCTGAGCGTGAGAACGAAGCAAATGTTGGTGAAGTTCACGTTAGAATGGCTCAGGAAAAGATCGAGATCGATCGTATTGTTGAAGTTGTCAGGACTTTACCCACACAGTCAAAGTTAGCTCTCTATAGTGTCATGCTTTTGAGGAATAACGGACACAGGAACGTCACTACAGGTGAAGTGTACAACGTTTATCGTCAGTTATGCGTGAATGTTGATATGGATATCCTGACACAGCGAAGGGTCACTGACCTAATCTCAGAATTAGATATGCTGGGTATTCTTAATGCAGTGGTCGTAAGCAAGGGACGCTATGGAAGAACAAAAGAGATCGTTCTGAGCGTACCTATAGAAAGCACACGCCGTGTCCTGCTTGAGGATTACAGACTGGGAATGCTTGCAGGTTTCAAACCGGTGATAACAGCACAGATGCATCTTTGATGCATCAAACAGTTTTTGTTAAAAAGAGAAGAAAAAAGGAAATGAGATCATATTTGTCAAAAGGTATTAACAATATATCAACAACAGGAAGATCATGAAAGCAAAAGCCTTAGATGGCCTGCATATGGTATCCTGTATCTTGCAATTCCAATGACCCATTCTTCCTTTACAGGTTGAAGATAACTTATCTGGCCCTGCTGGTCATAGTACATGTTCGTCCTTTCGTTATCACCTTTAGTGATGTAACCACTATGTGGTGCAATTGGACCGCCTTCCCACATACTTTCCCCGGCTTCAACAAAGTACATGGCCCGGTGTATGATCGGGGTGACACCTTCCTGTCCGTAAGGGCGGTAAAGTATAACGTCACCTTCTTTTTCGAAGGATATGTAATTTGGACCAGCATCCTGATTGGTTATTATCTGTGTCCTGTCTATGTTTTCGATGAAAATTATATCCCCGATCTTCATATGAGGTTCCATACTTCCGGATTCAACAGCAACCATAGGTGTCCACATCCCAAATAACGCCTGGGAAATGACTGCAAATGCCAGAACGGCAAAAATTACAGAAACAATGTCCCTTGAAAGGGATATCCAGAATTTATCACTCGTTCTGAATGTATGGAATGAGGCTTTTATGTCCATATTATCTTTGAAACAATAGAAGCTGATTAGTTAAAAAATTTGGTATTGAAGCATCCAGTACGTAGCCTATTTATTTTATAGGAATGCTTTTGTTTGATACAAGAGTTTGACACATTAATTAGCAACTTAGTTCCTAAAAATTAAATTGTCAAAGACGAAGAGATATTGAAAAACAAATCAGAATTCAAATTGTTTGTCATTATAAGAATCGAATGTAATTTTTGCAGAAAACTGCTAAATTCCACTGCTAATTTCAGGTCCAACAATGAAAGAGATCAATGTTCAGGAAGCTTTTTTAGAAGCCGGGTATCAGATCAGCCCTGAAGCTGTAAATCTGATAGTATCTCACAGTTCACCAAAGAATCTGGTTTGCTATATTCTTGAACATATCGATGAGTCGGTCTTTGTTATTGAGACCGAACACATTGACCTTTCATCCTTTGAATCCGAATATCCGAGCAGCGTGAAAGGTAACTCAGGAACAACTTCAGATGTTGCTTCAAAGGTTGTTTCAGATGTTAGTTCACAGGTCTCACAGAATTCGGAGGTCATTTCGGGAGAAACACCTTCCCATTCGGAGATATCGCTTTCATTTGCTACATCTGAAACTGTATCTAAAGTTACATCTGAAGTATCTTCACCCTCAAAAAAATATTCTTCCTCATTTCCATCCGGTTATGGAAGTAAGGGATTACCAGATGCCGGTCTTAATGTAAATTCCAATGCTAATGGCAGTAACATCAATATCATGTCCGATATCACGGACATGTCGACCTGTGTTGGCGAATATATGGAATTCGTCCAATATTTCAGGAACAGGTATAGTAAGCTCAGTGATATGATCCGTGGAAGGATAACTGCCAGACCAATTGAGAGCCTTAATAAGAACCGCAAGCAGGGGAGCGGCTTAAAGCGGAGTGGAGGCGGTGATTACAGTGAAGTTTCTATTATTGGAATGGTATCCGAGGTAAGGAGTACTGCAAATGGGCATAAGATGTTGCAGCTGGAAGATCCCACAGGTTCTTTTCTGGTGCTTGTGCATCAGGCGGAGAAAGATCTTTTTGAAGAGGCCAGCAAGATAATTCTGGATGAGGTTATCGGTATCACAGGTTCCCTGACCAATGATGGCAGTCTGATCGTAGCAAAGAAGATAATACTCCCTGACCTTCCGAATATTTCACACAGGAGGGAAGGTACCTGGGGTAAAGCGGTGTTCACATCTGATGTCCATATCGGAAGCTCGACCTTCCTTGAAGAAGAATGGTGTGGCTTCCTTGACTTTCTTAACGGGAAGTGTGATAATGACCAAATGAAAGAGCTTTCCAAAGATATCCGGTACCTTGTGATAGCAGGCGATCTGGTTGATGGGATCGGAATTTTCCCGGGGCAGGAACATGAGCTGGATATTCTTGACATCTATGATCAGTATGCAAAGGCGGCTGAATACTTTAGTCAGGTACCGGAACACATTCAGATAATAATATCACCCGGAAACCACGATGCAGTCCGTCAGGCAGAGCCACAGCCCCGTTTTCCGGAGCGTATAACTTCCCTTTTTGAGGACAGGATAACTTTTGTGGGAAATCCTGCATTAGTGGACCTCGATGGTGTCCGGGTACTGATGTATCATGGACGCTCAATTGACGATCTTGTTGCTTCGGTCCCGGGAGTTTCATATCAGGAGCCTGAAAAGGCCATGATAGAGATGTTAAAACGCAGGCATCTTTCCCCTATATATGGAAGCAGGGTTTCCATTGCACCGGAGAAACAGGACCATTTTGTAATTGACCAGATACCCGATATTCTCCATTGTGGTCATGTGCATACCATAGGTATTGGAAGATACAAGAATGTCCTTGCGATAAATTCCGGTACATGGCAGTCACAAACAGAGTTCCAGAAGAGAGTAAATTTAATGCCAACACCTGCACAGGTTCCTATCGTGGATCTTTCCACTCTCAGGACAACCCTTCTGCACTTCTGAAACCTGTAGGACCTATGGTATTGATAGATTTATGGAAGTTGATCTTTTTCCTTTTCCATGTTAAAATGTGACACTTCTTTTCCAATTCCGATCACTATATATAGTGCAACAGGAAAGTATGCACCAGATGTCCTCGAAAGATAAGGAAGAACTTATAACAATTCCTGAAATACCTGACTTTGAGGCCTTGCTGAAAAAGCAGGGATATAGCCTTGCAGGTACTCATTCTGCTGTAAAGACATGCCTCTGGCTTGGTCGTTCCATGAAAGGAGAAGGTGAGTGTTATAAGTCCAGGTTCTATGGTATTACTTCACATTGTTGTCTGCAGATGACACCTACTTTGAGGTGCAACCAACGCTGTCTCTTTTGCTGGAGGCCTACAGAAGCGGAGGTATCCTTCCCGAAAGATTGGGATTCTCCAGTGGAAATTGTGGGGTCATCAATCAAAGCACAGCAAAAATTGATATCCGGATTTGGTGGTTCAGCACCAAGGGAGCGGTGGGAGGAAGCAAACCAGCCCAAACACGTTGCTATATCACTTTCAGGGGAGCCGACCTTGTATCCGCATCTGCCTGAACTTGTGGAAGAGTACGAAAAACAGGGCTTTACCACTTTTATCGTAAGTAACGGTACTGTTCCTGATATGATGGAGAGAATCGAACCTTCCCAGTTATACATGAGCCTTGATGCTCCTGATAGGGAAACATATGAAAAGGTCTGCAATCCGAAATCTCCTGAACTATGGGACAATATCAACAGGTCTCTGGAAATACTTGGAAAGAAGAATAACCGCAAAGCAATACGCATAACCCTTGTAAAGGGTATGAATATGATCGATCCGGCAGGTTATGCACGTCTTATTGAGATAGCAAATCCGGATTTCATTGAGGTCAAGGCATATATGCACCTTGGTTTTTCCAGAAGCCGTCTTCCTCGTGAAGCGATGCCTTCACATGAGGAGGTTGTCAGTTTTGCAAAAGAACTTGCCGAGCATCTTGGATATGCCATTGCAGATGAAGTGGAAGTAAGCCGCATCGCTCTGCTTTCAAAGGACGGTAAAGTCACTTATCTTGACTGAGGCCGGGTATAGATTCCTTGGCATTTATCGTCTCAGTCACAATCTATATTTATATCCTTGTTTACATAGGATACATCCATTTAGCTAATAGCATCCATGTTCTGTATGCAGAACATGATCATCAAGGTGTTCAACGCATCTACAATCCCAATTGATCCTTATTATGGAGTATTCCCACAATGGTTGACCAATCTTCACATCAAAAATACGAGTTTAAAAAGAAACTTGAATCGTTAAGGGGCAAGCGAGGTCGTGGTACTGAGCTTATCTCATTGTACATTCCACCTGACAAGCAGCTCTCAGATGTAGTTGCACAGCTCAAGACAGAGCACGGTCAGGCCTCCAACATTAAATCCAAGCTTACCAAGACGAATGTGCAGGGTGCTATCGAGTCCATCATGTCCAGACTCAGGTATGTGACTGTTCCTGAGAATGGGATCGTCTATTTCACAGGTGCTGTTGATGTCGGAGCTAACAAGACTAACATGGAGTCAACCATCATTGAGCCTCCACAGCCAATTATAACATACAGGTATCACTGTGATTCATCATTCTACCTTGATCCTCTAGAGGAGATGTTAAGGGAAGCAAAGACCTATGGTCTGCTTGTTCTTGACAGGCGTGAAGCCTCAATTGGTCTTCTTGTGGGCAAGCACATAGAACCATATCGGAACCTGACCTCAACTGTACCTGGGAAACAGAGGAAAGGAGGACAGAGTGCCCATAGGTTCCAGCAACTTAGACTCATTGCCATACATGATTTCTACAAGCGTATCGGTGATGCAGCAAGTGAGGTATTCCTCACAGTTGACCAGAAGGACTTTGAAGGTGTGCTTGTTGGTGGTCCTTCACCAACAAAAGAGGAGTTCGAATCCGGTCATTTCCTACACCATGAGATAGAGAAAAAAATGCTCGGGCTTTTCGATGTAGCGTATACAGATGAGTCCGGTCTTTCAGAACTTGTGAACGCAGCAAGTGAAAGGCTTGAGGACCTTGATCTCATGGTAGAGAAGAAACTGATGCAGCAGTTCTTCAGGGAACTGGTGTCTGATTCAGGCAAAGCGACCTATGGTGAGGACAATGTCCGAGAGAATCTCATTATCGGTGCTGTCGATATAATGCTCGTATCAGAAGACCTGAGGGCTGAAAGGATGACCGTCAGGTGTACTTCTTGCGATTATGAGAAAAAGACAACCAGTGAGTTCAAGCCTGGTGATTCGAAGACAAGTCTTGGTAACTGCCCGAAATGTGGTTCCTATCTTGAGGTCGTGGAAAAGGTCGATGTTGTTGATGAGCTATCCGAAATGTGTGACCAGATGAGTACCACGGTAGAATTCATTTCCACTGACTTTGAAGAGGGTGCACAGCTTCTGAACGCTTTTGGTGGTATCGTCGCTATCCTGCGTTTCAACACAGGCATCTGAGGTTAATTAACAGGTGATCATTTTGTTTTTAGATTTTATAGAACAGGTTACATCCGTACTGAACGATGCTGTCAGCTCCGCAGGGTTTGAAGCAAACGATCTGGAGCTTGGACCGTCCCAGCATGCAGACCTTTCATCAAGGGTCGCATTCAGGCTGGCATCTGTTGCAAAACAGAGTCCAAAGGACGTTGCTGACAGGATCGCTTCTGAGATAGTAATACCAGAGGGTTCCTATATTGGTAAGATAGAGGCATTGGGCCCATATCTGAATATAAGTGCCAGTCGCGATTTCATTGATGATGTTGTGTCAGGTATCAGGGAGAAGAAGGAGTCTTTCGGAGGTAATTTCTGTGAAGGCAGGATACTGCTTGAGCACACTTCTGCTAATCCTAACGGTCCTCTTCATGTGGGACACATAAGAAATTCCATTATCGGAGATACCCTCGGTCGCATCCTGAAACGTGCAGGATATGATGTCGAGTTGCACTACTATGTAAATGACATGGGTCGCCAGATAGCTATAGTTTCCTGGGCTCTTGAACACTTCGAATTCGATGAAAGTTCTAAGCCGGACCATGCTATTGCAGATGTTTACATAAAGGCGAATGCAGAGCTTGAATCACACCCGGAAAAGGTTGCTGAGATAGACAAGCTCATGCAGCTTGTTGAGAGTGGTGATGAGGAGACAATTGAGCGTTTCGATAAGGCTGTAGGGCTTGCAGTTGAAGGTATCAAGGAAACCCTTGGAAAGATGAATGTCTCCCACGATGAGTTCCCTAAGGAATCAAGTTTCATCAGGTCCGGTGATGTTTCAAGGATAGTGGATGAGATCAAGGCTACAGGACGTACTGAGATAGACAATGGCGCGCTTGTTGTTGACCTTAAGGATTACGGATTTGAAAAGACGCTCGTTATCCAGCGCTCTGATGGTACTTCACTTTATACAACACGTGATCTTGCATACCATGAATGGAAGGGCGAGCGTGCTGACAGGATCATCGATATCTTCGGAGCAGATCATAAACTGATCTCCGGTCAGCTCAAGGCAACGTTGAATGCCATAGGCAAAAAAGAACCGGAGTTTGTTATCTTTGAGTTCGTTTCATTGCCTGAAGGTTCAATGAGCACAAGACGCGGCAAGTTCATCAGTGCTGACGAACTGTTCGACCAGGTCAAGGTTCGGGCACTGGAAGAGGTGGACAAACGCCGCCCTGAGATGCCTGACGATTTCAAGAAAGAGGTTGCTGACATGGTCGGTATCGGTGCTGTCAGATACGATATCGTGAAGGTCACACCTGAGAAATCCACGGTCTTCGACTGGAAAGAGGCCCTTGATTTCGAGAAACAGGGCGGTCCTTTCATACAGTACTCACATGCACGTTCCTGCAGTATCCTGCGAAAGGCAAAGGATGAAGGCCTGTGGGATAGTGAAGCGATCATTGCCCCTTCACTTCTTGTGGAAGATAGTGAAATAGCTCTTATCAAGAAGATGGGAATGTTCGACAATGTGTTGGACCAGTGTACGAAGGAACTGAAACCACATATGCTTGCTATCTACGGAAGGGAACTTGCAGATGCATTTAACCAGTTCTATCGTTTCGTGTCCGTCCTCAATGCCGAGGAAGATGATGTCCGTGCAAGCCGTCTGGCTCTTGTGGACTGTGCAAGGATAGTGCTTGCCAACACACTGGATACCCTTGGAATGGGTGCACCGGATTCGATGTAAGTCAGGCATGAAGAACATATCAACACAGATCAGGGAGAATGGAATATGGAATTATACATGTACTTTCTCCTGTATCTTTTTTTAGTGAATGCTTATGCTTTCTGGCTGATGTACTCTGACAAAAAGAAGGCCATCAAGAACCAGTACCGTATACCTGAAAAGACCCTTTTCACCTGGGCATTGCTGGGCGGGAGCATTGGTTCCATAACCGGCATGCAGAAGTTCAGGCATAAGACCAGACATCCGAAATTCAGGATCGGTATGCCTCTGATATTTATCGTGGAAGGCTATCTCTTCTTTGAATATGTTCTGCCGGTATTGATTTGAGTTCTTTGGAGCCTGAAGCGGTCCCTTTCCGTGATTTTTTCGTTTTGTTTATACTCAGTTTATCTCAAATAACCGGTCTCAAACATCATCCAGACAATGAAAAACTAAAAAGTAATGATGAATACCGCTGGCATTTCATCAATACTCAGGATCTTTGACCTTTCCCATGAAAAGGATACATCCCGTTCTTCTGTCTTCGATAAAGAACATGAAAGGATGGTCTGCCTTGAATTCCACTACCTGTCCGGGTAGCGGTTCACAGCAGTCAACCGCTTCGATGGCCGTTGCCGCTGTTGCCTCAGTGCCTTTTTCCCCGACATCGATAAAGGCTTGGTGGACCACATCGTCTAGCCATAAAGCGTAATCTTCCGGAACTTTCCGGATGTCATAAATACCTGAGAAATTTGCATCGTCCGTAAAGGCTTCCGTAATCCCCATGCTTTTCAATGTAGCCGGTAGTTCAACTTTAGTATCAAAACTGAATTTAGGCAGCCAGATTTTGACTTCATTTCCGGATTCCATAGAGGACTTGAGTTTGTTGTAATCTGAAAGTTTAAACTTACTTTCAAAATCTTCAATGTTATTTTCTTCAGGAAGGATGACGTACATGCACAGGTCATTGCCCTTGTAAGGTATTTCAACGATTTTTGCGTTTTTGCTTTCGCCGTAACTGAAGTACTGCTTTGTGTACATCATATCTACGGCATTTCCTACCTTATTTGAAGAAGAATTGTAGAAAAGTTCCTTCCTGGTCTCTTCTACGTCAAATTCATTAAGCCATTTTCCTTTAAAGTAAACTGCATTTGTAATGATCATGGCCGTATCGGGATCGATCAGTTCATCCGGGATCAGGTCTTTGATTTTTTCGTTGGTCTGTGTTGCAACCCACTTATTGATGATATCCCTGGATTTTTCCGGTTCATTTCTAAAATCAAGGTTTGTTACTTTCCCACCATAATATATCTTTGAGTTATCTGCATATCTTTCATTCAACGGATAATTTTCCCGTACCCAGAGGGCATTTGCAGTTTTCAGGTCGTAGTTGTCATCATCTGAATTTATTGTATTCATCATCTCTTTTGAATTTTTTTCAAGCACGGACTTGCTAAGAGGATAGTAGAACACATAGGCTATCTCTTCCTGTGTGGTAGTTTCAGCGCCATCATAACAAATAGCCATTGCAGTAAATATGCTGTATGGCGAGAAGACAATATTGTCATCCGTGGTTAGATTAGTGTACATATCAAAGGAAAAGGCGTTGTTTGCAGTGGCAATGTCATAGTCATCAGAAGAATATGCATACATCAGGGAGCTTTTGTCTACAGTTTCTGATTCCACGTTTATCGGAGAGGAGCTTTTGTTTCCAATTTCTGATCCTGTGGAATTTGCGTTTAATTCACTATCCGGGCTTGTGCCGGTGTCTATGCATCCAATACATGAGAAAAGAAGAGCACAGATCATAACTGTACAAATAATATTTTTTAGTTTCATACAATATGCTTGAAGTGACTCTATTTAAATTTTATGTCCAAAGTATCGAACTGATTCCGAATGCGACAGATAGTTCCAGTGAAATGCAAGGATATCGTTTTAGTTCGATGATATGTCCATAAAAATTATATATATTGTTCTATAAGGATTTTACAGGGTTCAGTTGAGATTGGCAAAGTGAGTTGAACCCCGGAATTGCCTAAACGCAGAGTAAGGTTGGCTTTGAGGATACTTAAAGCTTATCTGATCCTGCCTTTTGGGACAAAACAAAAAGTGAAATGGTGAAAACAAATGCAACTGGTGGGGTGCAATGGCAACATGGGTGAGACCTTAATCACCCACTTCATTTTTACAGAACTTAAAGGGATAAAAAATGAACAAAAAAGCAATTCTGCTTATACTTATTATAACTGCTGTTGGAGTATGGTTTATTCTTGACTTCATTACGATTGGCCCTGGTCTACCTCCTTCAGAAGCTATGCCAGATTGGTATGTCCCAAAATCAATCACTGATAGTAAACAAGAATGTACTCCGTTCTTTCCAAAAATCTCAAAGTACTGCAGTTATGGGAATTATACACGAAGAACGATGTTAGTTGTATGGTACTTTGATGATGATAAAAAATTCCTGCAATCAGAGAATGAATTGAACGAATATTTGTCAGAACGTGGGAAAGTTTCCACTGTGCAATTAGATATAAGTGAAGAAATAGGTGAAGAAATCAAAAGACTTGAAAGTAAGAATACTTGGCGGCCAACTCTGGGTCCAAAACGTTTCGATGCCACCAAATATGAAAGTGAAATTACATCCGGATATTTTTTGGTTTATAAAAAACCATTCCTTGAAAGCAGAGAAGACCAGTTTATAGTTTACTATGGAACCAAAGGATCTGTTAATCTCTCAGAACAAACTCCAGCATTAAAAAAGCTGATTGCAAAGTCATATTATATGGCTAATGAAGATGGAACAGTAGAAGGTTTAAAAAGATGATTGGAAAGCTACTGAGATAAATGAAAATTGAATAGTATCCAGAAGGTGGTTCAATCCACCTTTTTATTTTTTCAGAGGTAATGTTATGAAACAGATAACGTCTCTTCTTATCATTTTTCTCCTTTTTTCATGTTTACTCACTCCGGCAGTTGCAATGCCCCCTCCCCCGGGAAACGACAGGTTTGGTCAATTCTTTCTACGCCACCTGAATATGAAGCAAAATCCCGAGATAATGGATTTCATAAATACCTAGGGGCTTAAGGACTTTCAGGAAGTTCACATCAACAGGACCCATACATACGTGTATCTTATTCCCAAAGAAAACTGCTCAAAAAAGATGGTATTTTTTGACCGGTCAGGTGAGGAGATTCTATGGGCCAGGGTAATAGATATGAATGAGACGATCCCCTTTGAACCTCCAGGTCCACTGGATGATTTTTTCGCCGCTTATCCTGAGGCTGAAAAGAATGACACGATAATCTCCTTTATCAACTCCTATGATCCGAGGAAATGGAAAGAAGTATCTACAGACCTGAACCGGACTTCTTCACTGGTTTATCTGGTAGCCGACAGGGATGTTTTCAGGGAACTTATGTTCATGGAACAAAAAGGCAATATCAGCTGGGTGAAGACATTCAATGAATTGCAGGTAGCTGTGGATAAGGAGCAGGCGCTCCGGATAGCTGCAAAGGAGATGAACTCGTCGGTATCTCCAGTGGATGTTCATATCGTTTTCCGGGATTCACAGCCTTTCTGGGTTGTGACCTACATAACGGGCCCTGCTGCCACTACATTTTATATCGATACCGGAAACGGTAAAGTATACTATTACCTGATGGATGCAGGGGTTGACGGATCCGGGGAACCTTCGTATAACGTCCCCGGTTTTGGCGGAATGCTTACTTTGGTTGCATTTGCAGTGTCTTTGAGGATGACCAGGAAGACAGGTGGGAAATGAATGAAAATAAAGATCAGGCTTTTACTATTCTTAATACTCACAATAGTTTTCCTGTTGTTCCTTTATTATGTGATACCTGTTGAGGTGGAAGGCGTGGTTGAACACAAAGCAATCAACGGCAGGATGAGTGGAAATAATGTAGCTGGAATTTTGGATAACATGCAACATCCGGAAAGACCATGGATACTTGTAGAAGACAAAGACTTTGAGCAGTTTTTCTCTCCTGAGGATAAGGATGTCTTCATTAATGATTCAATGCATGAACGGATGGATGGGAAATATGTCAGCGTTGACTACATTGTTGCCATACAGGTGACTTCTGAAGATCCTGTCAATAATGTAAGAAAAGGGCAAACTCTTGCTTACTATGCCAGCAGGGAGGATTTCAATAAGGCAAAAATAGGAGATACTGTAAGATACAGGGTTTCAAGGCTTGAAGACGGTAGAATTGGAGAAATACTGGAATTGTCCAACCGAAGCCAGACATTTGTATGATGGTTTTGATTCGCAGGATTAACTAAAAAATGCATAATAAGAGCCATTTATGTCATGCTTTGAAAATAATTCATGATCTCCCGGTTGATGCGAGTGACAACAGGTATCCTCTCGAAAAGCGTTTTATAAAAAAGGAGTTGATTACTCCATAATGAAGATACGGATCGAAACTCCCAAGTTCAGCTTTTTCAAGTATCAGAAAGTGGATGAAGGGTACGAAAGAGTCCTTTTTTCCCCGATACCCACAATATTCAACTATGGTTTCATTGAGGAAACCCTGGGAGACGACGGGATGGAGGAGGATGCTATTGTACTGGGACCCCGGCTTGCTCAGGGAACCCTTGTAAACCTAACCAGTCCCGGCGGAGTGGTTAGGTTTGTGGATGACTCGGTTCAGGACGATAAAAAAGTGTTCTATCTCGGGGACAGGTATTCTGAAAGGCTGTTCGGATTATATTTCAGGATGTATGCACTGTTCAAGCGTTTTCGTTATCTGGCATTTGAAAGAAGAATTGCGGAATGCAGGTTCGAAGGCATTGAACTATTCGAGGAAAACTGAGAATCGGTCAGTATATAGATCAGTGTAACTGCAAACTAAATTGATAACTTAAATCCAAATCTGTTCTACAAAAAAAGAGATAAGGAAAGTGATGTTCTTTCCCGAAGAAATTCCTTTGATATTTCTTATCTTAAAAAATGTCGATGGTCTGTATGTTCTTGACCTTATTGCTGAAAGGTATGCCTTCCTGCTCCAGATGCTCTTTTATCGTACCCTCAACGATCTTCACAAGCTCTTCCTTTTCCACATTTGTAACTGCTGATAGGAACTTCACGCTGCAGTCCTTGCCTTTTGTTTCAAAGAACTCGATGTTAGGTATGCTCTCGGAAGATGTGATACTTGCCTTCATGAGGGTTCCGGGGTATTCCAGAGCCATTTTGATGTGACCTACGAAATCCGGATTGAGCTTTTTGACCTGCTCGCTGATGGAAGTAAGGACATCGGTTGCATACTTTTCTGCCTTTTGTTCTTCCAGTTTGCAGTCCTTGATGGTAAGCTCGCCGGAATAGGAGCTGACCTCGGAGGCCTCGATGGAGTTGATGGCTTTCCTTGTTTCCCTTTCCTTGCTTTTGCCTGCCAGCAGGTCGATGAGCTTCTGGAATTTCTCATCGGCTTCCTTTGCGGAGAACTCAATGACCTCTGCTTCAGGATTGATCTCCTCCAGGAAATTTCTGACCTCTGCGACCTTTTCATCCTCTGCGATATCGACCTTGTTGATACAGAGGATCTCAGCATCTTCTATCTGTGTCAGAATGAACTTTGGTGTCTGCTTTATCTCGGTGTTGAATCTTGTTCCGTCAATAATGTTAACGATAGGTGAAAAGCTCAGGTCATCTATCTTCATAAGACCTATGTCTTCTTTGATCTGCCTTGGGAAGGCAATACCTGTAGGTTCGATAATAATAACGTCAGGGTGGAAGTCATCTGAAAGTTTGGAAAGGGTGTATTCCATGCTGATCTTGAGAGTACAGCAGATACATCCGCTCGTAAGTTCTTCGGTGACGATCCCGGTGCTTGAAAGTGTGTCACCGTCAAGTCCGATCTCACCGATCTCGTTCACAATTATCGCGATCTTGTGGCCTGTTTCACTCAAATGCTTACCGAGCCTTAACAATGTAGTGGTCTTGCCGCTTCCGAGAAAGCCGCCTATGATCATTATTTTCAATTATCTCACCAGTGGTAGAATGATATTATTTAAGAAAATTAATTTCTTTTAAGCTTCTTTTCAACTTGGAAGTCTTTACTTATAAAACTTGCAGGTTAATATCTGGATGGATATTTGCGGTCTGATATGTGTGATCTGATGTTTGTCCCATTTTCCGGTCTCCAGAAGAAAATAATTCGCTAACATTATAAATGATACTCGCACATACGGTAGTTATGAGCGAGCTGATCTTTGACGACATTGGAAGTTATCCGCTACCGGAAGGCGTAACAAAGGAGTGGATGGAAAGCGCATTTTCGAAAAGGGACAGTGATGAGAAGCTTTTTTCTGTCATACGTTCAGCCTTTAGCCAGAAGCTTGACGCCGGTGTGGGAGTAGCTACATATCCCCAGTTCCAGGACATGAACCAGCAGTTCCTGTCAATTATCAATGATCCGGAATGTGTGGAAGAGCCTTTCAAGGTCAAAGAAGACAGCGCACGTATCCTTGAGCTTGATGTTATAGAAGAAGCTGCTGCAGAGTACAGGGATAAGACCGGTGAAAGACCGGATGTCCGCATCTGTGTGACCGGTCCGCTTGAACTTTATCTCAAGGACTTCGGGGGAACACAGTACACCGACATCCTGAACCTGTTGGCAGTAAGTATCGACCGTTTCATAAGCAATTCCATCAAGTCCGCAAAGAACTTCAACATCAGGACTGTTTCCATCGATGAGCCAAGTATCGGTATCAACCCCCAGATAATGTTCGAGGATACCGAACTGGTGGAAGCACTGAGCACTGCCACTTCCTATGCAGGCAAACAGGATGTTGATGTGGAGATCCATCTGCACTCCCCGCTTCATTACAGGATAGCTTGTGATACACCGAGTATCAATGTAATAGGAGTGGAGTCTGCAGCAAATCCTTCCTATCTCGATCTCATCGACAGGAAGGTCCTGGAAGATACCGATTCTTTCCTGCGTGTGGGTGTTGCAAGGACCGATATCTTTAACCTTGCATCTGTGCTCAACGAGAAGTACAACACCAATGTCTGGAAGGACACCCAGTATCTGCCGGAGATAGTAACGGAAATGGAAACTCCGGATGTTATCTCAAAGCGCCTTGAAAAAGCAGATTCCATATTCGGAGATCGCATTAAGTATGTTGGCCCCGATTGTGGTCTTGGTTCCTGGCCGACACAGGAGATCGCAGGACAATTGCTCAGGAATGTTGCTAAGGGAATCGCCAAGTTCTCTAAATAAGACAATTCAGGTTCCTAAAAGGACAATTTTTGAGATCATATCAGGAGATTGCTGATCAACAGACCCATGAGGTCGATCACATTTCCTGCTATTTTTGGTGTTAACTGTATTTCTATATATGCAGCAACAAGGAGCATAAAGATCGCAATTGAGAATATTCTCCACAGATATCCGGATCTCAGATAAGATTCCGTGATATTCTCGATCCTTCTAATGTCTTCTTTTAGGTCCTCTTCTTTCTCAGCTTCGAATAAACGCCCTTCTGTAATCTCTTCTGAATGTACTCTTGCAAACCTGTATGCAATAGATGTTGCTATGAAAATTGCCGGCAGTTCAATTATTCCATGAGGGAGTATTGAAGCAAAGTAATATATGAAGGCAAAGTCAGCCCCTACAAGAATACCACCAAATCCTAATGTTTGACTTCCCCACAGTATTCCATTGAACACAAAAAATGCAAGTACTGTTCCTGCTATAAAAGAATTAAGGAATAATGTCAACACAGGAAATATGAGTGGGAGTACTGATGCGATTGCTCTGTAATCCTCGCCGGTGTAACCACAATGTTTCCAGATGGAATTTGGGCTGTCATTTTTCTCATCCAGACCATTTTTCTTTATATCAGGATAGATGTGCAGGGCGACCTTCTGTACAAATGAAAAAAAGGGTGAAGATAATTTTTCCATATTACAGGAAATCATAGAATAGAACGGGTGCCTTGACCGCAACAGTAACTCTTTGAAAACTATTCTGTGACTGTATGTTATGGCTGCGGCACCTATAGATGTGACAAATATTGCTATTATATTGAAGAAAAAAACAGAATATAGCGGACCGATATATCTGGCACCGAAGTCCACTTTTGAAGTAGCGGCATCTGAGGTTGAAATAATTGCCTCGTTGACGACATCAACTTCTGAAGTAGCAGCCTGTGCAGTTGAGATCAGGACAGCATTTACAAATTCAGGTTGTGAAAACAAGAAAGCAACTGTGTAAATAGAGATGCTGAATACAAAGGACAGTATCGTAAATAGTGTGAATAGTTTCACTGACCATATTACATCTGTCCGTTTTATTTTGAATTGGCTGCTCTCTTTATTTCTCATTTTCGTTTGTTTATTAGTTATGTTTATCAGGATTTCACTTAACTTTAACTGTTTTAAATTTCATGATCTCTGGCTAATAAATATAAAATTTAAGACTTCATCGATGACTTAAAATATATCTCCATACAAATATATCTAAAAGATTCATGGTTCGGTACTAAAAAGAGGTTTAATATGAGGATACAATCTGGAATTGAAGGTTTCGATGAACTTGTTCAGGGTGGACTTGTTCCGGAACGTGTTTATCTTTTAAGTGGTCCCCCGGGAAGTGGAAAAACTACTTTTGGCATGCAGTTCCTTGCGCAAGGTGCTACTTTTGGGGAAGTTGGTCTCTACGTTAGCCTTCTTGAAAGTCCCCAGAACATCATCAATGACATGTCTAATTACTCGTTGAACGTGGTGACCTTAATAAAGATGAAGAAGCTTCTTTTTGCAGATCTAGGTCCCAGAATGGAATATGGTTATATGGATGATCTTCATGAGGTCATAAGTTCAGATTATGATGTAAGTCATTCATCTGTAGAAGGCGAAGCTCCGTCCCCTGCAATGGTATTCAAGGAGATATCTGCATATGTTCAGGAATACAATGTAAAAAGGCTTGTTATAGACTCTGTATCTGCTATCCGTTTTACCACAAAGGACCGCATTTCAGAAGAAAAAGAGATGGGTAGGTTCATCAGGAATCTGAAACAGCTTGGATGCACTACTATACTTCTCTCTGAGATGACAGACCCGAATGCATATTCAACAGAACAATTCGCATCACATGGGGTAATGTTCCTTCATAACTTCCTCTATGGTAAGAAGATGACCCGTGCATTGCAGATCATAAAGATGCGTGGAACAAAACATGATTGTAATATGATGGGACTTGAGTTCACTGAGAAAGGTCTGAAAGTATCTTCCTACCTTGAATAATGGTAGTGTGGAAATGGATCTGTTCAAGAAGAATAAAGACAAGCCTACTCTTGCTGAAATGAAAAGGGTAGAAATTGAAAAGAAGGCTTTTGAACTTGGTTTAGAAGTAGGTTACCATAAGCACTCGGAGATCGGCTGGGTCAAAGAGAATATTGTGAAGCTGGAAACCCTTGCTAACAGTCTCGGTCTTGGTGACATTGTTTCTGAAAAGTATATTCAGGGCAAAGGCGAAGGTGGTCTTGCGAGGGAAAAGGGACTTAATATCGGTTCTGTGACATCTGCACTAAAAAAAGAAGAAGGCTACTCTTCGGCAGACGAACCAGCTTTCAAGAAGCCAGAAGAAAAGACTCCCGAGGGATACAAGGATTATGCAGGAAATGATGCTATATTTGCTCCTGTGGACCGCCCGGAACTTCTCACTAGCCCCTCATGTATTTCTCTTACCAAAGCTGTTGAACGCCCTGCAAATCTTGATGGGTTCAAACCATTAATGCCAAAGAAATAAATATAAAATGTGGGATATTGGGCTTTAAGCCTTGTAACCATATCCCGCAAATCTCTGTTTATCATCCAGATTGCAGATCACAAATCTGTCTGATTCATTATAAGCCAGCAACTTCGATCCTAATAGTGTTACAATACATTCAGCGTCTGTTGTTGTTCTCTCAACTTCTTCACCGTTTACAACTATCTTTTCCACTCTCATCGGGGATGACTGAAGGCCGACGAATATATGTGGAACATCTCCGATCGCAAAGCCCTTTGAGAATGGTGAGAACTTACATTTGAGTGTAAGGTCTTCAGTTACATCTTCTTTTTCCGAGAGTATGAAACCTCTCTCGACATCCTTTGATTGGACGTTCTTAAGCGCAAGTCCGACCCGGGCACCTGCGGGTGCGCTTTTTGCATCCACATCATGCAGCTGTATCGAGCGGACCTCGATGGTCTTGTCTGTTGGGAAAGCTACAAGTTTATCCTTTGCTTTCAGGGTGCCCTGCATCACAATTCCAAGTACCACACAACCAATGCCTGTTACATTGAAGGACTGGTCGATAACAACACGTGTTGGGAGGTCATTCAGTTCCTCCTGCTCCTGTGCAACTACATCCCCCATATCGAATATCATTTCCTTCAATTCTTCCATTCCTTCGAATGAGGTTGTGGAAATTGAGATATATTCCCAGTTCTCAAGAGAGGTACCTGTTGTCACTTTTTTAAGTTTCTCTTTCAGTTCATCTAGTGCAAAGGGGTAGCTAGTGTCTGCTTTTGTAAGGACGATGATACCATGCTTGTATCCCAGGAGGTCAAGTGCAATGATACATTCTCCTGTATGTGCATCAAGACCTTCAGGAGGTACGCACAAAAGGACAATGTCCGAAAGATTGAAGGCGGTCACCATAGGTTTGATGGAAGTTGGATAACCGACTGCATCTATGGTCGTCAGGACCTTGTCGTTCTTGGAAAAATCGTACATCGTAATGTCTGCTGTGTTTCCTTTTTTCCCAAGTTTTGAAGCAAGGGTGGTTTTGCCGCTTTTTTCGCTTCCGATAATAGTTATTTTTGTCATATATGATCACACTTTTAGTGTACAGAAATACCTTTTGTCATATATGCTTTTTTGAGATCACCAGAGTTCTCCTTTGAACATGGAAAGGGTCTTATCATTAGTGCTCTTGTTCAGCTTCTTTATCTTTATGAGGAAATCATGACCGATTTTTTCCGGTTCATCGAACATTGCATCTATTCCCTGTCGCCGGAGATATTCCTTGAACTCTGTTAGAGTATCAAGGCTTTTAACCCTGATCTGCACCTCTTCAGCCACTTTTTCGCCTTTTTCCATATCAGTGATAGCTTCTATCATTGGATTGAGTATGCTTTCCCCAAGCTGAAGGCACCGCTTTTTGAGATCTTCTTCACTTTCTCCCCATTCAAAGGCCTGGAAGCCTTCCCGCACTACCCTTGAAAAAAGATAGTCACGCCCCACATCATTGTAGAACCTGAATGCATGTCTCAGATCTGCACAATTGCTCTGTGAACAGGTATATTTTATGGGGGGGATGTTCATATTTGGGTCTTTGATAACAACACCTTCATGCTCGATCTTTCCGAGTTCCTTGATAATGGCATGTATCTTCCCAGTAGCTTCTTCTTTTGTAAATTCCCCGAAAAGCCTGACCTGTGTGAAACCATATTCTTCTGCCATCTTCCTTCTTTCATTTACAGGCAGAGGTTCACCACTGCCCTTATGCCTTATATCGAAGATAGAGAAATCAAGAGAATCGATATCATAGATATTCTTGGGTACATAAGGATTGTCGGGCCCGACCATTTCCCCGTGAAGGACAAGATCCGGATGGTCATTAAAAAAATCAATGTTCAGAAGGTCCCTCGCTTTTTCGGTGGAATAGGGACAGACATATCCACCGCGTGTGATGGCGGCTATTTTCCCGTCAATAGCTATGGCTCGTACATTAAAGCCATTCATTTTCTCTTCCACACAGATGGTATCAATATCAGAAAATTGGGAATTGATGGCAGGTTCAAGAAGCATGGCCCGCTTTATCTTTGGAAAACCCTTGATCAGCTCAAAACAGCCATCCTTTTGCTAGACAACAGTTCCACTTTCGATCTGTGAAAAAGTGGTCTTAAAACGAAAAAGATGCTGGTACTCTCCCCAGTTCTGCACAAGCTCACGCTTATCCAGCAGTTTCTGGAGTCTGGAAATGGGTATGTCAAGATATTCTGCCATACCCTCTATGTCCAGCTCAATATCTTTACCAGCATCCTGTTGCATAGTTTTCACTTTGCAATGGTGTTCACAAGCGTCCTTCTTGTGATGAGCCCGACCAGATATCCTTCGAGGTTAATAACAGGCACACCACCAATGTTCTCCTCAAGCATCATGTCCTTTACTTCTGATACCGGAGTGTTGGTCTGTACGGTTTTGACCCCCCTCTTCATGATATCCTCTATAATGAGGTTCTTGATACGGGAATCCTGCTTGCTTCCTGAAACCACATCCCTGAAAGCACGCATTGACTTTGCAATATCCTTCTCTGTAACGATCCCCACAAGCTTGTCATCCTCAATAACAGGGAATCTTCCAACATCCTCATCAAGCATTTGATGCCTGACATGGCTTACCCTGTCTCCGGGATGTATAGTTATCGGGTTACTGTTCATAACCTCAGCAGCATACCCGTCGAATGTTACATTTTGAAGAAGTTCAGCAGGTGTGACCCATCCAAGAACGTTCTCATTGTCGCTTACAATGATAACACCGCTTTTTTTAGCCATTAATACGACCGCATCATTGAGATCCATATCAGGCAGAACCTTCACATAGTTGTCTGATACAGCAGTAGCAACATGAAGTGAAGAAGCTGGTTTCGCACCTTTCTTTCGTGTTCCCAGTTGTTCGGTAAGTCCCCTCATGGTGAGAACACCGACCAGATCATTATCATGTGTCACTAATAGGCGACGTGTACTTTTCTTCTCCATCACATCAAGTGCATGTGAGATCGTGTCTGATTTGTCAATTGATGTTGGTTGTACCATTATGTCCTTTACTTGCATGTCTGTCACCTCTTTAACTCATGTTCTTAGTCTATACTTCCTTGCTACACCTTTTATCAGGCTGCCTTCATCACATCTGTTCTGCTGACAATACCAACGATCTCATCGTTCTCAGCAATGGGGATGCCTGTGACGTTCTTATCGATCATGACCTTTGCAGCTTCCGTGATCGGATCACCAACTTCCAGTATTTTTGCGATATTGGCCATTATATCCTCTGCAACAAGTGGAACTGCTTTGACATATCTGTATACCTTTTCACCACCTGATTTTGGTTTTCTTGCCATCTTGATGCTCTTGGATGGGAGTTCTCCCTCATTGTTCGCAAGAACATGGAGTGCAAGTTCCCTTGTGGTGATTATTCCTACGGCTTCACCTGTATCGTCTGTAACAATAAGTTTGCTTACCTTGTTACTTTCCATTTCATCGACCACGTGATTTACTGTGTGGTGCCTGTGCACAAATATAGGGTCAAGTGTCATTATTTCACCAACTTTCTTATCGCTGGGAAGTTCTGACATGTGGCGTACCACGTCAACTCTCGTTACAATTCCAAGAAGTCTTCCGTTGTTGACCACAGGGATATTATTGATATCATTATCGATCATCACCTCAGTGGCCTGGGAAATAGATGCTTCAGGGTAGATCGTGACAGGGTCTTCTGTCATTATCATTTTCACAGGTACCTTGTCGATAGGTCTTCTTCTCCACATGGGTTCTGCCTGTGCAAGACGTCTTCCCAGATCGGACTTCGTGACTATGCCCACCATTTCGTCGCGATCTACAACAACAATAGTGCTTATCTTGTGCCTTAGCATAAGGTTTCTTGCATGTGATACAGGCTCATCCGGTCCCATTACATGGACAGGTGATGTCATAATGTCTGATACTTTCATATCTTATCCTCCTTGTTCCTTTGTTATCCTTGTGGATTCTCATTCATTCAGCCATTGCTCTGAGTATGTCCCTTTCTGTGATTATACCGCAGAGCTTTCCGTTGTCAATTACAGGCAGTGCCCCAACATTATTTTGAACCATAAGCTCGCTTGCTTTCCCAAGATCTGCATCTGATGATACCCAGATAACATCTTTTGAGATCAGTGAGCTGATAGGAGCATCCATTGCTTCATGGATGTTACCGGTGGTGAGCTTTTCAAATGCCTCCCCATTTCCCAGGAAGTGCATTATAGAAGATGCATTGACAACGCCAATTAGAATATCTCCTTTGACCACAGGAAGCCTGCGGAAACGATTCATCACCATTATCTTTGCAGCATCACTAATGGTCATGTTTGCAGGTGCTTTCTCAACCCTTTTGCTCATGTATTCAGCGATAGTTTTGTTGGTAACTATTCCAGCTGTAAATGTCAGAAAATCCTTCTCTGTGCAGATGGCATGTACATGATTTGTACTATCTACGATCGGAAGGCTTCCGATATTGTTCTTGAGCATAAGATCGAAGGCTTCCTTGATATTCCCATCACTGCGGATCGTTGTTACATCATGCTGCATTATTGTGCTGACATCTGTATTGATGGCTGCAAGTAGGTTGCCTTTATGTCTCTTTTCAACAAGTTGGTTCTTATCTCCTCCTCCGAGGAAATCAATAACATCAAAAGAGGTAACGATACCCTCGATCCTATTTGTACCAGCATCAGTAAGGGGGATATGCCTGAAGTTGTTTTTTGTCATGATCTTTATGGCATCGATGATCCGTGTTGTAGGTGGAGCCGTGATAACTTTCCTGGTGGCCACCGACATAATATCTCCTTCATGCTCTGAGATCTTTGTATGAAAATCAAAAGCCCCACGATCCATTGTACCGGAAGTGGTGATCAACACATGATCCTTTTTTTGAACTCTGCTTTTCGTAGGGCTATGTGCTTCAAGTTTCATTTTATCCTCCATATTTTTCGTTCATTTTAATGATGTTCGACTGGCGATACGGGTTCGGGAGTGATCTTAGATTACCCGGAATGATCTCTGGGATTTAGGATACAGACCCGGATTTGACTACTTTATAAATTTGAGTGGAATTTCCTCCATTATTGAACAGGACCAGTTCCCATTACAAATGCCCGTAAGATATCAGTGCGATCCACGATACCTACGATACTACCTTTATCAAGAACTGTCATTCTGCCAACATCGTAATGGAGCATCTTATCTAGACATTCCTTTACCGATGTATCGGAAGACACGGTGTAAACAGGCGTGGACATTATCTTTTCAACTACCGTGGTGTCCTTTGGTTGAGTGCCGTGTCCATCGTTCAGGGCTGTCCTGACGAATCCGGAACGTATTATGTCCATTCTTGTTACCATTCCAATGGGTTCTCTTTTGTCAGAGATCACAGGAAGACCCGAAAAGTTTGATTCTAGCAAAACAGGCCAGACCTTTGTGAGATTTTCCTGTGGTGTACAGGTTATCACATCTGCAGTCATGATGTCAGCTACCGCTGCATCCAGTTTCCTGTCACTGCCAATGTTTCCGAGTATGTCTGAATTACTCAGAATTCCGGTTATCATCCTGTCTTCTGTGGAAACAATGACAGGGCATCGGCCTACTTCCGAATCGAGAAGATGCTTTGCAGCATCCATAATATCTGTTTCCGGAGTTATCAACGGACAATCGTGCATGTACCCTTCAACTGTGACATTTGATCTTGTGGATCTGATGTTGAGAACATCCTTATCCTTGAGGATACCCACTACTTTTTGTTCCTCATCTATTACAGGGAGACCCCTGAGGTAGTGATCTCTCATCAACTGGCGTGCATGGGTGATGCTGTCATGCTCTTTTATGCATACGGCATCTTTGGACATAATCTCATTGACTTTCATAAGAACCCCCGTTCATACGATCATTCAAAGAAGTGGATCAGTCGTAGTAGCCTTCATCTTCCTTACAGTCTTCACATAACATAAGACCGTTAACAGGGCTAAGGCTCTCCACATACGATTCACATCTCTGGCAGACCCCCCTTCCAAATTCAGTCGTTCCAGGAATATCCTGCTCCCGGTTCATCTCTATCAGGTTTTCAAGAATAGTATTCAGACCCGGAGCTACGGTAAGGATATCCCGATCCGTGATAATACCAATGATCTTCTCATCATCGGTAACTGCAAGTCTGCGAATCCTCGATTTGAGCATCATCTCAGACGCTTTGATGACATCTGTGGATGATTTTATTGTTATAATAGGAGATGACATTATCTCCTCAGCAAGCATGGTACTGGGTTTTACATCCTTTGCCATGACCTTGTGAACAATATCCCTTTCAGTGATAATACCTACAGGGTTGTTATCTTTCGAGACAATGAGGCTACCGATATTTTCCTCCTTCATTGTCTGAGCAGCTTCAAGTGCTGTACTTGTAATGTCAAGGACAAGAACGCCCTGTGTCATGATCTCACGCACGACAATATCGTTCAGGAGCTGATCTGCAGGTGCATCAGCCTCGACATCCAATTTGGTCCCAATGACCATACGATATCACCCTCCTATGCTATTGCTTGTGTTCCCACACTACACAAATAACATTCTGACTTAATAGCATATATAGGTGATTGTGATCACAATATGTTGATCCTTGTGCGGTTTCCGGCACTTAGTTCTATTTCGTCGTTAAAGCCTGATTTTGAGTATGCATCAATGATCCGGATAGGGGTATCGATGTCCAGCTCGTCAACAAGAAGTGCATGATCTCCCCACAATGCTATGCGTATACGTCCGGAGTCATCCGAGACATAGATATTTGAGACCATGTTGGTTGTTCCGTCATCCCTGTCAAATTCCCTGAGCTCCCCAAGACCTGAAACTGAACCTTCGATGGAATAGGATTCACCGGGTATTATGTCAGCTATCGGAGTGAAGCTTTCTTTGTATTCTACTTCTGCATTTGTTTTCCTGAGGACGCTATTATTTCCTATCTGGATCTCGACCTGCTGGCTGAAGTTGTTCATTTTGGCATATCCGTTAATGATCTCAACAGCATCATCAAGGTTCAGGGCACTGGCAGAATCTACCTTTTCATCCCATAATGTTACACGTATCTTTCCGGTTTCATCACCAATGAGTATGTTACCGACCCGTCCCTGGCTACCATCTTTCTTCTGGAACGTCCTGACATCTGATATGTCAAGCAACTTTCCGGATACGTTGATGTCTCCCATACCATCCTTGATCTCAGATATCTTCTGTGAGTCCAGCCTGACCTCGATCTCCTGGTCGGTCTTATTCATCACACCATACTTTCCGATGTTGATCTCAGTGCCGGAATATCCATCCTTTGCATAGCCACTGATCTCCATGCAGTCGCCTACTTCCACACTTCCGTTCTTGATAAGCTCAGCACGCTCGTCCCAGAGTGTAAGCCTGATAGAACCTGTCTCATCAGCTACCATGACGTTACCGACCCTTCCGGTGGTGCCATCATTCCTGTTAAACTCACGTACATCAAATACTGAGACTACCTTTGCAACGAAGTTGACATTACCGATCTCAGGGGTAATGTCCTTTATTTTGATAACTTCCTTTGCGGTATCCGTGACCCCAAGGTCATGGGCAACAAGCATTGCCGCCGTCTTAGTATCACAAAGGCCGCTCATCTGATCGACCTTTTCATCGACCTTCTTTCGAAAATCATCTTCGCTGATAATGCCTCCAAGTTTATTGTAGATCTCAGTTATATCGTCCATTTATGACACCTGTGAATAGGTTCTTAGAACATGGGTTCCCAGAACTATTTAGAATATATGTGATATGTAAAGCAATTTGTTCATCCTCTATTCTGCAATAGCGTGAACTCCGATTAAGTTTAATCCGATATGATATAATCCTAACGAAAGATACGTTCTAGTTTTCTTATATCATCTTCAGGAATCATGTTTATATCCGGTTTCCTGTAAACGGGATCGTGGATAAAGTTATATTAACTATTAAATGCATCTGCAATTAGATAGCATGATTCGAAAATGTAAAGAGCATGGATACTTCAGAGGCGAAGTTTGTCCGGATTGCGGCAAAAGTGGCAGGTATGTACTGGATGACGAACGTGAAGAACGCCTTGGAAGGTTCGTTTCAGGTGCCTTGAGACATTTCCCGGATGATGTAGGTCTTACAATGGATAAGCAGGGCTGGGTCGATATGGACCTGCTTTGTGATCTTATGGAACGCCGCTACAGGTGGGCAAGCAGGGAGCGCCTTATATCACTTGTAGAATCTGACGTTAAGAACAGGTATGAGATAACAGATTCCGGAATAAGGGCAAGATACGGTCATTCTGTGGATGTGGAACTGGATTATCCTGAGAATGAATTGCCTTACCTGTACTATGGTGTCAGCCAGGAAGAAGTTGACATGCTTCTTGATGCCGGTATTACCCCTCTCAGGCAGACATACGTGCATCTTAGCACAACTCCTGAAAAAGCTACGGAATCAGCATCAGTTCACACAGAGAATCCGGTTGTACTTGAGATAGATGCGGATGAGGCACAAAATGACGGCATAGAGTTCATGGCCGTTAACGATGACATCGTTCTGACCGAATCTGTACCGCCTGAATATCTGAGCATTGTGGAAATTGAAGATTGAACAATTTTGTTCATCTCACCAATATTTCCATCATATTATCCTTTTTTTGTATCTTGAACTTCACATCAAGGAACTGTTCTGTGACCCAGATGTTCGTTGATGTATGAGATGATATCTCTCTTACTGTTAGTGAACCGCCTTTTGCCAGTCCCATATAGGGTATAAGCTGGTCTGCAAGATGTATATCTACAGAAGAGTGGCTTGAGAGCTCGTTCAGAAGTTCCGTGGCTGCCTGAGAACCGACCTTTTCAGCAGGTAATCCTCTTTTTCCCGGAACATATGCACCTTTCATTCCACAGTATAATGTTATCCCACTTCCTGTGGATGGATATTCGGTACATTCAGTGAGGATGTAGCAGTCATATCCGGCTTTTTCAATTATATCCTTTGCAGAATCTGCCTGACGGTTTGCAACATGCTCAGGAAGGTTTGAGCAGTGAGATATGCCAAGTATATCCCCGGTCTCTTCTGTAAAGTTATAGGGTTTTGGTCCTGATGGGCTTATAGTTGCATGAACAACTCCGCCACCACGGGGATAGTATCCTCTTTTGCGAGTATCTATCTTACATCTGTACCCCATTTTTGACATTGCTTTCAGTGTGACATTCTCAAGGTAATCAATACTTGGAGCCCACGAAACATCTGTCCCTCCGATAATGTTCAGCTCGAGATCAGTTTCAGAATATGCTGCAGCCGGCATGATGCATTGAAGCAGAAGAGCTATGCTGCCGGCGGTGCCAATATCAATATTATAGTAACCCCCCTTCACTTCCTGTGGAAAAAAAGTGACAGTTGTAGAACCAATGCTAACCCCTTCCACAGTGGCACCACAGATAAGGGCAGCTGTTTCTATTGCTTTTACGTGCTGGGCCGAAAGGCCTGGCTTTGGGCGGTTGCTGCGTATGTCAGTGATGTGCACTTCTTTCCCTGTTACTGCTGAAAGTGCCACTGATGTTCTTAATATCTGGCCGCCACCTTCACCGTAGGACCCGTCGATATGGATCATTGGCAGTTCCTCATTTTTGGTACTCCATCAATTCTTTCCATATTATTCCTCATTATTCTCCATTATTGTTCCTCATTTTTCTGTAAGCGTCCTTTACAGCATAGAGAAGAGGGTCTACAACAGTGGCAACAGGTGGTGCATAGCAGGTTTCCATTGTGAGCATTTCATCTACTGTGGTCCTTTTCTTGATCATGAAAGCAAGGCTGTCGATCCGTTCTTTAACTCCGTCTTTGGCTATGACCTGTGCACCCAGAAGATATTGTTCCCTGAAAAGAAGTTTGATGTGGATATCACTGCTGCCCGGATAGAAGGTTGCATGCGTTACTCCTTTGGAATAGCCTGTTACTATCCCGATGTCTTCGGTTTCTGCTTTTCTGGAAGTCAGTCCCACAGAACCGATCAGGAGATCTCCTGCAACATAAACACTGGGTCCGAGAACAGGTCCTAATGTTGTTCCTTTACCACAGATGTTGTCTGCTATTACGGTAGCCATACGTCTTGCTACAGGTGCCAGTTGGATCATGTTTTTCTTTCCTGTGACAAGTTCGGTAACTTCACAGCAGTCTCCTCCGGCAAAGAAATCAGTTGAGAATTTGTTATCGATCCGGACCTGAAGATTATCATTGGTGACCAGACCACCTCTTTCGCCAACGGAAATGCCTGCTTTCTTTGCAATTTCTATGTCAGGAACTATCCCGGTACTAATAATAACTACATCTGCGGGAACTTTTTCTTTTGAAAGGACAACATATTCAGCTTTTTTCTTTCCTTCAATGCTTTTCGGGACTTCTCCTGTAATAAGATCGACCCCTATAGAAGTAAGGTAGCCTTTAACTATCTCCGACATGTCAGTATCGATCAGTCGTGAGAGTACCGAGGAGCTGCGATTGATAAGTTTTGTAGGTATGCCGCGTTTTGCAGTTCCTGCAGCGATTTCTACCCCAATGGCACCAGCTCCGATGACAACAACATTCTCAGCAGAAAGGAGTGCACTTTCTATTTTCATACCATCAGATAGCGTTTGGAGGGTGAATACGCCGTTCAGCTCAAGGGAAGCCTGCAGATGAGAAGGAATGCGATGGGTTCCACCGGTGGCGATGACAAGTTTCTCAAAGCCGATATCCCTGTCCTCCAGTTTTATCTTTTTTTCGTTAAGGTCTATTTCTTTTGCTTCTGTTTCCAGCAGGATATCGATTCCCATTTTATCAAAGAAATCCGGGGTTCTTACGATGAGGGAATCAAAATCCCTTACCTTGCCGGAAAGTTTGAAAGGTATTCCACATTCGCTGTAGGATACATGACTGTCCTTTGAAATGACAACAACAGAAAGATCACGGCACCGCCTTACATGTGTGGCGGTTGACATTCCGGTAGCCCCTCCGCCGAGAATGGCAACATCATATTTTGTAATATCTTTCATAAGATAAGTTCGACAGCCTGGTTAATAGATTTTTGTACAGGACCTGACTAACATTTAGTAATTTTAAAAATATATAGAAAGAGTAACGTATAGAACGAGCAACTTATAGAATAATCAATGCAAAAATGATGTTAAGGGTGTATAAAATAAGCAACAAGAGTTATGTTAAGGATGTATAGAAAAAGATGAAGTTATCGACGAGCGAGTTTGGGGAGTGGGGGGTTATTGTAGCAAAAAATAATGTGTCCCGCTCGTCTTAATGCTGCTACATTATTATTCTATATATACATGTTGGTTAGTCTTGTTGTAAATTTTCACGCAATGATGATTACTATATTTATTTACATTGTTCCTTTCTGATAATGCAAGACAAAATACATTGTTTTCAAATATAAACTTTATTTGTCATGAGAACAATTTAGACTGTTTTATTATAATCGTGTTGCAGAGATATTCTAAAAAGTTGAAAACCACAAGGTTATTAAACTGTAAGAACTAATTAGCCTATTGTGATCGAAGTAAGATCACGTCATAAGTAAAATTTAATTGGTTTATCAAAAATCCCATTGGGTGCTTTATCTAATGGGGGTAAGCAGATCATCAAAATATAATCTGAATCATATTCATGGTCACACTATTGGGAAAATAGTTGTGCCACATCACATAATACAAATATAGGGAGTTATCTAAAGGACCAGGTTTCATTCATATCTTATTGGAATTGAACCACCGGCATCTTAGATCTAGTATCATATTGTTCCATAATCGTTCAAACGGTTCAAGGTAAATAAATGCCGGAACGTTCACAAATAAGGCCATGGCATAGCTACATGCTGAGAATGTAGATCTTTTGCCAGCCATTAGGCGGTCAGGCCTGTGGACTATCCGGATAGTTAATACATTACTTGTTAGTTTGAACAAAGAAGAACCTCCTTAATGGGATTGCTTAAGAACAAGCATCCTGATGGTCAGGATACAGTAGCCGATAAGTAGTTCTTCCCTTGATCTTCGAGATCCTATATTTGTGTTATGTCCGAATGATTCTGTTTTGCTGTTCTGTTTACGTTCGGGTACTGTCTTAAAGGCAACATACCACACACAAATGGAGACTTATATATGCAAAATACTGATACAACTAAATATATCATTCATTCAAAGATCAATGCTGATGGGATAATCGAACGTCCGGATATAGTCGGGGCGATCTTTGGTCAGACCGAGGGTCTGCTGGGTTCAGACCTTGACCTGCGCGACCTGCAGAAAACAGGACGAATTGGCAGGATCGAGGTTTCAGTTGCTGCGAAAGGCGGCAAGACCAGAGGTAACATCTTCATACCATCCAGTCTTGACAGGGTTGAGACATCAATACTTGCAGCATCCCTTGAGACCATCGACAGGGTTGGTCCATGCACTGCAAAGATCGAGGTATCACAGGTCGAAGATGTCCGTGCTACAAAGAGGAGACAGATCATAGACCGTGCAAAATACATTCTCACCGACATGTTCGATGAGAACCTTCCTGAGTCACAGGAAATCGCAGATGAAGTTCGCCAGTCAGTCCGTATCGAAGAGATGGAGTACTATGGCAAGAACAAGATCCCATGTGGTCCAAATGTGCTTGATTCAGATGCCATTGTGGTCGTCGAGGGCAGGGCAGATGTCCTGAACCTTTTGAGATACGGCATTAAGAATACAATTTGTGTTGGCGGGACCAACGTTCCTCCTGAAGTTGCTGAACTTACAAAGAAGAAGACAGTAACTGCATTCACCGATGGTGACCGTGGAGGAAAGCTCATCATTAAAGAGCTTTTGCAGGTTGCAGACATTGATTACATTGCACGTGCTCCTGATGGAAAGAGCGTGGAAGACCTTGTACAAAGGGAGATCGTACGTTCCCTGAGGCAGAAGATCCCTGTGGAGCAGGCTCTTGAAAGCTATAGCATAAAGGGAGAGGTCAAGCCAGCCAAAGAAGAAAAGCCGGCCAAAACAGGCAGGATCACACGTTTGCCAAAGCGCAAGGAAAGAGTTAAAGGTGAGCTTTCAAGGCCATCTGCAAGTGCACAGAAAGTGGAAAAGAAGGCAGAACGTTCTGAGGAAGAGCCTAAACAGGTAAAACCGGCAAGAAAAGTTCAGCCAGCTAAACCAGCTAAACCAGCTCAGATATCTCCGCAGGCCCGCAGGTTCAAGCCTCATTCCGATGCACTTCTCGGTACTCTTGGAGCCAGGCTTCTGGATTCAAAGGATGAGGTAATTGAGGAGACCGCAGTCCGCGATCTTGTCAACACTCTCAAAGAGACCAGTGATAGCATCAAGACAGTTGTTTTTGATGGTGTAGTAACGCAGCGCATCCTTGACATCGCATCAGACAAAGGTATCGAGAACCTTATTGGTGTAAAGAAAGGTAATATTGCTAAGAGTCCTGCGACCGTCAATGTTCTAACAGCAGCAGATTTCTAATCTTTTAAGAGGGTTTACCCTCTTTTACTTCTCTTTTTTCTTTTTTCCCCCTATTGTGCATTATTATTCATAAAAATTAAATCGAAAAAGGTTTATATAATGGCAAGGAAATGCATTGCCGCGAAAAATGGTTTTATTTGAGTTTTTAGTTTATTATATTGCAGCCCGCTCTTACGCAGTGCTGTCGTATAAAAAATGAATATGGATAAAAACCATGCACAAAGATGAATTGATTCAATTGCATACATTGCTGGCTCAAATAAAGAGGCATCTGGAAACCCAGGATACTGATCATGACTTTTCTGAGTACCAGTCGCTTGCCATAAGTCCTGTGCACATCCATCGAAGCAAGGCAGAGCACAAACATGCTATATTCGTACTTGGTAACCATCTTGCATCAATAATGTCAGAAGATGAGCTTTCAGGTATTGGCAGGACCTCCACCAGAATGCAGGAATTTGCAAAACGTACCAGCAGGAATGTTTCCGGTAGCAACAATTAAGTGCTGTCGGGTGGCCTGATCTCATTTCAGGTGTAAAACATATCCTTAAAGGCTAGCTTGGATGCTGTTGACCCAGCAGAGAGGAGAAAGCTGCTTCTTCATTATGATGGCATTCTCTCCGTCTGAATAGTATCTATGTTCCACCCAGCATGCTATGAATCCCATGTCCTGATATAGCTTTTTAGCTATGTGGTTGCTGGTTCTTACTTCAAGGGTGGCAGACTTTAATCCCTGCTGCTGGAACGCGTTCAGTATGGTTTGCATAAGCTGGCTTCCGATTCTCCTTCCTTTATACTCTTCTTTAACTGCCAGTGAAAAGACACGGCCTTCTGTAACTGCAGATCGATATCCTATGACAAAACCCACGACCCTGTTGTTAATGGAGGCGACAAAGAACCCGTCTTTGTTCATTTCATAGAAATTCATATAGACAAAAGGATTGTGTTCTGTGAAAGCCTCCATTTCAATGTTCAGAACATCTTCAAAATCATAAGGTTCAAACTGTCTGATGATCATCAGGAAATATAATGTTCTTTTTCTTAAAAAGAATATTGAAAAAAAGAAGAAAAGGATCTTGAAGATCAATCCTTATCCTTATCTTTATCAGCTTTTTTTATGTGACGCAGATCAACAGCTATACCTCTTGTGGAGGCAACCATTTCTTTCCCGTTCATCATGGCACGCCCTACTCCGATAGCTTTACTTCCTTTGACAAGGACCTCGTCACCGGTCCGGATCCTCTCATCAGCATCAATAACACCTGGTGCAAGCAAAGAGCCTCTTGGGAGGAAATCATCGATAGTTACAGTGTAGCCTTCATAATCATCTGATGCGGCAAGCAGACGGGTACCATCGATAGTAAGTGCTATTATCCCATATTGTGGTATCAGTGTAGCTATCTGTTTCTTGTCTATGAACACCTGGTGTTTTGGGAATGGTGCCTTTATCTTTGATCTGTCAGGAACAAGTAACTCTCCTGCACCCGGACCGAACTGGTAGTCTGCAATAGCGCGCATCAGGTCACTTCTTGGTTTGTTCTGTCCAAATTCTCCTTCTGCAACGATACCTGATACGGTGTTCTTGAGGTTGTCAAGGGATTCGTAGGAGGTCACATTGCCTGAGCTTGTATAGATGATCTCAATTCCAAGTTCCTTTGAAACGATCTCACAGATCTCCCTGTATGCTTCTTCCACATGGGCTATGATATGTGAATATTTGTTCTTTGAAAGATACTCAGAGAGACATGATGATACCCATTTTATCTCTTCAGCATCCCAGTACCCGGTCACAACGGTATCATAATGAGATGCAGGATAGGTAAGTTCGAGTTCCCTTGGTACAACTCCGAGTGGAGATGTGATTATTACTTCATGGACGTATCTGCGGTTCTTTCCCAGTGATCTTATGAACTTGCTATGTGAGTTCGAGATTGAATATGGCTTTTTGGCAGAACATGGCAACAGGACCAGAATATCGGTTTCAGGAGGGGTGTATCTTTCATGTATCCTTCTGGCAAATCGAACGACCTCAGGCCTGGTCATTGATTCGGAAGTTGTTGCAAGCAGCTGGTTGGAACGTGCAAGGGGTGCATGTTCTTCCATGTAACCATATTGAGTATCGAAAAGTCTCAGGAGTCCTGCAAGCCAGGGCTCTACACGACACTGGCCTTCCACATATTCACGCAGGTTGCCCGCGCGTATCCTCTCTCTTGCCAGGACAACCTCTGCTTCAAGCATGTTGCAGTTGTGCCTTGTTAATATCTCAGCACGATCTGCTTTTGGCATTTCCCTGAGCTCTTCCAGTGTTATGGGAGCACAGGCGTCACACCTGCATGGAAGTTCGGCCATAGAGTCGACAAAGTAGCTTCCTGATGTAGTAAGATAAATGTCATTGTACCCGGCCACAGTGGCACGAGTGTTATCAACAATATCGATGCCAAGGTAGATCAGCATGGCAGCATTTGCAGGTGTGCAAAGGTTCGGGACATAGAGAGCAGTATCAGGGGCTATTTTTTCCCTGATCTCAATTATCCTTTGCATGAACTTCCTGGCATTGCCCTGGAAGGAACCTGCTCCTTCCATAATGTAAAGGTCTGCTTTCTTTACATCCTGGCCATGTCGGTAAATGCGTCCAATAGGGCCGGTAGCTTCCATATCGATCTTCTTTGCAATCGTCTCTGCCACATCACCCGGCACATCCGGTGTGAGGTCCTGATGCGGCAAAATGAGGATCGTATCATCACCGGAAAGCTCGCGTATCTTCCGGATATTTTCCAAAGCTTCTTCTGCAGAAAGGTCCCACATGGACCCGGCATCTGCAAAAGGACCTGCTGGGTCTTTGAGTGATACCGTATCAATTATGTGCGGCGTCCTGATAGGTGTTGAAAGGAGAATTTTTCCAATACGGGCAGCACCATCCCGCTGTTCTACCTCAAAATATGATGTCATGTTTCCCTAATATGCTTAAGGTAGATGTAAATCTTTTCTACCGGATCTGAGTGATATTTGCCAAAGATCCGGCAAATTTGTTTCAAATACCCAAACGTTTATTTTGAAAAAGGTTGCAGGGTATGTTAATGCTCAAGAAACAACTGGAAGCCATTGTTGGAGAGGAAAATGTCTCAACAAGGTCCTCAGAGCTTTATTGTTATTCTTTTGATGCCTCTCAGGTAAAAGGGAAAGCTGATGCCGTTGTCCGACCTCATAATTCCGAACAGGTCGCATCTGTTGTCAGACTGGCAGGTGAGCTTGGGTTGCCTGTAGTGGCAAGAGGTGCAGGTTCCGGCCTTTGCGGAGGTGCTGTTCCCGTAGATGGTGGGATCGTACTTGACATGTCCTCAATGGATCGTATTGTTGAAATTGACACTGATAATCTCCAGGTTACCGTGGAGCCTGGAGTTGTGCACGAGAAACTGAATCAGGCACTTTCTCCCTATGGTTTTTTCTTTCCGCCGGATCCCGGGAGCACTGCCATGTGCACCATTGGCGGGCTAATGGCGAACAACGGAAGCGGGATGCGTTCCGTAAAATACGGTACAACAAGGAACTATGTGCTTGACCTTGAGGTCGTTATGGCAGACGGGAAGATAGTGAGGACCGGCTCAAGGACGCTCAAGACCGCATCCGGATACGATCTGACCGACCTTATGATCGGTTCGGAAGGGACACTTGGAATTATCACCCGGGCAGTTCTAAGAATGCACCCTCTTCCAAGGGCACGCAGTGTAATACTGGCTTCTTTTGGTAATACTGCCCTCGCCGGCAAAACAGTGGTAAAGATACTATCAGCAGGAATTATACCTTCGGCATGTGAGATCCTTGACAGCACTGCAATAGAGACTGTCCGCAGATATGATCCCACTGTGGAGCTTCCTGATGCAGGAGCTATTCTGCTTATAGAGGTTGACGGAATGGAGAGTGCTGTGAAGGAAGAGGCAGATACTGTCGGAAATGTTTGTTCTGAGCTTGCTTCTGCAATAAAGGTGGCTTCAACTGCAGATGAAAGTTCTCGTCTCTGGAATGCGCGCAGGCTTGTGGGTGCTGCTATATCCAGGATCGACCCGAAACGAACCCGTGTCTATGTCGGGGAGGATATAGGGGTCCCCATAAAGGAGCTTCCCGGAATGCTGGAATATGTTCGCTCATTATCAGAGGAGTTTAACATACCGATAATGACATACGGACATATCGGTGACGGGAACCTTCACACAGGTATGACAATCGATATGCTGGATGAAAATGCAATGGAGCATGTCAATACTGTAGCTGACAGGATATACAGGCGTGTTATCGATGTAGGCGGTACTGTAAGTGCTGAACATGGGGTGGGAAAGGCGCGTGCAGGCTATATGGAGCTGGAACACCCGACCTCGATGTATGTGATGCGACAGATCAAGAATGCACTTGATCCTCAGGGGATATTGAATCCGGGAAAGATGGGGTTGTGATCATGGAGGATGAACAGTTAAGGTCAATACTCAAATGCGTTCGTTGCGGAACGTGCCGTTCGGTGTGTCCTATATTTGAAGAGCTCGGATGGGAATCTTTCAGCACCAGGGGAAGGATGATGATCGCAAAAGGGATCTCTGAGGGAATGGAACTTGATGAGAGTATTATTGATAGCATCAATACCTGCACTACATGTGGCATATGTGAGGAGATGTGTCCTGCAGGAGCAATGCCCCCTGATGTCTTTGAAAATATAAGGCATGAAATTGTGGAAATGGGCAAGGAAACAGAGACCCAAAGGTACCTGCGTGAGAACACGCTTTCCACAGGTAATCCGATGAATGAAACCCATTCCAGACTTGGGTGGTTAATGGAGCAACGCGATATGCCGGAACACGCTGAGAATGTGTATTTTGTTGGTTGCCTTGGGTCTTACCGATATCAGGAAACTGTACTTAGGACATACGACCTTATCAGCCACCTTGATGTGACAGTTCTTCCCGATGAGGTCTGTTGCGGTTCCCCTCTTCTGAGAACAGGGTCTGATGCAACTGAACTAATAGCGCATAATGTCAGGCAGATGGAAAAAGCAGGTGCTCATACCATAATAGCCAGCTGTGCGGGCTGCTACAATACTCTCAAAAATGACTACCCTGACAGGTTCAATGTTGTTCATATAACAGAATTCCTGGAAGAGAATCTGGATAAATTGGAACTTGACAGGCTTGATATAACTGTAACATATCATGACCCATGCCACCTTGGAAGGGCAAACAGGATATTTGATGCCCCAAGAAAATTGATAAACGCTGTTTGTGAGCTCAGGGAAATGAGGACATCCAGAGAGAATGCCAGATGTTGTGGAGGCGGGGGAGGAGTTCGTAAAGGTTACCCTGAACTCTCAAAAGCGCTTACAGAAAAAAGAGTTGCAGAAATTCCTGAAGGCGTGGATTACATTGTAACGTGTTGTCCATTATGCCGTACCAATATGGAACCATTTAGTAAAGTTCCGGTGATCGATCTTCTGGACCTTCTGACATGGGCGCAAAAAAAGAAAAGAGAATAAAGAAAAAAGAACTACGGAGTAAAAAGGCAGGAATAAAAAAGGAAAATGATATGCAGGTGTTTTTTTATTCGAATTAAGGTCCTATGATCGCGGATCTTGCCTTATTTGCTGATAGTTTTCTCATTTTCAAATGCTGGTAACCGGACATGGATCTCAGTTCCATTCCCTGTTTTAGTATCGATGCCCATATCACCTTTGTGTGCGCTTATGATCTTCTTACAGATGATCAGGCCGTAATCCCGGTTAGTGCAACAGATATCACTTTCACTGGCATCTTCCGGAATATCGGTGCAAAACTGGCAGAGTATATCGTTTGGAATTCCCGGTCCTGAATCTCGTACAATGATATGCACAATTCCATTCTCTTCTGAAGATGACACCGATACCGTTTCTCCTGCAGGAGTGAATTTTATTGCATTGTCAAGCAGGTGTATTAGCACAGATTCGATATATTTGCTATTGCCTTTCACTATTGGCAATGTTTCAGGTATCTCTTTTTTGAATTCAATGCCTTTATGCTCTATATTGGAGAGCATGCTGGCAGCTATGCTTTCCAGCATCTCTTTGAGGTCTATGAGGCTAAATGTATATTTTATAGTTTCATTTTGCATGTCGCTGACATAGAACAGTGATTCTATCAAATGTCGAAGACGTTCTGAGTTATGGACAACAGTTTTCATGGTCTTCTTTTGATGCTCGTTCAACTCACCCAGACGCTCATTGTATAGAAGTTCACTAAATCCTTTTATCGATATCAGAGGGGTTCGAAGTTCGTGGTTGATGTTTGCCAGGAACTCATCCTTCATCTTATGGGAAAGACGAAGCTTCTCATTTGCCTTTGTGAGCTCTTCTTCCATGTTCGCTCTTTCGGTGTTGTCTTCACCTGAGCGGATCATGCCGATGATCTTTCCTTCCTCATCCTTTAAGATCACATCATGCCAGAGTATCAGTCTTTTTTCTGTGGTCCCATCGCTGTTCCTTGTCAATAGCGGCAGTTCATGGAATTCAGGCAGTTCTCTTTTACCTTCAAATATCTGGAATAGTTCTTTTTTCTGGATATCTTTCGTATCTTCCGGGAAGAAATCGGTCAGGCTTTTTCCTATAATGTCCTCTTTCTTCCATCCCAGCAAGTTACAAGCTTTCTTATTGGCAAAATCGATGCTTGAATCTTTATCAAGTATTATTATAATGGAACCTATGACATCAAGGTACTGGGAGGCCTGATTTCGTTCTTTGATAACTTTATCCTGCAAATGTTTGATCTTTAACAACGCTTTCACACGTGTAGTGATCTCCATATAACTGACCGGTTTGTTAACGAAGTCATCAGCTCCTTCTTCAAGGCTTTTTATCTTTTCATCCTTTTTATCGGGAGTTGCAATAATGACGATTGGTATGAGCTTTGTACTTTCGTTGCTCTTCAGTATCCTGCATATCTCATGAGCAGGAATGTCCTTTATCATGTTATCAAGCAGGATGAGGTCCGGTTCATTATCAATGGCTTTTTGGAGTCCTTCGTTTCCGGAAGATGATCTGATGATATCCTGTTCAGAGATAAGAATGGATTCCAGAAGCTCGACATTGCGGCCTTCGCTGTCGATGATGAGTATCTTTGATCTTTCTTTCTGGTTCATTCCTTTCTCCATGAAAACTATAGTGGATCTTTAAAGATCCATAACATATCTTCGAAATGGTAATGAAAATGAAGCTTTGCGTGCACTACAAATTTTTACTATTTTAGATAGCAATAGCGCCACATTTGCTATTTTCTTATTCTTTCAAGTATTACCGTTTATTCTTATGTTATAAAATCATTCATCTTTTTATAAATGATGACGTTTTCTTTCCTTTTCTTGATATGAGACAGTTCCATGTATTTCCGATGAGGTCCTCTCGACCTGCCTGCTTGAGACCTTCGTATACAAGGCTCTGGTTTCGGGGGTCACGGTAATGCATCATAGCACGTTGTATGTTCTTTTCCCTTCGTGATGTAGCTACATATACCTTCTTCCCCGTGAAGGGGTCCAGCCCTGTGTGGAACATGCAGGTGGCAGCTGTCATGGGTGTTGGTGTGAAGTCCTGCACCTGTTCAGTATACCTGTTCGTTTCCTTTATGTACTCTGCCAGTTCGACCATGTCTTCCATGGTGCAGGCAGGGTGTCCTGACATGAGGAACGTCACAAGATACTGGTCTTTGTTAAGCTTCTTGTTCGTCTTCTCAAAGATGTCGGCAAATTCCTCGAAAACCTCTTTTCCAGGCTTTTTCATGCAGTCGGTAACCTCTTTAGAATAGTGTTCAGGAGCGATCTTCAGCTGTCCACTGATATGATGTTCACATAGCTCTTCGATATATTCAGGGTCGAGAAGTGCAAGGTCATAACGTACACCGTAACTTACAAAGACGTTCTTTACCTCGGGGATCTCCCGGAGGAGACGTAACATCTCTATGTTCTCTTTGTGGGATGTGTCCATGGAGGGGCAGGGTTCAGGATACAGGCAGAGCTTATCCTTGCATGCTCCGCTCTTTTCCCATTTCTTGCACTTCATGGCATACATGTTGGCGCTGGGACCTCCGACTCCGATTATATTGCCTTTGAATCCTTTTAGTTTCGTAAGCAAGTGTGCTTCACGCACTATGGACTCGATGCTTCGACTTGAAACGGTACGTCCCTGATGCTGGGTTATGGCGCAGAAAGAGCAGCTTCCAAAGCAACCCCTGTGAGTTGTAATTGAGAATTTAACAGTTTCCAGTGCCGGCACTTTTTCCTTGTAAGAGGGATGTTCTTCCCTTGTGTATGGCAACTCGTAGACATGGTCAAGTTCTTCCTGTGAAAGCTGCCTCATCGGAGGGTTCTGGATGATGGTTGTTTTTGGATGGGGCTGTATTAGCGCTATGCCTCTGACAGGGTCCTGCTGTTCATACATCAGCTTGAATGCTTTTGCATAGAGTTGCTTGTCAGATGATACTTCTGTGTAGGAAGGAAGTTCCACGTAAGGGAAAGTGGTATCTTCACTTGTCTTCATTTCCTTCCACTTTTTCACTTCCAGCTTCCAGGCAGTTCCCTTGATATCCCTTATGCTGCTGATATCCTCGCCTGCATCAAGTCTTCGGGCAATTTCTGTGGTCTGCAATTCTCCCATTCCATAGACCAGCAGGTCCGCAGGAGCATCTGCAAGTACGGATTGCCTTACTTTGTCGGACCAGTAGTCATATTCTGCAAAACGGCGGAGGGATGCCTCGATACCTCCGATCACTATCGGTACGTCAGGGTATGCTTGCTTCAGTCTGTTGGAATAAACGACAGTTGCACGATTCGGACGCATTCCGGTTTTGCCTCCGGGGGAGTACAGGTCCTTTGGCCGGGGTTTGAGTGCAGGTGTGTAATTGCTGACCATTGAGTCAGTGTTGCCAGCAGCTACTGCGAAAAAGAGGCGTGGTCTGCCAAGTTTCATGAAGTCATCGGTATTATCCCATTCTGGCTGGGCGATGATACCTACTTTAAAACCGGCATCTTCGAGGACACGGCCTATTATCGTTGCACCAAAGCCTGGATGGTCTACGTATGCATCCCCGGAAATGATGATGATATCAAGCTCATCCCATCCGCGTCTTTTGCACTCTTTGCGGTCCATGGGGAGGAATCCAGACTCATAAGAGCCTTTTTGTTTACGTTTTTTTCCTGACATGATCTTTCTCTTTATCGGAATGATTTTGACATTTGCAGGGACAGGAGTATCTGTTTATTCACGTCCTCACTGGTTACAGGACCGTGTCCTGGGTAAAGGGTGATAACGTCCAGATCGGTGAGCTTTTCAATGGATCTTGAGAGCTCTTCCATGTTACCTCCTGCAAAATCAGTACGTCCAATACCGCCATTAGGGAACACGGTATCCCCTGAAAAGAGCCCTTTGGAATAAGGTTCATAGAGGCTGATACCACCTGGGGTATGTCCGGGTGTATGGATCAGTTGAAGTGCTTCTGTGTCACTTATCCGGATGATGTCGCCGTCCTCATAGAGTATATCCGGTTCAAAGTTGGGTGCCGGGGATGAGAACAACATGGATGCGCTTGTCTCCTCACTTTTCAAAGATGCAGCATCGTCCTTGTGTATCGCTATGGGTGCGTCACAGAGCTCAGCCACAGGTTTTGCAGCTGCACTGTGATCGAAATGTCCATGGGTGAGGATGATCAGTTCGATATTCCTTGGGTCGGTAAGCTCTTCCAGCTTTTGGATAAGCTTGCTCGTATCCATTCCCGGGTCGATGAGTATCTTTTCATTGATGAGGTATGAATTGGATGCATATGGTGATGTGTTGATCCTCTGAACTTTCATTATGTATCTCCTTTTGTTATCTTAAAGACCAAATACACTTCTTGTATTTTTAAGGGTTGCCTTTGCAATTGCTTCTTCTTCAATTCCCTTTGCCTCTGCAATCACCGGAAGAATGTCCAGCACGAATGCAGGTTCATTGCGTCCCTTTCTGGGAGATAAGTAAGGGCTGTCGGTCTCGATCAGTATTTTGTCAAGGGGTACATTTTCAGCTATGGACCTGTGATGATCTGAAAAACATACAATGGTGGGGATTGAGATGTAGTATCCGGCATCTGTTATCATGCTGGCGGTCTCTACTGAGCCTCCGTAGCAATGGAAGATGACCTTATCAAGATCCCGTACCATCTCGAAAGAATCCTCTTCGGCTTCCCTTCCATGTATAATGAGGGGTTTATTATAACTGTCTGCTATCTCGATGACCTTTTGGAAGTATTCTTTCTGGTGTTCCCTTTCCTTGCTATCCTTATAGTAGTGGTAATCAAGACCCGCTTCGCCGATGCCGACACTGTTCTCAGCTTCCTGTTCAAGCTGGAGAAGGATCTCGTCGGCGACTTCGTTACCGTAATGAGAAACAACAAGTGGGCTAAGGCCTATTGTAGGATGAATAAAATCGTATTGTTTTGCAAGTGCGAGTGTTGAGATGTTCGTCTTAAGGTCAATACCTGAATTGACCATTTCAACAACACCCGCATTGCGTGCTCTTTCAATTACTTCTTCACGGTCACGTTTGAATTTCGGGAAATCCAGGTGACAGTGTGAATCTATGACCTCTTGCATGCTCCTTATGTTTTAAGGAGCATGTTAATAGCTGTTACGAGCGTTTTCAGTTATATTGCTTTAAAAGATCTAACACGACAACCCTTATTAATTAATAAACAGAATTTCGTTTCATGGCTGTTCGACAAACTCTGAAAACCCGCGAATTCGGATATGAATTATCAGGATTCGAACACAATCTTATCTTTGAAAAAGATGAAATCGGGTTTGTGAGGTTTGATGGGAGAAGTCGTTCTATCTTTTATCTTGATCCATCTCCGTTTCTTCAAAGCCCAAAAAGAGAAATCTATGCAATAAGAGATTCAGATGTTCCCCTTCCTGCTAAAAATGAATTTATTGAAGTGACATCGTTTGAACTTGAAAGAGTTGTTAGTGGAAGAATGAACAATTTAGTCAATACTAACGTGAAGTATGTAAGATCCTGGGAAAAGGCAGATCCAAAAAAGCTACTTCATCGAAAGGTTATGAACTCAGAGGAATATGTTGATTTTTTTAAAAGGCCTTTTAAAAAAGAAGCTGAGAATATAGATGAAATAGCACAGACACTTGCATTGTGTTCTGTTTCTTCGAATGCAGTTGGTATTAATGAAAAAGGTGGTATTGATTCAGGAATCATCTCTAAAAAAAGTGGCTGGGAGCACTTCAAGTCTATAATGAGAATTATACCAAAGGAATTTAAATCGACAAAATCTGCATATTATTACAATTCACTTGAAGTTGAAAAGAATGTAAATCCAAAAGATAGCTTGGAAGTGAATTTGTCAATATTTAATCCAAAAGAAATGTTTGTACATGTTCCAGTAACATTTGATATTGATACAAGGCGTAGAGATGAATATTTAAAAGATATTACATTTGAAATCCCATTTGCTCGGGCACAATTGATTGATTCTCTTATGTTTCAACCGGAAATTACAAAAAAAGCTGAGAAACGCCTTACTGATCGTATTTATGATATGATTGAAACGTTCACTCATGCAGATACGTTTTCATACAAACAAGACTTGGGCGATGCGGCTCCTAAGATAGCATCTAGTATTGCTAGAATGAATTTTAAATCAGAAGTTTCTGTTGATGATGTAGACAATGGTTATAATAATTGGTTGGACATGTTTCACCATTCTCAACAATTTAGAGATTCCAATCTTGAAACAAATGAAATTTTCCGACTACCTGAAAATGCTAAAAATCTCTATCTTGAGATGGAACAATACTTTGGTGTGGACACGATTATTGACATTGCAGATATTGAAAAAATCACACGCCTTTCTCCCAAAGCACTTTCAGATGCTATTGCTAAATTGGTAAATGTAGGTGCAGTATACTCGCCGAGGCAAAAAAGTATTAAATTGTTGTCATTTAGAATTTGATTGAGGGTAGGTATGATCACACAAGAAATGTATGATGCTGTGGAAGAATCTGATGATCTAAAATGGGATGTAATCAAGTATGAAGATTAGATTGAAGATATAAATCGGAAAATAGAAGCAGCAATTAACGATGATGTGAAATTTGATTTGTATCAAGAACGTAAAGGGATACAGGAATTACTCGATGCCACAAAGTCACGCATTGATGAAATACAATCTGTGTTTAACCCTATATCTTTTAATTAATTTTTTGTCTAAATGCAATAAAATCGTCAAAAACAGTAATGCTTCACAATTGTGTGAAGCTTTATTGATGGTTTCTATGGAAGTCACAAGCCTAAGATAAGGCTCATGACATCCATTATTAAACTGCTCGTAAAAGTCCTTACGTCTTAAGGAGCATGTTAATAGCTGTTACGAGCGCTTCTACAGAAGCCAGGACAATATCCGCGTTTGCTGCGCGGGCTGTGACGATTCTGCCTTTTTCATCCTGTACGCCGATAACGACCTCTGCAAGTGCATCTGCACCGCCGGTCACAGCTTCTATTCTGAAGTCATGTATGCTTACGCTGGTTGCATGTTTTCCGATGAGGGTCTCAACGGCTTTCAGGGCTGCATCCACAGGTCCGACACCTACATCGGATGTGATACGCTCGGTTCCGTTGACCAGAGCCTTTACAACAGCTGTTGATGTGGTGACATTTCCTGTCATCACGCTCACCTCTTTGAGATCGATGGTTGGCATTCCTTCAGGTTTACCAAGGATATCGAATGCTATTACATAGAGGTCGGCATCGGTTATGCGTTTGCCTTTGTCTGCAAGCAGTTTTACCTTGTCGATGATGGCATCGAGCTGTTCATCGGAAGGATGGATGTTCGCAGATTGAAGTGATCTGAGAACTGCATGTCTGCCTGCGTGTTTTCCGAGTACTATCCTGCGTGTATGGCCCACCATTTCCGGTGTCATGATGCCGGGTTCGAATGTATCGGAGTTTTCGAGGACGCCGTGTGTGTGTATGCCTGATTCATGGGCAAATGCGTTTTCTCCGACGATCGGCATATGCGGTGGAATGGCTACTCCTGTATATCGTTCTACCATACGCGCAGTTTCAACGATGTATTCGGTGTTGATGTTCGTCTTTGCACCATAGATGGAGCGCAGGCTCATTACTGTCTCCGCAAGATCGGCATTTCCTGCACGCTCTCCAAGTCCGTTGACCGTTACCTGTGCCTGGCTTGCACCGGCTTCTATGGCCATCAGACTGTTTGCTACGGCAAGTCCGAAGTCATTGTGGCAGTGAGTGTCGATAGGGATGTTAATGTCCTTGTCCAGTTCACTTATGAGACGATACATGCCTGATGGAGCAATCACTCCCACGGTATCAGGAACGTTGATGATGTCACACCCTGCATCCTCTACTGCTTTGTAGACCTCGATCAGATAGTCCATATCTGTTCGTGTCGCGTCCATTGCAGAGAACATGCAGCGCATGCCGTGGTCCTTGATGTACTCTACGGCATTGGTCGCCATTTCAATGACTTCTTCACGGCTCTTCTTAATAGTATGTATCCTCTGGATATCAGATGTGGAAACGAAGGTGTGTATCATTCCTACATCTGCCTGGATACAGGCATCAAGGTCTTTTGTGAGTACACGTGCAAGACCACATACCTCTGATGTGAGGCCTGCGGTTGCGATATTGTGCACGGATTCCATATCACCTGCAGAGGCGATCGGGAATCCTGCCTCGATAGTATCCACTCCAAGCTTTGCAAGCTGATGAGCAATCTCAATCTTTTGCTCAGGAGTTAGGGATACACCGGGGGTTTGTTCGCCGTCACGAAGGGTCGTGTCAAAAATGCTTATCTTTCGGTCTTGAATCGGTTTATCGCCGTAAAAAGCGATCCCTCAGTTGTGTAGTTGTATCCATAATGATCGTATAATCTACATGATTAATGGTATAAATAGGAAATGGTGGTTGTATTGGTTTCTTTAGGAGGTCACTATATAGAATGTGTTTATAATGTGTTGTACTTCAGCAATGTCACGGCAGGTCAGGATCATTCTAGGTATGCCAGAGCAAGTTTCATCATGAATTCTTTGTACCGGATCATTTGATATATTCCAATTGTTCACTTTTTCTGATCCCGATTTCCTTATTATTTCAAGCATGGAAATACATTTGAAAGAAGCCTTTGATTCACTGGAAATTTGGTATATATGTTGTCGGAAAAAGCCTTCAATCACCCTTGGATATAAATCCGTGTCACATATTGACACACAACGTATAAATACGAGTGAGCTATTGTAGGGGTGCTCTCAGTGAGCTGGTCGCTGTCGATTCTGACACGATCTACTGAGAGTTCGAAAAACGTCATACATTTTGCGTATATCGACACATTCTCCAAAAATGTGTCACAATCTTCCGATTCGGAAGGTATATATGCGATGAGATGTATTATGAGAATCCCGCACAACGTGCGTGGAATTTCAATCACCTCCATTTCAAAATCATTAGTGGAGACCGGAGCTTTTCCGGTCTGACGTTGAAAGTGGCAGTTCGGTTAATTCTGACTGATAGTGACTTTATCTATCAAAAGAACTAACCAACTATTGTGCAAAGAAAACAACTCTCTAATTAAACAAAAGAGTTCTTTTCCGACAATTCTTAGTTAACTTCCAAATTTTGTGTGCTTTAACAAATAACTCTGGTTGATCCTGCCAGAGGTTACTGCTATCGGTATTCGACTAAGCCATGCGAGTTAAATGTTC